>NZ_JBHWHV010000064.1:0-58119 GCF_042732375.1 Streptomyces sp. NPDC059785
CCGGATCGGGGTGCGGGCCCACTCGGCGCCGGCCGGAACGGAAGGGAACGGCCGGTGAGGTTGTCGAAGGTCAGCCGGCGAGGATCTCGCGGGCCAGCTTCGCCGTCTCGGTCGGCGTCTTGCCGACCTTGACGCCGGCGGCCTCGAGGGCCTCCTTCTTCGCGGCGGCCGTGCCGG
Source organism: Streptomyces sp. NPDC059785 (assembly GCF_042732375.1). Lineage (NCBI taxonomy): Bacteria > Bacillati > Actinomycetota > Actinomycetes > Kitasatosporales > Streptomycetaceae > Streptomyces > Streptomyces sp. NPDC059785. The sequence goes on from NZ_JBHWHV010000064.1 coordinate 178, forward strand.
AGGAGCCGGAGACGATGGCGCCGGCGTGGCCCATGGTCTTGCCCTCGGGCGCGGTGAAGCCCGCGACGTAGCCGACGACCGGCTTGGTCACGTTGGCCTTGATGAAGTCGGCCGCGCGCTCCTCGGCGTCGCCGCCGATCTCGCCGATCATCACGATCAGGTCGGTCTCGGGGTCGGCCTCGAACGCGGCGAGCGCGTCGATGTGCGTGGTGCCGATGACCGGGTCACCACCGATGCCGACGGCGGAGGAGAAGCCGATGTCACGCAGCTCGTACATCATCTGGTACGTCAGCGTGCCCGACTTCGAGACCAGGCCGATGCGGCCCGGCTTGGTGATGTCGCCCGGGATGATGCCGGCGTTCGACTGGCCCGGGGTGATGAGACCGGGGCAGTTCGGGCCGATGATCCGGGTCTTGTCGCCCTTGGACTTCGCGTACGCGTAGAACGCGGCGGAGTCGTGGACGGCGATGCCCTCGGTGATGACGACCGCGAGCGGGATCTCGGCGTCGATCGCCTCGACCACGGCGGCCTTGGAGAAGGCCGGCGGGACGAAGAGGACGGACACGTTGGCGCCCGTCTTCTCGATCGCCTCGGCGACCGTGCCGAAGACCGGGATCTCGGTGCCGTCGACGTCGACCGTGGTGCCGGCCTTGCGCGGGTTCACGCCGCCGACGATGTTCGTGCCGTCGGCCAGCATGAGCTTGGTGTGCTTCATGCCCGTGGCACCGGTCATGCCCTGGACGATGACCTTGGAGTCCTTGTTGAGGAAGATAGCCATGGCTGTGGTGTCCCTCGTCCCTTACTTCGCAGCCGCGAGCTCGGCGGCCTTGTCGGCCGCGCCGTCCATGGTGTCCACGCGCTGCACGAGCGGGTGGTTGGCGTCCGACAGGATCTTGCGACCCAGCTCCGCGTTGTTGCCGTCGAGGCGGACGACGAGGGGCTTGGTGACTTCCTCGCCCTTGTCGGCCAGGAGCTGGAGCGCCTGGACGATGCCGTTGGCGACCTCGTCGCAGGCGGTGATGCCGCCGAAGACGTTGACGAAGACGGACTTGACGTCCGCGTCGCCGAGGATGATCTCCAGGCCGTTCGCCATGACCGCGGCGGAGGCGCCGCCGCCGATGTCGAGGAAGTTGGCGGGCTTCACGCCGCCGTGCTTCTCACCCGCGTACGCGACCACGTCGAGGGTGCTCATGACGAGACCCGCGCCGTTGCCGATGATGCCGACCTCGCCGTCGAGCTTGACGTAGTTGAGGTTCTTCTCCTTGGCGGCGGCCTCGAGCGGGTTGGCCGCCGCGTGGTCGACGAGCTCCGCGTGGTCGGGGTGGCGGAAGTCCGCGTTCTCGTCCAGGGAGACCTTGCCGTCGAGGGCGAGGACGTCGCCGGAGGCGACCTTCGCCAGCGGGTTGACCTCGACCAGGAGGGCGTCCTCCTCGATGAAGGTCTTCCACAGGGTGACCAGGATGTCGGCCACCTTGTCGGCGACCTCGGCCGGGAACTTCGCGGCCTCGACGATCTGGCGCGCGATCTCGGGGGTCACACCCTCGTTGGCGTCGATCGGCGTCTTGGCGACGGCCTCCGGACGGGTGGCCGCCACCTCCTCGATCTCCATGCCGCCCTCGACGGAGGCGATGGAGAGGAAGGTGCGGTTGGTGCGGTCGAGGAGGAAGGAGACGTAGTACTCCTCCACGATCTCCGGAGCCGTCTCGGCGATCATCACCTTGTGGACCGTGTGGCCCTTGATGTCCATGCCGAGGATGTCCGTCGCGCGCGCGACGGCCTCGTCCGGGGTCGCCGCCAGCTTCACGCCACCGGCCTTGCCTCGGCCGCCGACCTTCACCTGCGCCTTGACGACAGACTTGCCGCCCAGCCGCTCGGTGGCTGCGCGGGCCGCCTCAGGCGTGTCGATGACTTCACCGGCCAGCACCGGTACACCGTGCTTGGCGAAGAGGTCCCTCGCCTGGTACTCGAACAGGTCCACGCGCGTCCGTCCCTATCAGTGATCTCGCGGTTCGTTGGATGCGTGGGCGTGCCGCGAAGGGCAACGTGACGTCCGCTGTCACTAGGGAGGCGCACACGGTGACCGAGCGCGCGGCATGTCCGTCTCGCAGGTTATCGCCGCTCGACGCGGGTCCCTAAATCGCAGATCACACCTGAGCGGTGATACCTGTCACAACGTGCATCAGGCATGCCTCAGGCATGCGGTGCCTCACCGGGCTGGGGTTGGCCCGGTGAGGCACCTGAACGGGCCTTCAATGGCTTCGAAGGTCCGGCCCCTCAATGGTTTTCGAGGGGCCCGGGCCCGGCGGTTCCCACCCCTGGGAGCCGATGGGCCCTGCCCGCGGGGCATGGGCCGGCCGGCCGACGGCTTTCGGCCATCCGGAGCCCTGCCCCTGCGGAGTCTGTGGTGTGCCGCGCGGCGGCATCGCGAGGGCGCGGCCACGCGGGAAGAGCGAGGCCACGGCCGCGCAGAGAAAGAGGGGACGCGAATGCGCTGCGCGAAACGAGAGGTGAAAGGGGAGGGGAGGGGAGTAGCGGGTCGCCCTAGCCGGGGAACTTGAGAATGTCCCGGTGCCTGTCCCGCGTCCCGGCCGCGATCAGCACCGCGGCGGCGCCGGGCACGAGCCGCATCGACACCCGGTGGTGCGGCGCGACCGCCTGCGAGTCGCCGTGCCGCGGCGCGCCGCCGTCGACCGCCGAACGGTTGCCCAGAAGACCGGTCGGGTCGCCCGCGGGCGCCCGCTCCGGGGGTGCGACAGCCCGGACACCCTGCCCGCCGCCGTACGAGCCGCTGTGCGCGGACCCGGTGATCACATCGGTCCCGGCGTACGTCGGTCCGTACGTCTCCGCCGCCGGGCGGACCGTAACCGCCGCAGCGGCGTCGTCGTCCGCCTGTCTGCCGTCCTGGTCCGGGGCCGCGTCGCCGTCCTGCACGGACACCGGCGGCACTGACGCCGGAAGCGTGTCGCCCGCAGCGGACGCGCCGGGCAGGCTCGGCAGCTCCGGGGTCGCCGGGAGTCCGGGGAGCCCGGGAAGGGACGGCAGGGACGGGACCGTCGGCAAGGACGGCACCGACGGCTGCTCGGCGATCGGCGGAATCTGCGGCAACTGGGGCAACTGCGCCGACACGTCGGCCAGCTCCCCCGTCACCGTCTCCACGACTTCGCCGACCGTCCCGATCGTCCCGGCGAGATCGCCGGTGGCGACACCGTCGACGACGCCGCTGACGGCACCACCGACCACGCCGTTGACGACGCCGTCGACCACGTCACCGACCGGCCGTACGGCCTCGCCGCCCACCGGGCGGATCACTCCGGCACGGGCCGACGGAGTCCCGTCCACCCCGTCCGTCCCGTCCGCCGCCTGGGCCTGCTGTCCGCAGAGCAGGCCGAGGGCGAACAACGCGCCCACCAGCAGGGCCAGTTGCAGCACACGCCGTCCGGCCGCCGCGCGCATCACGCGCAGGGCGGCCCGGGGCACGGGTGCGGCGACTGACGGGGACAAGACTGCGGGAGCCTCTCGTGCGGCGGAACGAGACGGGTCGAGCGCGCGGGCGGTCATCTCGTCCCGCTGGATGAAGATTTAATGAAGAGGGTGTCGATCCTCGCACGTGAGTACGGAGGTTGCGCAAGCCCCCTGTTACTGATGGGTACGCATGTCCGCTTTCTCCCCCTCGGATCTGCCCCGAGGTCTCTCCCGCAGCCGTCTTCCTCAGCGCCCGGTGTTCACTGCGTGTCCGGTATCGGCAGGGGCCGCTTCTCGATCGCCGCCGCCATCACCTCGGGGAACAGATCGGGCGTGCAGGCGAACGCCGGTGCGTCGAGGGCCGCCAGCGCCGCCGCGTGCTCCCGGTCGTAGGCGGGCGCCCCTTCGTCGGACAGCGCGAGCAGCGTCACGAACTGCACCCCCGACGCCTTCATCGCCGCGACCCGCTTCAGCATCTCGTTCCGTATGCCGCCCTCGTACAGGTCGCTGATGAGGACGACGACGGTGTCCGCGGGCCGGGTGATCTGCGACTGGCAGTACGCCAGCGCCCGGTTGATGTCCGTACCGCCGCCCAGCTGCGTGCCGAAGAGGACGTCGACCGGGTCGTCGAGCTGGTCGGTGAGATCCACGACGGCCGTGTCGAAGACGACGAGCCGGGTGGCGATGGACCGCATCGACGCGAGCACCGCCCCGAACACCGAGGCGTAGACGACGGACGCCGCCATCGAACCCGACTGGTCGATGCAGAGGATGACCTCCTTCTTCACCGACTGCGACGCCCGCCCGTAGCCGATGAGCCGCTCGGGCACGATCGTGCGGTACTCGGGCAGGTAATGCTTGAGGTTCGCCGCGATCGTGCGGTTCCAGTCGATGTCGTGGTGGCGGGGCCGGCTGATGCGTGCGCTGCGGTCGAGCGCGCCGGTGAGGGTGGCGCGGGTGCGGGACGCCAGCCGCTTCTCCAGGTCCTCGACGACCTTGCGGACGACGGCGCGGGCCGTCTCCTTCGTCGTCTCGGGCATGGCCTTGTTGAGGGAGAGCAGCGTGCCGACGAGGTGGACGTCGGCCTCCACCGCCTCCAGCATCTCCGGTTCGAGGAGCAGGGTGGACAGCCCGAGCCGGTCGATGGCGTCCCGCTGCATGATCTGGACGACGGAGGACGGGAAGTACGTCCTGATGTCGCCGAGCCAGCGTGCGACGGACGGTGCCGATGCCCCGAGCCCCGCCGACCGCTCCCGTCCCGGCTGCGGTTTGTCCCCTTTCCCGTAGAGCGCGGCGAGCGCGCCGTCCATCGCCATGTCCTGTCCGGCCAGCGAGCAGCCGGTGCCGTCCGCCGCGTCTCCCCCGAGGACCAGCCGCCACCGCCGCAGCCGCTCGTCGTCGGCCGCGCTCGGGCTCGGGCTCCCCGCCGTGGCCGTCATCGGCCCACCCCCACCAGATCGTTGTCGTCATTACCCACGCCACGGCCCACGCCACTGCCCGCGCCACGGCCCGCGTCACGGCCCACGCCACTGCCCACGCCACTGCCCGCGTCACGGCCCGCGTCACGGCCCGCGTCACAGCCCGCGTCACGGCCCACGCCACTGCCAGCGTCACTGCCCACGTCACGGCCCACGTCACGGCCCACGTCACGGCCCGCGTCACGGCCCGCGTCACAGCCCGTATCACTGCCCGCGTGCTCGCCGAGACCCAGCAGCAGCCGCAGCATCGGCACCACCGCGTCCGCGCGGGCTGTGTCGAGGTCCGGTGCGAAGCCGGGTATTCCGGAGGTGCCGGCGGAGGTCTGGGGGGCGCCCGTGCCCGGACCGCGCCGCACCAGCTCGCCCAGCGTCCGGCGCACCCCCGCCTCGTACGCCGAGAACGTGCGCCGCAGCAGCGGCAGTACGTCGGTGAACGCGTCCCCCGGGACGCCGGTCAGCCACGCGTCCACCAGCCCCAGCAGCCGCTCGTCGTGCAGGAGCAGCATCCCGCCACCGGAACCGCCCCCGACGAAGCCCTCGATCCACGCGGCCGCGTCCGCCGGCGACGTCCCCGGGGACAGCACGAGCCCCATCAGCCGCGCCGCCTCGTCCTGCGCCAGCTCCCCGCTGTCGAGCAGCAGCCGTACGGCCCGGCCCCGGATCACGCCGGGCACGGTCTCGCGCGCGGACAGCACCCGGAGCACGGAGTGCCAGCGCTCCCGCAGGGCCGTCGGGCCGCCGGGCGGGGATACGACGCCCGCATCGGCACCGGTGCGCTCGGCCGCACGGGCCTCCGCATCAGCGGACCCGACCACACCGGCCTCCGCATCAGCGGACCCGACCACACCGGCCTCCGCGTCAGCGGACCCGACCACACCGGCCTCCGCGTCAGCGGACCCGACCACACCGGCCTCCGCATCAGCGAGCCCGGCCGCACGGGCCTCGCCCAGCAGGCCCACCGCTCCCTGCACCGCGTCCACATGACGCCGCATCTCCTCGGCGGCCTCCGCGTCGAGTCCCGCGCAGGCGGGCGGGAGGCCGACGAAGACGCGCTCCGCGAGACCGGCCGCGACCTCGGTGAGCGCGTGCACGTCGGTGCCGCGCACGTCGCCGTAGCGCAGGGAACGGACCAGGGCGGGCAGCGCCTGGGCGAGATGGCCGACGTCCGCGTCCAGGGCGGCGCGGTCGGCGAGGACGCCCATGACCACGGGCAGCGCCTCCGGGAGCCCGGCGAGCAGGCAGCGCTCGGCGAGCGCCGTGACGTCGGCGAGCGACCCCGCCGCGACGGCGTCCGCCTCGGCCTTCGCCGTCGCCGCGGACAGCACGGTCGTGCCCCACACCCCCGCCTCGGCGACCCGTACGGACAGCTCCGGCTCCCAGCGCAGCCGCCAGGTCTCCCGGAAGGTGCCCGTGCTGCCGCGCGAGGCGGCCGGCTCGCCCCAGCCGATGCCCAGGAGGCGCAGCCGGTGCAGCAGCCGGCTGCGCTCGGCGTCGGTGTCCTTGCGCAGGTCGAGCTCCAGCTCCCGCTCAAGCGCCTCCGGCTTGCAGCGCAGCCGCCGCTGGAGCCGGGTGAGGTCGCGCTGCAACGGCACCGCCGGTGCGGACTCCGGCACCTCCCCCAGGACGTCCCCGACGACCAGCCGGTCGTGCACCAGCGCGAGCGGCACGTCCGACCCCTCGCACATCACGGCGCGCACCGCGTCGGTGGTCTCGGTCAGTCCGGGCAGCGGCCGGCCCCGCATCGCGGCGAGCGTCCGCGCCAGCCGTACCGCCTCGATGACGTGCGCCGACGACACGAGGCGGTCCTCGTCGCGCAGGAGTCCGGCGACCTTGGTCATCCAGCGCTCGACCGGGCGGTCCCGGGCGGTGAAGAGATGCCCGTACCAGCCGGGCGAGTCGATGCCCGCGCCGTAACCGCTCGCCCGGGACAGCCGGCGGTGCGTCCACGGCACCCAGGTCATGTCCGTCTTGACCTTGGGCAGCCCCTTCAGCAGCGCCCGGTCGGCGGAGACGGTGTGCTTCTCGCGCAGCGCGGGGACGTGCCAGGCCCCGCACACCACGGCCACCCCGTCCGCGAACTCCTTCTGCGCCGCCCGCAGCTGGATCCGCATGTACGCCTCGCGCACCAGGTCGCGGTCGTGGCCACCGCTGCCGTACGTCTCGCGCAGCGCCGCCATCGCGTCGCCGAGCACCTCGAAGGGTGCGAACGCGTCGGTGTCCGCCCCGCCCCGGTGTTCGACGACGTCCTCCCACCACCGCTCCGGGTCGTCGTAACCGGCGGTCTCCGCGAGCACGGCGAGCGGGTCGATCCGCACGGCCTCCTGCACGGCCGCCTCGGTCCCCCCGGACTTACCCTCCCCCTCCTCTTCTTGCTCCTTCCCGGGCTCCCGCTCCTCGCGCCCCCACGCGAGGGTGTGGGCCGCCGGGAGGTCGATGAAGCGGGCCGGGACCCCGTGCTCCACGGCCCACCGGATCGCCACCCACTCCGGGGAGAACTCGGCGAGCGGCCAGAACGCCGACCGGCCCGGTTCGTCCACGGCGTGGGCGAGGAGTGCGACGGGCGGCCGCATGTCCGCATCGGCGGCGAGCGGGATCAGCGCGTCGGCCTCCGGGGGACCCTCGATCAGCACCGCCCCGGGGCGGGCCTCCTCCAGCGCGGCCCGTACCGCGCGGGCGGAGCCCGGCCCGTGGTGCCGCACCCCCAGCAGCAGCGGCCCCGTACCGCGCGGCCCGGTCATGCGCCGACCTCCCGGCAGGCCCGGTAGAAGTCCTTCCAGCCGTCGCGCTCGCGGACGACCGCCTCCAGGTACTCCTGCCAGATGACGCGGTCGGCGGCCGGGTCGCGGACGACGGCGCCGAGGATGCCGGCGGCGACGTCGCTCGCCCGCAGGACGCCGTCGCCGAAGTGGGCGGCCAGCGCGAGGCCGTTGGTGACGACGGAGATCGCCTCGGCGGTGGAGAGCGTGCCGCTGGGCGACTTCAGCTTCGTCCGGCCGTCGGCCGTGACCCCGTCGCGCAGCTCGCGGAAGACGGTGACCACGCGGCGGATCTCGTCCATGCCGTCGGGCACGGAGGGGAGGTCGAGCGAGCGGCCGATCTGGTCGACGCGGCGCGAGACGATGTCGACCTCCGCGTCGGCGGTCTCGGGCAGCGGCAGCACGACCGTGTTGAATCGGCGGCGCAGCGCGCTGGACAGGTCGTTCACCCCGCGGTCGCGGTCGTTGGCCGTGGCGATGACGTTGAAGCCGCGGACGGCCTGCACCTCCTGGCCCAGCTCCGGGATCGGCAGGGTCTTCTCCGACAGGATCGTGATCAGGGTGTCCTGTACGTCGGCCGGGATGCGGGTCAGCTCCTCGATGCGGGCCGTCATGCCGTCGGACATGGCGCGCATGACGGGGCTGGGGACGAGCGCCGCGCGGCTCGGGCCGTGGGCGAGGAGCTGCGCGTAGTTCCAGCCGTAGCGGATCGCCTCTTCGGGGGTGCCCGCCGTGCCCTGCACGAGCAGCGTCGAGTCCCCGCTGACGGCCGCGGCCAGGTGCTCGGACACCCAGGTCTTGGCGGTGCCGGGCACGCCGAGCAGGAGCAGCGCCCGGTCGGTGGCGAGCGTCGTCACGGCGACCTCGACGATGCGCCGCGGGCCCACGTACTTCGGTGTGATCACCGTGCCGTCCGGCAGCGTGCCGCCGAGCAGGTACGTCGCGACGGCCCACGGCGACAGCCGCCAGCGGGCCGGCCGGGGCCGGTCGTCCTGCGCGGCCAGCGCGGCCAGTTCGGCGGCGAACGCGGTCTCGGCGTGCGGCCGCAGAGCCTCGCCCGCACCGCTCGCACCGCTCCCCCCGCTCTCTTCCGCGGACGGATCGGCGGACGTCGGGTCGGACGGATCGGCGGACGTCGGGTCGGACGGATCGACGGACGTCGGTTCTACGGACACGGACATGGCTCGGTCCCCCTCCAGCTCGGCCGGTTCGGATCTGGTTCCACCGTGCACCACGCCACTGACAATCCGCTCTGACCTGCGCAAACGCGGTCGCGATGAGCGATTGTCAGTGGCGGGATCTACCTTCGATGGCATGACTCAGCAGGGGGTGCGCTGGACGGCGGATCAGGTGCTGGCACTGGCGCCTGACGCCGCATCACGCAAGGCGGGAAGCAAGCTCGGCGCGGCCGGACCGTGGTCGGAGGCGGGCAGTTCGGGCGAGGGGACGGTGTGGGGGCTGTGCAAGGGCAGCGGCAGCAAGCCGTATCAGACGGTCGTCGACATCGCGGACACCGCGGGCCCGGCGTACAAGTGCAGTTGTCCGAGCCGCAAGTTCCCGTGCAAGCACGCGCTGGGGCTGCTGCTGCTCTGGTCGGGCGGGGACGGGACGGTGCCGCGGGGGGCGGCGCCGGACTGGGCGGAGCAGTGGATCGCGGGCAGACGCAAGCGCGCGGACGACAAGCGGGCGGCCGCCGCCACGGGCGCGGCGCCGGCCGGTGATCCCGAGGCGGCGCGGCGCCGTGCCGAGCGCCGGGCCGAGCGGATCACGGCGGGGACGGTGGAGCTGGAGCAGCGCCTCGCCGACCTGCTGCGCGGCGGCCTGGCCGCAGCGGAGCGCGCGGGGTACGGGCTGTGGGAGGAGACCGCGGCCCGCATGGTGGACGCGCAGGCGCCGGGACTGGCCGCGCGGGTGCGGGAGTTGGGCGCCGTCCCGTCGTCGGGTCCCGACTGGCCGGTGCGGCTGCTGGAAGAGTGCGCGCTGCTCCATCTCCTCGACCAGGGCTGGCTGCGCCGCGAGCTCCTGCCGGAGAGCCTCGCCGCGACCGTCCGCTCGCGCATCGGGCTGCCCGGCTCGGCCGACGGTCCGCCGGTGCGCGACCACTGGGTGGTCCTGGCTCAGTACGACACGGTGGAGGGCCATCTCACGACCCGCCGCGCCTGGCTGCACGGCGCCGAGTCCGGCCGTACGGCGCTGCTCCTCTCCTACGGGGCCGCGGGCCGCGCGCCCGAGCTGTCCCTGCCGGTGGGGCTGGCCCTCGACGCGGAGCTGTCGGCGTACACGGGCGGCGCGGGCCAGTTGAGAGCGGCCCTGGGCGAGCAGTTCGCGGCGCCCTCCCCTACGGCGGTGCGTCCGGTCGGTACGACCACGGCCGAGGCGGCGGCCCGCTACGGGGAGGCACTGCGGTCCGATCCCTGGCTGGACTCCTGGCCGGTGACGCTCGACCGGGTGATACCGACCCCGGCGGGCGACGCCTGGCAGCTGGCCGACGCGGACGGGGAGCTGGCGCTGCCGCTGGCGCCCTCCGCCGTGTCCCGCCCCGGCCTGTGGCGACTGGTCGCCCTGTCCGGCGGCGCGCCCGTCACGGTCTTCGGCGAGTGCGGCCACCGCGGCTTCACCCCCCTGACGGCCTGGCCGGAGACGACGGGAGAGGCGGTGCCCCTGTGCTGACCCCCTCCCCATTCCTGCTCCCGCTCCCTCACCTCCAAGGACGCTCATGAACAGGACACCCGCTCCCCCGGAAGCGCCGGCCGGTGACTCCTGGGAGGACCTCGTCATCTCGGCGCTGCTCGGCACCGACCGGCGTACGCCTTCGGCGTGGGACCCGCGGCGGGAAGCCCCGGTGGCGCTGCTGGACGCCGCCGCTGTCGAGACCGTGCGCCGCAGGGCCGGACTGCGGCCCGCCCGCGCAGCGGCCCGGCCCGAGCCCGCCGCCGCGGACCCGCGCCCGCCGCTGCCGCCCGCCGCGGCCCGCAGGCTCTCGATGCTGCTGGCGGACCGGCCCGGCAGCGGTTCGGGCGGCCGCAGGGGCTCGGCACCGGATCTGAGGGAGCTGCTCCCGCAGTGGCTCGCGCTGGCGAACTCGCGCGGCTTCGCCCCGCCCCCGCAGCTGCTGCCCGCCCTGCTGGACGCGGCCCGCGGCCGTACCGATCTGCGGCCGGCCGCGCTCACCTTCGCCGGGCCGCGCGCGCTGTGGCTGGCGCGGCTGCGTCAGGACTGGCGGTTCGCCCTGCGGGCCGCGCCGGGCGGCGGCGCGGCCCTGCCGGACCTCGACGATCGCGAGCGCATGACGCGGTTGTGGCAGGAGGGCCTGTTCGCCGAGCGGGTCGCGCTGCTCGCGGCGGTCAGGGCGCGGCAACCGGCCACCGCGCGCGAACTGCTTTCGACGACCTGGGCGACGGAGCGCGCGGAGGACCGCCTGATGTTCCTCGACTCGCTGCGGACGGGCCTGGACGCGGCGGACGAGCCGTTCCTGGAGCAGGCGCTGACCGACCGCAGCCGCAATGTGCGGTCCACGGCGGCCGAGTTGCTGTCGGCGCTGCCCGGTTCCGCGCTCGCCGGGCGGATGGCGGCCCGCGCCGGTTCGTGCGTGGCCCTGGACCGTACGCGCAGCGAGCCGGCGATCGTGGTGGAGGCACCGCACGAGTGCGACGCGGAGATGGAGCGCGACGGGGTGGTGCCCAAGGCCCCGGCGGGGCGGGGTGAACGGTCCTGGTGGCTCGGCCAGTTGGTGGAAGCGGCGCCCCTTGGGACCTGGTCCCGGGTCCTCGGGGGACGGACACCGGAGGAGGCAGTGGCGTTGCCGGTGACGGACGACTGGCAGGGCGAGCTGCACGCCGCGTGGTGCCGGGCCGCCGTACGGCAGCGTGATCCCGCCTGGTCGCGGGCGCTGCTCGGGTCGCCTTCCGCTCCGGAGGCCGGCGGGCCCGGGGCGGTGTCGCTGGCGGAGCGGGCGAAGCTGCTGACGACGCTGGAGGCCGCCGAGCGGGCGGAGTGGGTGGCGCGGTTCATCGCCACGCACGGTCTGTCCGAGGCGTTCCAGCTGCTCGGTGTGTGCGCGGTGCCCTGGAGCGAGCCGCTGGGCCGGGCGGTCGTGGACGCCTTGAACATCGCGCGGGACGCGGGCAGTTACCCCTGGAGCTTCAGCGGGGTGATGGGGCTGGCGGAGCGGTGCCTCGACCCGGCCGAGGCCGCGCGCCTCGACGGCCTCACCTCGGTCCCGGACGAGCAGGAGAACGCCTCACCCGGTGCCGGCGGCTACTGGGCGGAGTCCTTCCAGCGCCTGACCACGACCCTGCGCCTGCGCGCGACGATGTCGGCGGAGCTCATGGCCCCGACGACAGCAACGTGAGGAGCAGCCGTGGGCAACGTGAGGAGCAGCCGTGCCACGACTCACCGCGCTCCACCACACGGGCGCCCCACGGCCCGGCGCCTACCGCCGTCCGGCAGACCGCGTCCGGCGTCCCGCGTCCGGCATCCAGCGTCCCGCCACGCGGTGCTTACCGCGTCCGGCGCCCCGCGCCCCGCCATCCGGACGCGGCCGCCACCCGCCGTAGCCGGTCGCCCGCCGCAGTCGGCGCGTCCCGGCGGACCCGGCCCGGCCTCAACGCCCCGCGCCCCTACGCCCCCGCCGGCTGTCGTACGTTCCCGCGGACCCACTCCACGATCGAGGCCGTCGTGGCGCCGGGCGTGAAGATCTCGGCGACGCCCTTCTCCTTCAGCGGCGCGATGTCCGCCTCGGGGATGATGCCGCCGCCGAAGACCTTGATGTCCTCGGCGTCGCGCTCCCGGAGCAGCTCGATGACAGCGGCGAAGAGCGTGTTGTGGGCGCCGGAGAGGATGGACAGACCGATCGCGTCGGCGTCCTCCTGGATCGCGGTGTCCACGATCTGCTCGGGCGTCTGGTGCAGTCCCGTGTAGATGACCTCCATGCCGGCGTCGCGCAGCGCCCGCGCGATCACCTTGGCCCCGCGATCGTGGCCGTCGAGCCCCGGCTTGGCCACCACCACGCGGATCGGACCGGCTGCCACACCCATCACTGCCTCCATGAACCGACTGACCAACCTGTACCGGACAACGTGTACGGACAACGTGTACCGAACACATCGCACGGGTTCCCCGCACCACACGGGGACGGGGGAAGTGAACGAACGTTATCCCCAGCATCCCGCAACCGGCAGTTTCGCGGTGGAGACCGAGGGGGAAATCACACGTGGGACACGTTCGCCGCGCACGGCTCCGCTCATTTCGCGGCCCTCGCACCGTTGGGACCCACGCACCCCGCGGCACAGGGACCACAGCGGGACGTGCGCAAGGAGAGCCGCCTGAGGTAGCCCCGGCACCGCGACCACCCGAGGACGTCGCGGCAGTGGGGTTCGTCGGCGACGGCACAAGACGCCACGCCATGTCCGCCAGGGCGGACCGGGTGGCGCCCCACCACAGGAGGCGGGGACCCGTCGGGGATCGCCGATTCACCGCATCGCGGTTCTCCATGAGCGCACACGGGGGACAGAGGCTCCTCCCGCGTGCCGACGGGAGGTCGGCCATGAAGGTCACCGGGGCAGTGCTGCCCTTCTATCCGCTCTGTCACCGCCTGTTCCCCAGCAGACTGGCGGGACTTTCCATGGCCCTGCTGAAGGCGACAGCCCTGGAGATGACGATCCTCGCGGGGCATCTGCTCCTCTACCCGTCGGGCATCGTCCAGGAGCGCAGGTCCGCCCCGGCCGCCGTGCCGGCGGACGCCGCCGCGCTGCCGACCGACACCAAGCCCCCAGTCGTGCTCCTGCACGGCTTCATCGACAACCGCTCGGTCTTCGTACTGCTGCGCCGCAGCCTCGCCCAGCACGGCAGGCAGCGCATCGAGTCGCTCAACTACTCGCCCCTCACCTGCGACATCCGCACCGCCGCCGAGCTGCTCGGCCGGCACATAGAAGAGATATGCGAGCGCACGGGCCACCAGCAGGTGGACATCGTCGGGCACAGCCTCGGCGGCCTGATCGCGCGCTACTACGTGCAGCGCCTCGGCGGTGACCTGCGGGTACGCGTCCTGGTCACGCTCGGCACCCCGCACGCGGGCACCCGCGTCGTCCCGCTGGCGAACGCGCACCCGATCGTCCGCCAGATGCGTCCGGAGTCGCGGATCATCGAGGAGCTGCGTCGGCCCGCGCCGGGCTGCCGTACGCACTTCGTGAGTTTCTGGAGCGATCTCGACCAGCTCATGGACCCGCTGGAGACGGCCAGCGTCGACCATCCCGACCTGCTCGTACAGAACGTGCGGGTGAGCGGGATCGGACATCTCGCCCTTCCGGTGCATCCCGCCGTCGCGACCGGGATACGCCAGGCACTCGACATCGAGGAGACGGGGGCACCCGCGGTCGCCGGCACGAGCGACGATCTGACGGTGGCCTGACAAATTCCGACAGCGACCGACCCGCCGGCGACCTCACGGCGATCCGACAGCGACCCGACAGCGATCCCACAGTGACCTGACAGCGGTCCGTGCGGCGGGTCGAACAGGGGTCCGTACGACGGGGTGGACGGCGGGTCCGACGGCGCATCAATTCGAACACCGATCGAACGCCAGGCCAAAGCCGCGCCCGCAGTCCGCCGAAAGACGGCCGAATGCCCCTTTCCTGCGTGCACGAAACCTGAGGAAGATTGTCGCGCGCTCGTACCGCCGGGTACAGTCACCGCACTGCTCTGCCAGCCCCTGTTGTCGAGGCGAAAGAGAAGTTGGTGAACGACCGTCACCCGTCGGGGACCGCAACTCCCCCGGCTCCGGCCTCCGATGCCGCCTCGGCGCACTACGCGTCCTACAGCGGACCGGACGGCCAGTACGGCGACTTCACCACGTACGACGGTTATGCCGCCACCGGATTCGACACCGGTCACGGCGGTTACGCGGCGACGAGCTTCGCGGCCGATCCGCTCTTCGGCGATCTCCAGGGCGCTTCCGGCGCGGCCACCGACCAGACCATGGGCGCGGCCACGGGTTCGTACGACACCGGGCACTGGCAGGCGGGTGATCAGACGTCGGCCACCGGCGGTCACCAGACGCTGGGCTACGACCCCTACGCGGCGCAGCACCAGGACGGGTACGACACCGGCGGCTACGACACCACCGCCTGGGCGGCCGGATACCAGCAACTCGCCGGTATTCCGGCGCAGTCGCAGGGCCACGACGGCAGCGGCCAGTGGGACGCGAGCGCCTGGCTCCAGCCGGAGCAGGCGGGTCCGCTCGGCCAGGCCGGTCCGCTCGACCACGGCGACCACGGCCAGCAGGACCACACCCAGCAGTGGGCCGCCACGCAGATCTTCGACACGGGCGCCTACGACGCCACGCAGTGGAACGGCGACGGCGGCGCTTCCGCGGACGCGTTCGGCGCGGACGCGTTCGGCGCCGAAACGTATGGGCAGCCCGCGGCCGTACCGTTCGACCAGCAGGCGACCGCCACGTTCGAGCAGGTCGCCTACGACCAGCCGGCTCCCGAGTCCTACGACCAGCAGGCTTCCGAGCCCTTCGACCAGCAGGCCACGGCCACCTTCGAACAGGTCCCGTACGAGCAACCCGCCGCGGTGGACGACGGGTTGGAGACGGCCGGCGGCGAGCACCCGGACGAGACGCAGCCGTTCCTCCTCGACGGGGTCGAAGAGGTCACCGATGGGACACCGGCCGCCCCGGCTCCGGGCTCACGCGCGGCGAACCGGTCGGCGAGCCGTTCCCGCCGCCGCGCTCCCGCCAAGCGTTCCGCACTGCTGACGGTCGCCGTGCCCTCGGCGTGCGTGATGGGCGTCGCGGGCATCGCCGCCGCCTCGGTGGTGGGCGTGAGCGGCGACGACGGCAAGGAGACGACGGCCTCCGAAGCGGCGGAGAAGACGACGTCGACCAAGACGACCACCGCCAACAACAAGCTGGACACCCAGCTCGCGAACCTCTCGGCGGACGCCGACGACTTCGCCGACCGGGCGAGCCGGACGCAGGAACGTATCGACCTCAAGGCGCAGCAGGAAGCGCAGAAGAAGAAGGCGGCGGAAGAGGCGGCCCGCAAGGAGCGGCTGCGCCCCAAGTTCGCCCTTCCGGTCGCGCAGAAGGGCCTCAGCGCCTACTACGGCCAGGCCGGCGTCAACTGGATGTCCGTGCACACGGGCATCGACTTCCCCGTCTCGTACGGGACGACGGTGATGGCCGCGACCGACGGCACCGTCCGCACCCAGTGGAACAGTGCCTACGGCAACATGGCGATCGTGACCGCCAAGGACGGCACGGAGACGTGGTACTGCCACCTCTCCAGTTACAAGGTCGCCTCCGGGACCACCGTGAAGGCCGGTGACCCGATCGCCTTCTCCGGCAACTCCGGCAACTCCACCGGCCCCCACCTGCACTTCGAGGTCCGCCCGGCCGGCGGTGCGGCGATCGACCCGCTGCCGTGGCTGCGCAGCCACGACCTGGACCCGACGGCGTAACGAGCGTCTTCCGGCGGGGACGGGCCACCGCCGACGCAACGCGACCATTTTTCCGGTGCGGCAGGCAGCCGAGCGCTCTCCGGCGGGGCGGGCAGCCGAGCACCCTCCGGCGCGGGCGGGCCACCGAGCACCCTCCGGCGCGGGCGGGCCACCGACGGCGCCCGCCCCCGCCGTAACTCCCTGGGCTACAGCTTCTCCACCGGTGCGTACCGCAGCAGCAGTCGCTTCGGCTTCGCTTCGCCGAAGTCGACGGTCGCCTCCGCGTTGGCGCCCGTGCCCTTCACCCCGACGACGGTGCCGAGGCCGAACTGGTCGTGCGTGACCCGGTCCCCGACGGTCAGGGAGACGACCGGCTTCTCGGAGACGCCGCGGCGCGTCGCGAACCCGGACGCGCCCGAGGCCGCCGAGCGCGAGCGCGACGAGGACAGCGAGGCCGCGACGCTCGACACCGGTCCGGAGGCCACCGCGCCCATGGATCCCGTGCGCTTCCATTCCAAGTGGGCGTCCGGGATCTCCTCCAGGAAGCGGGACGGCGGGTTGTACGAGGGCTGGCCCCAGGCGCTGCGCATGGACGAGCGCGTCAGGTACAGCCGCTCCCGCGCGCGCGTGATGCCGACGTAGGCGAGGCGCCGCTCCTCCTCCAGTTCCTTCGTCTGGCCGAGCGCGCGCATGTGCGGGAAGACGCCATCCTCCATGCCGGTGAGGAAGACGACCGGGAATTCGAGGCCCTTGGCGGTGTGCAGGGTCATCAGGGTGATGACGCCGTTGCCGTCCTCCTCGTCGGGGATCTGGTCGGAGTCGGCGACGAGCGCGACCCGCTCCAGGAAGTCGGAGAGCGAGCCCGCCTCCTCGTCCTCACCGGACTCCTGCTCGAATTCGAGAGCGACGGCCGCGAGTTCCTGGAGGTTCTCGATGCGGGTCTCGTCCTGCGGGTCGGTGGATGCCTGCAACTCGGCCAGGTAGCCGGTGCGTTCGAGCACGGCCTCCAGGACGGTCGCCGGGCCCGCGCCCGACTCCACGACGGTGCGCAGGTCCTCCATCAGCGTGTTGAACCGCTTCACGGCGTTGGTCGAGCGGGCCGCCATCCCGTACGCCTCGTCGACGCGGCGCAGCGCCTGCGGGAAGCTGATCTTCTCGCGCTGGGAGAGCGCGTCGATCATGGCTTCCGCGCGGTCGCCGATGCCGCGCTTGGGCACGTTCAGGATGCGGCGCAGCGGGACCGAGTCCTCCGGGTTCGACAGCACGCGCAGGTACGCGAGGACGTCGCGGACCTCCTTGCGCTCGTAGAAGCGGACGCCGCCGACGACCTTGTACGGCAGGCCGACGCGGATGAAGACCTCTTCGAAGACACGGGACTGGGCGTTCGTCCGGTAGAAGACGGCGACGTCGCCCGCCTTCGCCTCGCCCGCGTCGGTGAGCCGGTCGATCTCGTCGGCGACGAACTGCGCCTCGTCGTGCTCCGTGTCCGCGACGTAGCCCGTGATGCGCTCGCCCGTGCCCGCGTTGGTCCACAGGTTCTTGGGGCGGCGGCTCTCGTTGCGCTCGATGACCGCGTTCGCGGCGCTCAGGATGGTCTGGGTGGAGCGGTAGTTCTGCTCCAGGAGGATCGTCGTCGCGTCCGGGTAGTCCTCCTCGAACTGGAGGATGTTGCGGATGGTGGCGCCGCGGAAGGCGTAGATCGACTGGTCGGCGTCACCCACGACGCACAGCTCGGCCGGGCCCTCGCCGAGACCGTCGCCGACGCCATCGCCCTCGCCCTCGCCGGAGGGACCGACGAGCTCCCTGACCAGCGCGTACTGCGCGTGGTTGGTGTCCTGGTACTCGTCGACCAGGACGTGGCGGAAGCGGCGGCGGTAGTGCTCGGCGACGTCCGGGAAGGCGCGCAGCAGGTTGACCGTCGTCATGATCAGGTCGTCGAAGTCGAGCGCGTTCGCCTCGCGCAGCCGCGACTGGTAGAGCGCGTACGCCTGGGCGAGGGTCTTCTCGAAACCGTCGGCCGCCTGGCCCGCGAAGTCCTCCTCGTCGATCAGCTCGTTCTTCAGGTTCGAGATCTTGGCGCTGAACGACTTCGGCGGGAAGCGCTTCGGGTCGAGGTCCAGGTCACGGCAGACCAGGGCCATCAGGCGCTTGGAGTCGGCGGCGTCGTAGATCGAGAACGACGAGGTGAAGCCGAGCTTCTTGGACTCGCGGCGCAGGATGCGCACACACGCGCTGTGGAAGGTCATCACCCACATCGCGTTCGCCCGCGGGCCCACGAGCTGCTCCACGCGCTCCTTCATCTCGCCCGCGGCCTTGTTCGTGAACGTGATCGCGAGGATCTGGCCCGGGTGCACATGGCGCTCGCCCAGCAGGTGCGCGATGCGGTGCGTGAGCACGCGCGTCTTGCCGGAACCGGCACCCGCGACGATGAGCAGAGGGGAGCCTGCGTGCACCACGGCCGCGCGCTGGTTCTCGTTCAGCCCGTCCAGGAGCGCGGCCGGGTCCACGTGCGGGCGGGCGGCACCGTCCCGGTAGTACGCGTCCCTGGGCGGCGGCGCGTCGAAGCGCCCGGCGAACAGGTCGTCCGGGATCGGCTCCGGAGCCCCGTCCTCGGGCGGCGGCGGAGGCTCTTCCCCATGGGCCCCGGAGGGCTGGAGGTCCGCCAGGAAGCTGTCGTCAAAGAGGCTGCTCATCGCCATCCGAGTCTAGGCGCCCCCACTGACACCCGGGGCCGCGCAGCAGAACCACCCGGGACCGCGCCGGAAATCGCGTACCTCTCATCGGCTCCGCGCCACCGGCCGGTCACCTTCCGCTACGGGCCCGACCGCGGTCCGTTCCGGACAGCCGTCACCGCCATCACGCCACGGTGAGACGTACGTCACCACCACCGACCGTCCCGCAAAAAGGTCACGAAAATGTATCGGGCATATCGAACATCAACCTTCACAGAAGACACACGAGTTGGCTAGCGTGCTGCGCAGGCCGCCCGACCCCCACCGGCGAACGTCGCCGGGCCGTGCGGCCTCCGCCGAGTCCGGTGCGCCCCCGCGGCAGCCGGAGCCGGGGACCCAACCGACCTTGGGGTGAATCGGTGCCGCCAACCAGTGGGCAGCCACTGGACACGCGCGCACCGTAGGGCAACCCTTCCGAACCACCCGCCCGAACCCGACAGCTAACCCGGTAGGCGGATCACGGAAGGAGTCGCCTCCCTTGGCGTCGCACCGCAAATGGCGTCCCGCCGCTACGCGCCTTGCGGGTCTCAGGACCCCCACCCTCGCCACCGCCGCCCTCACCTCCGTGGCCCTGCTCTCGCAGACGGCGAACGCCGCGCCGGCCGAGCCGAAGCCGAGCATGGAGGAGGTGCAGAAGAAGGTCGACGACCTCTACCACCAGGCCGAGACCGCCACCGAGAAGTACAACGCCACGCGCGAGCAGACCGCCAAACAGCGCAAGCGCGTCGACACCCTCCTCGACGATGTGGCCAAGCGCACCGAAAAACTCAACGACGCGCGCGAGGAGCTCGGTTCCTTCGCCGCGGCCCAGTACCGCACCGGCGCCGCCGCGCCCGACACGGCGACCCTCCTGCTGGCCGACAACCCGCAGGACTACTTCGACCAGACCCAGCTGATGAGCCGGCTCACCAGCCGCCAGAAGCAGGCCGTCGACGACTACGTCACCGAGCAGGCCGCGACCACGAAGAAGCGGCAGGAGGCGTCGGAGAGCCTGGAGACGCTCACCTCGTCGCAGAAGACGCTGAAGACGTCCAAGGCGGAGGTACAGCAGAAGCTCGCCGACGCCCGCGAGCTGCTGTCCAAGCTGACCGCCGAGGAGAAGGCACGGCTGAAGGCGATCGAGGAGAAGAAGCAGCAGGAGGCCCAGCGCAAGGCCGAGGAGCTGGCCCGGCAGCAGGCCGCGGAGGAGAAGAAGCGCCAGGAGGCCGAACAGAGCCAGGGCTCGAGCTCGTCGGGCAGCACCTCCACAGGTTCCTCGACCGGCTCGTCTGCGGGTTCCTCGTCCAGTACGAAGGCGGCCAAGGCCATCGCCTTCGCGCGCGCCCAGATCGGCAAGCCGTACGTCTGGGGCGCGACCGGGCCCGACTCCTACGACTGCTCAGGGCTGACGCAGGCCGCCTGGAAGGCCGCCGGTGTCAGCCTGCCGCGTACCACGTACGACCAGGTGAACGCGGGAACCACGGTCTCGCTCTCCGCCGCGCAGCCCGGTGACCTGATCTTCTTCTACGACGACATCAGTCACGTGGGCGTGTACATCGGCAACGGCATGATGATCCACGCCCCGAAGCCGGGCGCATACGTCCGTGAGGAGTCGATCTACTACGCGGGTGAGTCGATCATCCACAGCGTGGTGCGGCCGGCCTGAGCCGGACCGGAAACGTTGAAGGGGGTCTACGCACGCGTAGACCCCCTTTTAGTGGACCCCCTTCTACGGGAAGGCCCGTTCAGGCCCGCTCAGGTCCAGAGGACGGCGATGAAGATGTTCGCCATGGTCAGCAGGCCGACCGCGGCGAAGGCACCCTTGTCCACCTTCTCCTCGTCGCGCTTCACATAGACGAGCCCGAGGATCACGATCAGCAGGGCGAGCTTCACGCCGATCTTGATGTTGTTGACGGTGTTGTCGTCGGCCTGATTGAGGCCGACCAGCACGATGCCCGTGACCAGCATGGTGAGCGCGCCGTGCAGCATCCCGGGGACGAACCGGGCCGTGCCCTGGCCCATCGCTTTCATCTGGGTGAGGAAGCCGCCGAGCAGCGCGGCGATCCCGATGATGTGCAGGCCGACGAAGAGATGGATGAGTACGTCCATGGTCCGGAGCCTATTCCTGCCCACGGGCGGCTCCGGTCACCGGGCCTGGCGTGACGACCGAGGCGCAGGGCTCTCTCTGCGCGGCGGCTGAGGTCGGCCCGCCGTAGCAGCCCGGCGCTCCCCGTCCCCCGGGATCCGCCGCATCGGTCAGCAAACCGGTTCGAATCGACGGCTCCGGTACGGCGGGACGGACACTCACGGTCACCCGGTGATCCACTGCCGTCATTTCCGTACATGGCGTCTCCGTGCCCTCGTTCCCCGGCTTAGCGTCCTCCCCCAGGTGACCGGCTCTCCACCGCCGCCCGGGCCAGGGGCGGCCGCCGGTCGCCGCCGAGAAGGTCCGGTGGCGGCTCGCTCCCCTGTGCGGGGCCGCCACCGGACGGGTCGCCGCAGACCGCCCCGCGCGGGCGGCCGTACGGAAGGATGTGGGCCCTCGTGGCAGCGCACCGCAAGCCCAGACAGCGCTCGCTCCGCGGCCCCACGGCCCGCACCGCGGCCACGGTCGCCCTCGCCGGCGCGGCGACCGCGGCGACGACCGCGACGGGCCTCGACGGCACGGCGCACGCCGATCCGCAGCTCTCCTTGTCCGAGGTCAAGGCAGAGGTGGACAAGTTGTACGAGGAGGCGGAGGTCGCCACCGAGAAGTACAACGGCGCCGAGGAGAAGGCCGGGGCGGCGGAGCGGCGGCTGAACGACCTGCGGGACGAGGCGGCGCGCAGGGCGGACCGGTACAACGCGGCCCGGGAGGCGCTCGGCGCCCTCGCCGCGGCCCAGTACCGCAGCGGAGGGGCCGCCCCCGCGATGCAACTGGCGCTGTCGGACGATCCCGAACGGTATCTGGAGGGCGCCGCGTTCGCCGAGCGCGCGGGCGACCGCCAGGCGTCGGCCGTCGGCCGGGCGCGGACGCAGTTGCGGGAGCTGGAGCGGCTGCGTGGCGCCGCCCGGGTGGAGCTCACCACCCTCAAGTCCCGCCAGACGGAACTGAACCGCCACAAGAACACGATCACCGGGAAGCTCGGCGAGGCCCGGCGGCTGCTGTCCCGGCTCACCGCCGAACAGCGCGCACGCCTCGCGGCGGACGAGGGCGGCAGTGGCGGGGAGGGCGGGGAGCGCTCGTCCCGCACGGATGCGGGGCGTCCGGGCGCCGGCCCGCCCGCGTCCGGATCGGGCCCGGCAGCGGGCCCGGCAGCAGGCTCGCCGACGGGCTCAGCAGCTGGCCAGCCCTCCAGCCAGGCGCCCGGCTCCCGGGCCGCCGCCGCGATCGCGTACGCGCGCCAGGCGCTGGGCAGCCCGTACGTGTGGGGTGCCACCGGTCCGGACTCCTTCGACTGCTCGGGCCTCGTCCAGGCCGCCTACCGCGCGGCTGGCGTCTCCCTGCCGCGTACGACGTACGCCCAGATCGACGCGGGCCACCGGGTCGCCCGCTCCGAACTCGCCCCGGGCGACCTGGTCTTCTTCTACTCGGGCATCAGCCACGTCGGGATCTACATCGGCAACGGCCAGATGATCCACGCCCCGAACCCGTCGGCTCCGGTCCGCGTGGCCCCGATCGACGAAATGCCGTTCGCGGGGGCGGCACGGGTGGCGTGACGCGGGTCGGCGTGACGCAGGCCGGGTGAGCGCGATTCATCCCGTCAACGGCAGCACCGGCACACCGAACCCGCGGTACGCGCCAGGCTCCGTGGTGGCGACTTCCCAGCCGGTCGCCATACTGACGGCGGCCACGTGCACCGCCGGCCACCCTTGCTCGGGGAAGATCGTGGTCGCGATACGCCCCATGGTGTCGGCGACCACCCTGTCGACCGAAGCCACTTCCACGGCGGGGAGCTGGGCCAAGTGACCCGAGATTCCAGGCCTTTCCCCTGTCGCCTCGGCCAGGCTGAGCGCCGGAACGACCACCGTGTAGAGCGGGTCCTCGTGCGCCGCCACGATGAACGCGGAGAGCACGCGATGCCCGCGCCCGAGTGCGAGCAAACCGTGCTGGTCCAGGATGACGCCGTCGCTCACGCAGCCGCACCCTTGCGGCGAGCGTCGCTGCGGGCCTTGCTCGCGGCCAGCATGCCGCGCGCCTCGATGAGCTCCTCGTCCGACAGCGCCTGACCACGAAGCAGGGCCTCCTCGACGTACTCCCTGGCCTGCTCGGCTCGCCTCCGACGCTCGACGCGGCTTCGCATGGTCTCGTTGATCACGGCCGAGATCGATGCCGCCTCGCCCGCATCGACGAGCCGCTGAAGCTCTGCGAGCACGTCCGAGTCGAGGGTGACG
This sequence comes from Streptomyces sp. NPDC059785, assembly GCF_042732375.1. Lineage (NCBI taxonomy): Bacteria > Bacillati > Actinomycetota > Actinomycetes > Kitasatosporales > Streptomycetaceae > Streptomyces > Streptomyces sp. NPDC059785. Next base: position 23,401 of record NZ_JBHWHV010000064.1, read on the forward strand.
GAAATAGGCTTTTTGGCTACCACAATGCGAGGGTATCGCATGACCATGTGAGAGACGCCTACCTAGTGAGAGTGTCGGTCGGACTGCCGGGGCGCGCGGAAACGCCTCACACACGTAGCGGTGTGCGGATCGCCCCGCGCACTTGTGCGGCTCTGGCGCGTACGGCCGTCGCAGGCAGCGCCCACGGCTCCTCGGGCGTGGCGCCGCCACGGCAGGCCCGGCAGAGGCCGTCGGGAAGGGCCTCGGGACTGCCCGGTACGCCGCAGTCGGTGCACTCCGGCATGGTCAGCGGTGGTCGCACCTCCGTGATGGACGGCTCGGGCGGCATCTTGTCCTGGAGGCGCCGCCGCAGGAACGCGCGGGGTGAGTGGACCTGGTCAGGGAGCCCGGCGGTGAGGGACTGCGTCATCCGGTCCGCGGTGACGCCTCTGGCCAGCCAGTCGGTGGCGAGCCCTTCGAGGGCGGCGCAGTCGGCGGCGGAGAGCGCGAGCCGGGGTTCGGCGCGGCCGAGCCGGGCGAGGGCTTCGTACCCCTCCGAGGGGCGGGGCCGCTCCGCGGGGGGTACGACGTCGGTGGCCGCCTGGGCACTCGGTACGTCACCCGAGAGCACCCGGGCCCACCATTCGCTGTCACGTGCGGTACGCGACCACAGGGTGCGGAAGACCCAGCGAGTCACGCCCTCGCCAGTTCCCTCACCGGTGGCCGCGCCTTGCGCACGGCACCGCACCCGGCGGAGGTGACCGGCCCGGGACAGCTCGTTGAGGGCGGACCGGACGGCCTGCTGACCGTAGAGGGGCAGGGCCTTGGCGAGGGTCTTGGCGTCCATCGCGGCGCCGTCGGGAAGCCGGTCGATGAAGGCGGCGACGTAACGCTCGCGAGGCGGGAGGTGGTCGAAATCGCCGGTCCGGGTCGGCGACTGATCCGGCGCCGACCGTTTGCCGTAACCGGGATTGGCCATGGGGTGTGCGGACGCGGGCATGACCGCGTTAGGGTCTTCAGAAGCCATGAGATCGCTCGTTTCGATCTTGAGGTCAGACCCCGGTCCGGTGTTGGTAGCACCTGCCGGGGTCGCTTGCTGTTGCGAACGCTAGAGCGTCACGACGGCGCGTGGCAAGCCGATCACGAAATGTCATGTGCGCTGGCCCGCGCGGGCGTTGGGAGGGAGGGTGGGTTGAACCCAACCACCCATTCCTCACAAACAGAGCTCGACTCTCGACCCCCGAAGCACGGGCCCCGAGCGGCGGGGCGTCAGACGCTACGAGCGTGCGCGACGAACGCCGCCCAGGCGCGGCCGGGTATCGCGATCTCCGGGCCCCGACCCCCGAGCTTCGAGTCCCGAACGTGAGTAACGGGCCGCCCTGACATGGGCTGGTCGTGGGCGACTTCGAGACATGCGCTGCCTGAGGAGTCGCTGTAACTGGACTTGTGCCATGCGTAGGCGACTTCGACGCAGTTGCTGCCTTCGCTGTCGCTGTAGCTGGACTTGAACCACGTCAGGTGGTCATTCACTTCCGCTTCGCCACCCCTCTGATGAACTCGGCAGACTCCTCGACGCTGAGGGCGTGCATCCCGATCATGGCATGCTTGCGCGACAACGCACTGACCTTGTCCGCGTTGGCATACAGGGCACTCGTCCCTTGCCCCTCGGCGAAGGCGTAGACGTCGTGCTCTTCCGTCTCCAGCAGAACGATCGGACCGTTGAGGGCAACTCCTGCGCACCGACCGAACGGCAGGATCTGGATGGCTACGTTGCGCAGTTGCCCCACCTCCACGAGATGCTGGAACTGCTGGCGCATCACGTCCTCGCCGCCTACACCAGTGTGCAGCGCGGCTTCGTAGAGGAGGAAGCCGTACATCACGCCGACCCTGCGTCGCAGGGCCTCCGCCCTGCGCAGCCTGGCGGCAACGCGTGCGCTCACGGTCTCATCGTCGAGCGGCGGGCAACCGTCGCTGATCAAGGCTTGCGCGTAGGCCTCGGTCTGCAACAAACCCGGGATCAGCAGCGGCTCGTAGCAGGAGAAGCTGATGGCCTCCCCCTCGATGGCCATGAACTCCTGTGACCGCGCCGGGAACGGCTCCGGCCTCAAAAACTCCTGCGCCGCAACCAGCTTCCCCCGCGCCCCGCACAACTGGTCCGCCGCCTGCAAAAGGCCAAGCGTAGGGCGCCTCCTCCCGCACTCCATCGACTTCACGTACTCGTAGTCGTAGTTGGCCTCGCTGGCCAGCGCCTGGCGGCTGATGCCCGCCTCCTCGCGCCACATCTTGATCTGGCTGCCGCAGTACCGCCACGCCTGCTGCGGTCCCCGCGGTTGCCGCGACTGCCGCGCATCCCCCGAAGTCGCCACGCCTGCCCCACCTGCCTCCCGCTGAACACAGCGTGTACACGCACGCTGTGTACCCATGCCGACACTCGCGAGGCTAGGCGCCAACCACCAGCCTGATCACGGCAAATGACGGAGAACCACACGCAAGGACCGAAACCCATGCCGATGCCCGAAGACACCGTGTGGCACCTGCCGCGTCACGCCCGCAGCGCGGGCCGGGCCCGGACCCTCCTCCGGGAACAGACCGCCGCCTGGAAGCTCGGCGACGAGGCGACGGAGACGGCCGTCCTGCTGCTCAGCGAACTCGTGACGAACGCCTACCGGCACGGAAGGGTCTCGCCGGGCCGCGAAATCCGGGTCCGCTGCACCCTGGACGACGACCGCCTCCGCGTCCTGGTGACGGACGCGAACGGCACCCTCCCCGCGCCCCGGACCGCATCGCCGGACGACGAGTCGGGCCGCGGCCTGGCCCTCGTCGCCGCGCTGGCGGACGACTGGGGCGCGACCCCGCGCGCGGAGGGCATCGGCAAGACCGTCTGGTTCGTACTGTGCCTCACAGCTCAACCGTGACGCCGTACTCGTACGCGCACGCGTCGGGCCCAGCCGCTCAGACCAGCCGACGTGCCGTAGCCCACCGCGTCAGCTCGTGCCGGTTGGAGAGCTGGAGCTTTCTCAGGACCGCCGAGACATGGGACTCGACCGTCTTGACGGAGATGAAGAGCTGCTTGGCGATCTCCTTGTACGCATAGCCGCGGGCGATCAGCCGCAGGACCTCGCGCTCGCGCTGGGTGAGTCGGTCGAGGTCCTCGTCCACGGGCGGGGCGTCGGTCGAGGCGAAGGCGTCGAGGACGAAGCCGGCGAGACGCGGGGAGAACACCGCGTCGCCGTCCTGGACCCGGAAGACGGAGTCCACCAGGTCGGTGCCGGTGATCGTCTTGGTGACGTACCCCCGCGCACCACCGCGGATCACGCCGATGACGTCCTCGGCAGCGTCGGAGACGGACAGCGCCAGGAACCGCACCGGCTGCTCGGCATCGCTCATCAACGGCGCGCAGCGGCGCAGCACTTCGACCCCGCCGCCGCCCGGCAGATGGACGTCGAGGAGGACCACCTCGGGCCGCGTGGCCGTGATGACCGAGACCGCCTGGTCGACGTCCGCGGCCTCCCCCACCACCTCCACGCCCGTCCGCTCGGTCTCCCCGATCTCGGCCTGGACCCCCGTACGGAACATCCGGTGGTCGTCCACGAGAACCACCCGCACCCGGCGACCGCTCGTGGCCCCCGCTGCCGCGCTCGCCTCGGCCGAACCAGCCGCACCGGCAGCCCCGGCAGCCGCGCCAGTTGCACTGACCGCCGCACCGGCGTCCGCACCGGCTTCCGGCGTCCCGCCGCCCGGCCCGCTCGCGTCGCTCATGACGTCTTCTCCGCCCTCTCCATCTCCAGCTCGACCTCCGTACCGCCGTCCGGCACCGCACGCAGCCGTGCCGTGCCGCCGTTGCGCTCCATGCGGCCGATGATCGATTCTCTGACGCCCATCCGGTCGGCGGGTATCGCGTCCGGGTCGAAGCCGGGGCCCCGGTCCCGGACGGACACGAAGACCGTCCGGCCCTCGACTTCCGCGAAGACCTGCACCGCGCCGCCCTCGCCACCGTACTTGGCGGCGTTCACCATCGCTTCTCTCGCGGCCTGCATCTGTGCGCCGATCCTGTCGTCCAGCGGGCAGTCCCCCACGACGACGACCTCGATGGGGACGCCGTGCTTGTCCTCGACCTCCGCGGCGCTACGCCGGACGGCCTCGGCGAGGGTGTCGGGTTCCTCGTCCTCGTCCTTGCCGGTGCCCTCCGGCTTGTAGAGCCAGGCGCGCAGGTCGCGCTCCTGGGCCCGGGCCAGCCGCCGCACCTCGCCCGGACTCTCCGCGTTGCGCTGGATGAGGGTCAGGGTGTGCAGCACCGAGTCGTGGACGTGGGCGGCGACCTCCGCTCGCTCCTGGGCGCGAATGCGCATCAGCCGCTCCTCGGAGAGATCCTGGGTCATGCGGACGAGGTAGGGACCGGCGAGGAGGCCGATGCCCACGAGGACCGCGAGCGCCGCCTGAAGCACCGAACCCAGGTGGGCCGCCGAGCCCTGGAGCACGAATATCCCCGAGACGCCCGCGGTGACGAGCAGGACTCCGGCGGCCGAACGCAGCAGCGTGAGCGTGCGCCGGCGGCGGCCGACCTCCATCCAGCGGGCCCGCCGCGCGTTGTCCGCCTGGCGCCAGACGAGGGCCACGCCCGCGCCGACGAGCACCGTGGGCCAGAGATAGGCCTTGGCACCGACCAGATTCACATTGCCCGCGAAGATCATGGCCATCACGACCATGAGGAGCAGCGCGACGATCTGGCCCCGGTCGGGTCTGCGCGCGACCAGCCTGCGGCGGCCGTCCGGCGAGGTCTCCGTGGACAGCGCGGGAGGCCGGTCGGCGTCGACACCGCCGACGCCCAGCGGCACGAAGAACCAGAACGCCGCGTACAGCAGCGTGCCCAGTCCGTCCGCCATGCACAGGCCGACGAACATCAGCCGCACCCAGACCACGGGCAGACCGAGATGCCCGGCGAGCCCCCGCGCCACGCCTCCGAGCCAGCGTCCGTCGCTGCTGCGGTAGAGCTTGCGCGGGGGCCGCGGGTCGTCGAGTGGCAAAGTCGCGGCTTCCGGCATGCCAACGATGGTCACACGCCGACCGCGGCCGCAGCATCAGGGTCGACCCCGGATACTCCCCTGATCTCCCGCGGGCCGCCGCTCGAACGGTGCCCGCGGCACGGGTCAGGGGCGATCTCAGGGTCGGGCCAGGGTCATCCCGACTGCCGTGGCGGCGCCGCGGCCGTCACCATATACACATGACAGAGCAGCAGCACGCGGCGGAGCCGGGCCACGGCTCGGGTCCGGGCGCCCGGCCACCGGGCCCCGGCCCGCGGGACGCCGCACCTCCCGCCGGTGGCCGGCACGCCGCGCCTCCCACCGGTGGTGAGGAACCGCGCGCGCACGAGGCCCGGGCACACGGAGCTGGGACGCATGAGGCCCGGGCGCACGGAGCCGGGGAGCACGAGGCCCGGCAGCGCGGAGGCCGGGGCGGATCGACCTCGCCCGGGGCCGCGGCGGCCGAGCCGCAGCGCAGATTCCGCCGCGACCGGCGGCAGAAGGTGCTGGGCGGGGTGTGCGCGGGTCTTGGCAGGCAGTGCGAGATGGACCCGGTGATCTTCCGGATCGTGCTCGCGCTGCTCGCCGCGACCGGCGGCCTCGGCCTCATCTTCTACGGCTTCGTCTGGCTCTTCGTGCCGTACGACGACGAGGACGAGAACGAGGTGCGCAAGCTCCTCACCGGCCGCGTCGACGGCCAGGCGCTGGCGGCCGTGCTCTTCGCCCTCATCGGCTGCGGCATCTTCCTCTCCATGCTGAACAACGGAGGGGTGCTCGTCTTCGCCGGCGTCCTCTCCCTCCTCCTGGCCGGCGCGGGCTACTGGTCGCAGCACCGCGGAGCCCCGGACCCCGACCCGCTGACCGCGCAGGCGGCGGCCGACGCACCGCCCGAGGCCAAGGCACCGCCCGTCGCCGCCGCGTATCCGTCCTGGTGGCGCGACCCGATAGTCAAGGACGGCACCCACGTGGGCGGCACCGGCTATCTGTGGGGCCCGTCGGACGCCCGGGACCGGGATGTCGCGGCAGCGGTGAACATCGCCCGCGGCACCTCCGCCCACGGCATACGCGCCCCGCGCGAGCCACGGCCGCGCGGCCCGCGTTGGATAGGTGGCTGGGTGTTCCTGCTCGCGCTGCTGGCGGGCGCCCTCGGCACCCGCCTGACGTGGGACGGCACGGATGTCGCCGGCAGCGCTCAGACCGGCCTGGCCTGCGCGCTCGTCGTCCTCGGCCTGGGGATAGCGGTCAGCGCGTGCCTCGGGCGCACCGGCGGAGGCTCGATCTTCCTGGCCGTCCTCACGGCCGGTCTGCTCACCTGTTCCGCGGCACTGCCCGACGACCTCAGCACCAACTGGGTCCGCACCCGGTGGACCCCGGCGGCGGTGTCCGAGGTCCGGCCGCACTACGACCTCGGTACGGGCGTCGGCACCCTCGACCTCACCCGGATCGATCTCGCCGGGGACCAGAAGGTGACGACGGGCGCCGAGGTGGGCGTGGGCCGGCTCGTGGTGGTCGTCCCCGAGGACGCGACGGTACGGCTGGACATCGAAGTGGGCGTCGGCGACATCCAGTTGCCGGGCGACGCCGAGAAGGACGTGGACGTGGCCCCCGGCAAGCACCGCCGGCTCACACTGAAGCCCAGCGACAGCTCCGGCTCCGGCTCCGGCTCCGGCTCCGGCTCCGGCTCCGGCTCCGGCTCCAGTAAGGACGATGGCGGAAGCGATGGCAAGAACGGCGTCAAGGACGGTGGCACGCTCGACCTTCAGCTCGAAGTCGGCGTCGGACAAGCGGAGGTGACCCGTGCTGCGTCATGAGTTCCAGCCGGGGAAACTGATAGCGGGCTTCGCCCTGCTCGCCACGGGCGTGGTGTACGCCGGGGACGCGGGCGGCGCCTGGGACGCCGAGTGGTTCGTGGCGATACCGCTGGTCGTGGGCGGCCTGTGCCTGGCGGGCGTGGTGGCCTCCGTGACCCATGCGATACGCCGCGCACGCCGCGCGGCGCGGGACAGGGGCCAGCGCACGGTCGGGATCAATCCTCGCGACGTCACCCACGGTGATCACAACGAGGCCGCCCACGACAACGGGACCTCCGCGGACGCGCCACCGCCCAGCACGGCAACTCCGGGAAGTCAGTCCCCGCAGCAGTAGCTGCCCTAGCGGTACCCGCCCGTCCGTCGGCGGCGCCGAGTTCGCAGGGCCGCGTCGACGGAGAGGACGGAGGCGCCGGCGAGTACGAGAGGAAGCCAGGCCATCAGGTAGGCGAGGTCGTTGCCGTAGTAATAGGGATCGGAGGCCCAGCTCACGGTCAGCCAGAGACTGAGGGAGATCAGCGCACCGCCGAGCGCGGCGAGGCGGGCGAGCAGTCCGAGCAGGGTGCCGATGCCGACGGCCAGCTCGCCGAGGGCGATGGCGTAGCCGAAGCCGACCGGGTTCTTCAGGGCCATGTCGACCAGCGCGGGGATCGCGGACGAGTCGCGCACCGACCGCATCATGTCGCCGATCGACCCCGATCCGGCGTCCTTGAGGAAGGCACTGTCGGTGAGCTTGTCCAGACCGGCGTAGATGAAGGTGATGCCCAGGAAGACACGCAAGGGCAGCAGGGCGTACCGGGTGGCGGTCTCCCGCCAGTCGCGGTCGCCGTCGAGGTAGGTGCCGTGGGTGTTCGACCGTACGCCGTGAGTCATCGCCTGTGCCCGCCTCTCGCCCACTGTGCCGTTGACCCCTCAACAGACGATACGTACGAAGAGGTCTTCGCGCTCACGCTATGGGCCACGGGGTTGTCCGCACCGGACACCATGGCGCGGAACCACCGCCCGCCTGACCGGTCCCGGTGGGTCACTCCACCACGTCGATGGTGCAGCGATTGGTTTCGAGGCCCGCGGCGGTGACGACCTGGACCTCCACGCGTCCGGGTTCGACGTCCACCGGTACCGGCACGGTCAGTACGGCGTCGGTCGGGTTGCTGAAGCCGCCCGGGACGGGGACGAGCGGGACGTGGACATGGACGGTGCCGATGCGGACGACCATGCGGGAGAGCCGGTCGGCGGTCTGGGCGCCCGGGGGCACGAACCCGGCACCGCGGATCTCGATGTCGTCGCCGGTGCGGATGGGTGCGTCGAGGTCGCCGGCCTCGCGGGCGCGGACGACGGAGAGGATGACCGGCCGGCCGCCCTCGGAGTACTTGCCGGCGAAGTAGGTGACGGCGGAGACGAGGACGAGCAGGGCCAGTCCCCAGGGGAGGTCGGGAAGCTGCTCCGGCCGCCGGGCCAGCCGTACGGCGGCGAAGACGATCGCGACGGCGCAGACGACGACGTACTGGATGTCGGCGAAGCTGCCTCGTCCCGAGTCGTCGGTGAGCAGGTCGGCGGCGCGCGGCCGGTCGGCGCGGACCTTCTGGAGCCGCTGGCCGAGCACGCGCAGTCCGACGACCCGCCGTACCAGTACGGCGATGGCGCAGACCGTGGCGACGACGGTCACGACGCCCGCGCCCCGGGCGAGTTCGAGGCCCGAGATGAGCCGGTCGCGTTCGCCGTGGCCGGAGGCCGCGGCGAGCTGCCCGACGAGGACCAGGACCGAGAAGGCGGCGAGGAGGACCCAGCTCGCCGCCACGGCGCGGGAGGTGGAGAGCCGGTTGTCCTCGCCGATGACCGGGGCGAGGGCGCCGCCGCGGGCCCGGTGGAAGTAGCCGGCCACGGTCAGCAGCGCGCCCACGGCGACCGCCGCGAGCAGGCCCGCGGTCCGTGCGGCACTCCAGCCCGCGCCGATCGCGGTGAGCGTCTCGACGAGCAGGAGCAGTCCGACCGCTGCCCACACGGTGTACGCGGTGCGGCGCCACAGCCGTGCGAGCCACGCCTCGCCCTCGAGGCGTCCGCGCTCGGCGACCAGGTCGGCGGACTGGGTGAGTTCGTCCGAGACCCACTGCCGGGACGCGGACGCGGAGTGGGCGACCGCGGCGGGCAGCCCCTGCCCGGACGCGAACTCCTCGCGCTGGGCGAGGAAGGCGGCGACCGCGCGCCGGTGTCCTTCGCGCGCGCCGTGCGGGCAGTCCCCGCACGTGCAGCCGCCCCCGTGTGCGCCCCGGCCGGACCCGGCGCCCGACCCGGCATCGCGCCCGCCACCGCGCTCCGCGCCGTGTCTCGCCTCCTGCACCGCCACGCCCGCTGCCGCCTTCCTCACCAGAGGTGTCCAGAGATGTCATCGATCCGAGTGGTTCACACAGGTCAGCGCAGGTCGAGTGCAGGTCGAGCGCCGGTCTCGCGGAGTTCCCCGAGCAGGAATGCCGCGGCCGGACTTTCCGTACGTCTGACTGCCGTACAACTGCCCCGTGATGACAGCGCATTGTGCCGTACGGAACACGGCGCGCGTTCGGCAGGTCTGGTCAGCACGGGTGAATCGCCGGACTCCGTGTTGACCCGGCTGCGAGAATTTCCGTATGGCCGAGATCATCCAGCGGGACGGGACCTGGGCCTTCGACGGCAGCACGGTCCGCATCACGCCGGGGCTCCACCGCACCGTGCCGCTGTTCCGGCAGACGTACGGAGAGATCTCCGTGCCGCTGGAGGCGGTCGCGGGCATCGTCTTCGAACCGGAACGCAAGCGCGGCCGGCTCCGCCTCAGACTCCGCGAGGGCGCGGACCCGCTGCTCCAGGCGACCGGCGGGCGGCTGCCGGAGACGGCGGACCCCTACCGGCTGGCCGTGGACATCGACCGTTCCGGGGTCGCCGAGTACGTCGCGGAGGAGATCCGGCAGGCGCTGCTCCTCGAGCAGATACCGAAGGAGCCGGCCAAGACCTACCTCCTTCAGGGGCCGCCGGTCCCGGTGTCGGTCCGTTCCAGCGACGGCACGGTCTCCTTCGACGGCGCCCGGGTGCGTATCGACTGGGCGGACACCTCGGACCGGGTCAAGCGCGCCACCGGCCCGCGGATCATCGCGGTCGGCGACGTCATCCAGGTGGAATGGCTGCCCAACTCCGGTTACGAGGACGGTTTCCTGCGCTTCGTGACCAGGGAGACGGTGTTCTCCAAACTGCCGCCGGAGAAGGACCCGTACGCGCTCGATCTGTGGGGCAACGCCCGCCGCGATCTGCTCACCGCGCTCGTCGCGTCCGCGGTGACGGCGCGGCTGCCGCACCCCTCCGCCCGCGTGGGCGACTACACGGACTGCGCCGGACAGGCCGACCTGCCCCGGCTCGCCGCTGCCGTGCCGCCGCCGGCCGACCATCACGACGTACTGCTGCGCCGGTTGCGGGAGCTGGGCGAGCTGCACCGCGCGGGGGTGCTCACGGACGAGGAGTTCGCGGCGACGAAGGCGACGATCCTGCGCGGCTTCTGACACCGGCTTCCGACACCGCCCCAGCCACCCCAAACGGAATGACTCCAGCCACCCCGAAGCAGAATGACTCCAGCCGCACCGGAGCCGAACGGCCCTCAGCTCAGCAGGTCCGGCTCGCTGCGGCTGATGTCCTGCCACAGGGGCTGGTAGTTGATCCAGGCGACCAGGTCGCCGCCGAGCTGTTCGCGGGTGGCGACCGCCTGTCTGTGGTCGATGAGGACCGGGCGGCCCGCGGCGCGCGCGGTGAGCTGCACCTGGCAGGACCGTTCCATCGACAGGAACCACCAGGCCGCCGCGTCCACCGAGTCGCCGACGGTGAGCAGCCCGTGATTGCGCAGGACGAGCGCCTTGCGGCTGCCGAGCGCGGCGGCTATCCGGCGGCCCTCCTCGGCGTCGACGGCGACGCCGGTGTAGGTGTCGTAGAGGGCGTGGTCCTCGTAGAAGGCGCAGGACTCCTGGGTGATGGGGTCGAGGAGGTCGCCGAGGGCGGCCAGCGCGCGGCCGTGCACGGAGTGGCAGTGGGCGACGGCCACGACGTCGGGGCGGGCGGCGTGGACTTGGGCGTGCACGGTGAACGCGGCCTGGTTGACGTGGTATTCGCCCTGGATGACCTGGCCGTCCTGGTTGGCGAGGACGAGATCGCTCACCGTGACGTGCTTGAACGGCATGCCGAACGGGTTGACCCAGAAGCAGTCGCTGTACTCCGGGTCGCGCGCCGTGATGTGCCCGGAGACGCCGTCCTCGAAGCCGTACCGCCCAAAGAGGCGCAGCGCGCCCGCGAGCCGCTCCTTGCGGTGCTGCCGCTCGTCGTCCAGCGACTCGTACCGGGGCGGCATCGCGAACCGCAGCCGGTCGGTCGGCAGGGGCAGGGGCGACTTGGGCCCGTGCATATGTCCTCCAGCACTGGCGTGGACGGTACGAGCGGAAGTTACCCGCGGTCAGCACAGGAGAACAGGGCCGTCCGGGGAAGCCGGGGAAGAGAGTGCACAACCGTTACCCGGGTACCGCGCGACGGACTCCGTACACCACGAACGTCAGGACACCTCACGGCCGTTGCCCGACGGATGCGCGATCTCACATGTCCGGATGCGCGATCACACGTGTCCGGATGCGCGATCGCACGTGTCCGGATGCCCGATCGCACGTGTCCGGATGCCCGATCGCACGTGTCCGGATGCCCGATCTCACGTGTCCTGATACCCGACAGCAGATGTCCGGATTCGCCGCCACACTGCGGGGATGGACAGCAGCAACGGCACGGACTGGGCCGCCTTCGCCGCCGCCGAACCGGAGTTCGCCGCGCTCGCCGAGGCGCGCTTCGGCGGCTTCACGCACCACGTCCTGGCCACCCTTCGCGAGGACGGCTCGCCGCGGACCAGCGGTCTGGAGGTCCGCTTCCTCCGCGGCCAACTGTGGCTGGGCATGATGCCGGGCTCCCGCAAGGCGGCGGACCTGCGCCGCGATCCGCGTTTCGCGCTCCAGGCGAACCCGGGACCGACGGCGCGGCCGCCCGACGGCGGCGACATCCGCGTCACCGGGCGGGCCGTTGAGGTCCACGACCCCGAGGAGGTACGCCGCTACGCAGACACCGTACGGCCGCCGGACCCGGACGCCTTCCACCTCTTCCGCACCGAACTGACCGAGGTCGCCCGGACCTACGTGGAGGACGACACGTACCTGGTGGTGCAGGTGTGGCGGCCGGGCGGGCCCGTGCGCACGCTCAAGCGCACCTGAAACTGATGAGGAGGGCCCCCGTCCGGTACCGGACGGGGGCCCTCCTCATCAGCTGTGAATCAGCCGCGGGTCCTGTGGGTCACTCCCACTCGATGGTGCCCGGCGGCTTGCTCGTCACGTCGAGCACGACGCGGTTGACGTCCTTGACCTCGTTCGTGATCCGGGTGGAGATCTTCGCCAGCACCTCGTACGGCAGCCGCGACCAGTCGGCGGTCATGGCGTCCTCGGAGGAGACGGGCCGCAGCACGATCGGGTGGCCGTAGGTCCGGCCGTCGCCCTGGACGCCGACGGAGCGGACGTCCGCGAGCAGGACCACCGGGCACTGCCAGATGTCGCGGTCGAGACCGGCCGCCGTCAGCTCCTCGCGGGCGATGGCGTCGGCCTCGCGCAGCAGGTCGAGCCGCTCCTTGGTGACCTCGCCGACGATCCGGATGCCGAGCCCTGGACCCGGGAAGGGCTGGCGCTGGACGATCTCGTCCGGCAGGCCGAGCTCCTGGCCGACCATCCGGACCTCGTCCTTGAAGAGCTTGCGCAGCGGTTCGACGAGCTGGAACTCGAGGTCCTCGGGGAGGCCGCCCACGTTGTGGTGGGACTTGATGTTGGCCGTGCCGGTGCCGCCGCCGGACTCGACCACGTCCGGGTAGAGCGTGCCCTGGACCAGGAAGGCGACCTCGGGACCCGCGTCCGCGACGATCTCGGCCTGGGCCTGCTCGAAGACCCGGATGAACTCCCGGCCGATGATCTTCCGCTTCTCCTCGGGGTCGGAGACCCCCTTGAGGGCGGTGAGGAAGCGCTCCTCCGCGTCGACGACCTTGAGCTGCACGCCGGTGGCCGCCACGAAGTCCTTCTCGACCTGCTCTGTCTCGCCCTTGCGCATCAGACCGTGATCGACGTACACGCAGGTGAGCTGGGAGCCGATGGCCTTCTGTACGAGGGCGGCGGCGACGGCGGAGTCCACGCCGCCGGAGAGCCCGCAGATGGCGCGCTTGTCGCCGACCTGCTCGCGGATGGCCGCGACCTGCTCCTCGATCACGTTGCCGGTGGTCCAGTCCGGGCGGAGCCCGGCACCCCGGTAGAGGAAGTGCTCCATGATCTGCTGCCCGTGCGTCGAGTGCATGACTTCCGGGTGGTACTGGACGCCGTAGAGCTTCTTCTCGTCGTTCTCGAAGGCGGCGACCGGGACGACCTCCGTGGAGGCCGTGACGGTGAAGCCCTCGGGGGCGGCGGAGCAGGCGTCGCCGTGCGACATCCAGACCGACTGCTCGTCCGGGGTGCCCTCGAAGAGGGTGGAACCGGACTTGCTGACGTGCAGCGGCGTACGGCCGTACTCACGCGCGCCGGTGTTGTCGACCGTGCCGCCGAGGCTCTCGGCCATGAGCTGGAAGCCGTAGCACATGCCGAAGACGGGGACGCCCGCCTCGAAGATCGAGCGGTCCAGGCGCGGGGCGCCCTCCGCGTACACCGACGAGGGACCGCCGGAGAGGATGATCGCCGCCGGGTTCTTGGCGAGCATCTCCTCGACCGGCATGGTGCTCGGCACGATCTCGCTGTAGACCCGGGCCTCGCGAACGCGACGGGCGATGAGCTGGGCGTACTGCGCACCGAAGTCGACGACCAGGACGGTGTCGGTGGCGGCGGGGGACGCTTCTGGCACGGTCTGCCTTCCGGCGGTGGGCAAAAGGGGTGGGTACTTCCGAGTCTACCGGGGCTCAGGTGGGGCTCGCCTACGAGCGCCCGCAGGGGCCCGCCCCGGGCCGGGGAGACGTCACGGCACCCGCCCCGGCCTGCTCCGGGCCGGGGCGGATCGGGTCGGCCCGGGGACACGTCACGGCGCCCGTTCCGACTCCGGTCCGGTCCCGGCTCGGGTGCGGCCCCGACCCCGGGTCCCGGTCCCGCTCCCCCCGGCCGGGGTCTCAGCATCCGAACCGGCTTGGCGTCCGGCAGGCGTGTGGGCATACTGCTGCCATGCTCACGCACCCGACCTACGCGACGACCTTCGCGTTTACCTATGGCAACCGGCCCGCCGGCTGCCATGGTCGTCCTGCTTGAGCAACTGACAAGCGACTTCCCAGGCGCCCCGGGCCGACAAGGCCCGGGGCGCCTGCCGTTTCCGGACCTTGCCGTTCCGGGGCACCCCTTCCACCGAGGAGCCCCACCATGGCCGACGTACTCGACACGACCGGCGCGCGGACCGACGAGGCCGCGGGCGTGATCACCGGCGCCCGCGAACGCATCGACGCCCTCGACGACCGGATCATCGGTCTCGTCCAGGAACGGATGGCCGTCTCGGCGGTGATCCAGGAGGCCCGGATCGCCTCCGGCGGCCGCCGGGTGAACCTCTCGCGCGAGATGGAGGTCCTCGGCCACTACCGCGAGGCGCTCGGAAGGCCCGGCACGGCCCTGGCGATGACCCTGCTGGAGCTGTGCCGGGGCCGCGTCTGACTGTGCCGGGGCCGCGTCCGGCACACCGGACGAACGCCGGATGACTTACCGGACCCGGCCGGGCCGTCGCGGGGCCGTCGTCGGCCCGCGGCCGCACGTCCGCTGCACCTACGTTCGTACGCCGTCTCACCCGTACGGCGCGTGACCGGTGCGACGCGGGCTTCGTTGGTCCCGGTGTCCGTGCCAGCCAGGGGCGGGCCCGAAAGAACCACGCGTGGCTCCGCCGGGGCGATGAGACGTGACGGCCATGCCGTGCGTCGTGGGACCTCGTCCCGGCGTGGTGACCGGACGGCAGGGGACAGCAGCCCGGTCACTCCATTGAACGGTCGGCCCCGGGGACGCCCGGGGCCGGTCGGCGGAATTGTCCCAGAGTGGTCGAGACGGTTGCGAAGGCCGCGGACCATCCAGCACGATGCGAGAACAGCCCCTCAGGGCTCCACGTCCCGTCGCAGACAACAGCATGAGAGATGTACGGCTCGCCGCAACCGGTCAGCGCCGGTCCGCGCGAACCGACTGCCAAAGGTCGAGACCACGCGTGCGCCCCTGCGCGCCGGGGCGCACGACCGGCGGCCGACCCGAACCGAGCGGCGCACCCCCCGGCGCCGCCTCCCAGGCACCGTCGCTGCCCTGACGTCGGTGCTGACGAAGAAGGGCCCCGCGGCCCCCCTCTCCCCGATTCCTCCGGCAGGACCGGGCAGGAATCGGGGACCCGGCAGCGGGGCCCTTCGCCGTACCACCAGCCTCGGCCACCCGGACGCCCGGCCGGGCGCCTGGTGAGGGCCGGCCCGCCGGCTCAGGCAGTCGCCTTCTTCACCTTCGCCAACTGGGCGTCGATGATCTTCTTCGGGATCTCGACCACGTCCTTCTCCAGCATGTCCATCGAGGAGAAGGAGACGACGACGGAGCCGACGCGCACCACGGTGTACGTCGCGGGCACGGCCGCCCCCTCGATCGTGGCGAGGAGCCGGTACGACACGGACTCGTCGCCGAGACCCGGGTCCTTCAGCGCCTTGACGTCCTCGTACTTGTAGCCGGTGTGCTCGTAGGCGGTGCACTTGCCGGTCGCCGTGCGCAGCCCGGACAGCACCTCCTCGGCACCGCCCGACGCGTACGAGAACAGCGCGAGGGACGTGACGGAGGCGTCGAGCGCGTTCTCGGCGTTCAGCGTGCGGCCGGCACCGGCGCTCGCCGTGGGGTCGGTGCTGAAGAGGAACATGTCGGCGATCGGCTGACAGGCGGCCGGGGACGCGGGCACGGAGGCGAGCAGGAGGTCCGAGGCCGGCGTCTTCTCGACCTTGTACTTGTCGACCTCGCCGTCCGCGAGGGCGGCCTTGTCGAGCTCCGCCTTGGTCAGCGGCGCGGCGGCCTTCGAGGCACCGCCGTTCTTCGCGCCGTCCGTCCCCTGGGTGGACTCCTTGGTGGGCGACTTCTTCGACTCCCCGCCCTTGTCGTCGCTTCCCCCGCACGCCGCGGTGAATCCGAGCGCGGCCACGACCGCTACAGCCACCGCGCCCCGCGACACCTTTGACTTCACTTTCCCCACCTTCGCAATGTTTACGAGCCGCCCTTTTTACTGTCTCTTTAGGAAGTCCACAAGGTACAGCCGCTGGTGACGGCATGTGACTCAGCCCACATGAGTTTTTTGTAAAGACGCGTACAACCCTTTACATCCGCTACCGGTCACACCTGCTGAATCAACGGCCACACCCGCGCCCCACCGCGGAGGCCTCCCGTTACCTTCGCGTGCTGCGTCGCTGCGGTACGCCGGACTTCCCGAGGTCTTCATGAAGCTTCGCCGCGCCATGGCCCTTGCGGCCGCGACGGCCGTCGTGTCTCCTCTGGCGCTGCTCTCGGCGCCTGCCGCCTTCGCCGAGGAGCCGCCCACTTCCACCGAGTCGTCGGCGACCTCCACGCCCGAGACGACGCCGTCCACGTCCGAGAGCCCGTCTGCGCCGGAGAGCACCCCGCCCGCCGAGAGCACCGAGTCGGCCTCGCCGTCGGACTCGGCCAGCACCAGCCCCTCCGCCAGCGCGTCCACCTCGGCCCCGGCCTCCGCCACGCCGACCGAGGAGCCGAGCGAGTGCCCCGTCGACGAGAACGGCGAGGACGTCGACTCCGCGCTGTCCCTGGACGTCTCGGGTCTGCCGGGCAAGATCGTCGCGGGCAGCGGCTGGCACAACTTCACGCTGAGCGCCGCCAACCACAGCGACGAGGACCTCGGCCAGGTCCAGTGGCTGATGCTCGTCGACAACGACTCGGTGAGCGACAACGAGAAGGACTGGCTGTCCACCTACGCCCAGCTCGAGTACTTCAACCCGGCGACCAAGAAGTGGGAGTCGATCGCCGACGAGGTCGGCAACGGCTTCTACTACGGCGAGACCACGCTGGGCGCCAAGGAGACCGTCGACATCAAGCTGCGCGTCAACATCGGCGCCAAGGCTCCGGTGGGCGACGGCTACTCGATCGGCCTCGGCGGTTACGTGGACCAGGACGCCAACTGCGTGCACAGCGCGTTCGCGTACTTCGACTTCACCGTCCTCAAGCCGGGCAGCAGCAACGAGAACCCGGGCGAGGCCAAGCCGGGCAAGGGTGACAAGCCGTCCGGCGGCAAGCAGCCCCAGGGCGGCGCCAACGACATCCCGGCCACCGGCAGCCTCGCCGAGACCGGTTCCTCGTCCGCGCTGCCGATGATCGGCCTCGTCGGCGGTATCGCCGTCGTCGCCGGTGCCGGTGCCGTGTTCGTGGTGCGCCGCCGCAAGACCGGTGACGCCGCCGCGTAAGACGGGCGCCGCCTCTTGAGGCGGGCCGTTCAGAGGCGTCATCGCCTCGCACACAGAAGAAGGACCTGGGCTCGGAGGGGGGCACAGGTCCTTCTTCTTGTGGTGCGACAGATGTCACTCCCGGTCGTCGTACGACAGGAGCCACTCCCGGTCGTCGTGCGACAGGAGTCACTCCCGCTTGCCGTGCGACAGAAGTCGCTCCCGCCCGTCACTGCTTCGGCGGCACCGCCGGCATCCCGAGGAACGGGAGCTTCAGCGCGCCGAAGGCGTCGGCGGGGACGGCCGGTTCGCGCGGCTCCACCGGCTCGAGGCGCTCGTACGCCGCTCCCTGCGCCGGACGCGGGTCGGCCTCGCCCTTGTTGGGCCAGTACGACATCGCGCGCTCGGCCTGCGCGGTGATGGTGAGCGACGGGTTGACGCCGAGGTTGGCGGAGACGGCGGAGCCGTCCACGACGGAGATCCCGGGGTGGCCGTACAGCCGGTGGTACGGGTCGATGACGCCCGTGTCGCGGCTGTCGCCGATCGGGCAGCCGCCGAGGAAGTGCGCGGTGAGCGGCGTCCCCATCAGCTCGCCGACATTGCTGCCGGGGAAGCCGTTGATCTCCTCGGCGATCGCGGAGGCGGCCTCCGAGGCGGCCTTGATCTGCTTGGGGTTGGGGGCGCCGTGGCCCTGGCGCGCGGTCAGCAGGCCCTTGCCCACGCCCGACGGCTTGAGGTGGGTGGTCAGGGAGTTGTCGAGCGACTGCATCACCAGGCCGATGATGGTCCGCTCGGACCAGCGGCGGTTGGAGACCGAACGGGCCATCATCAGCGGGTGCCTGGCCGCGTTGACCAGCCAGCCGAGGACGCGCGACGAGCGCTCCGCGTACGGGACCTGGAGGATGGACAGGCTGCCCATCGCGTTCGAGCCCTTGCCGTAGCGGACGGGTTCGATGTGCGTGCTGGCGTCCGGGTGGACGGACGAGGTGATGGCGACCCCGCGGGTGAAGTCGGCCCTGGTGCCGTGCGCCTTGCGGTAGCGGCGGTCGTCGGTCTGCGCGCCCACCAGCGCCTCGGAGTTGGTCCGGGTCAGCTCGCCCAGCCTCTCCGAGAGATACGGGAGCTGGCCGCCCGCCCTCATCCGGTGCAGCAGGGTCTGGGTGCCGTAGGTGCCGGCCGCGAGGACGACGCGGCGCGCCGTGAACGTACGGCCGCGGTCCTTGCGGCGGTCGTCGGTGGGCAGCGTCCGCACGGCGTACCCGCCGCGCGAGTCGTCCGTCACGGACACCACGCTCGTCATCGGGTGGACGACGGCGCCGGCCTTCTCGGCGAGGTAGAGGTAGTTCTCGTTGAGGGTGTTCTTCGCGCCGTGGCGGCAGCCCGTCATGCACTCGCCGCACTCGCTGCACGCCTTGCGGGACGGGCCCGCGCCGCCGAAGTAGGGGTCGGCGACCTCGCCCCCGGGCTTCGCCCGCGCGCCGCCGTCGGCGTCCTCGCCGTCCCCGAAGAAGACGCCGACCGGCGCGAGGTGGAAGGTGTCCCCCACGCCCATCCGCTCGGCGGCCGCCTTGAGATGGACGTCGGAGGGGGTCATCGTCGGGTTGAGCCGCACCCCCAGCATGCGCCGGGCCTGGTCGTAGTACGGCGCCAGCTCCTCCTGCCAGTCCGTGATGTCCTTCCACTGCGGGTCCTCGAAGAACGGCTTCGGCGGTACGTAGAGGGTGTTGGCGTAGTTGAGCGAACCGCCGCCGACGCCCGCGCCGGCCAGCACCATCACGTTGCCCAGCAGATGGATGCGCTGGATGCCGTACATGCCGAGCTTCGGCGCCCACAGGTAGTTCTTCACGTCCCAGGAGTTCTTGGGCAGCGACTCCCGGGTGAAGCGGCGGCCGGCCTCCAGCACGCCCACGCGGTAACCCTTCTCGGTCAGCCGCAGGGCGGTGACGGAGCCGCCGAAGCCGGAACCGACCACGACGACGTCGTAGTCGTAGCCGTGGTCGTCGTCATGGCTCTGGGCAGTGTTCTCCTGTGACACGTGCTCTCCTCGTCGAGAACGGGTGCGGGCGGGCGATATGGGGCGTTGGACGGGCGGCTAGCGCAGGCGCAGCGCCTTCATCGCGCGCAGGCTGCGGCTCATGAAGGCCGCGTACTTCTCGTCGTCCATGCCGAAGGACGGGGCCATGGGCAGCAGCCGCTGCTGGGCGACGGTCTGCGCCTCGGTGTACTTGAGGATGCCCTCCGAGCCGTGGCGGCGGCCGAGCCCGGAGTCCTTCATGCCGCCCATCGGCGACTGCACACTGCCGTACGCGGAGGCGTAGCCCTCGTTGACGTTGACGGTGCCGCTGCGCAGCCGGCCCGCGACGGCACGGCCGCGCCGCCCGTCCTTCGTCCAGACCGACGCGTTCAGCCCGTACGACGTGGAGTTGGCCTGCTCTATCGCCTCGTCCTCGGTCCTGAAGCGGTAGATCGAGACCACGGGTCCGAAGGTCTCCTCGGTGCAGACCGCCATCGGGGCCTCGACGCCGTCGAGGATGGTGGGCTCGTAGAAGTAGGGGCCTATGTCGGGCCGGGCGGTGCCGCCCGCGACGACCTCGGCGCCCTTGGCGACCGCCTCCGCGACGTGCCGCGTGACGGTGTCGAGCTGCCGCTCGCCGACCAGCGAGCCCATGTCTGCGCCGTAGGAGAGCGACGTGCCGAGCCGCATCGCCTTCGTGCGGGCGGCGAAGCGCTCCAGGAACGCGTCGGCGACCGACTCGTGGACGTACAGCCGCTCTATGGAGATGCAGAGCTGGCCCGCGGAGGAGAAGCAGGCCCGTACGGCGCCGGCGGCGGCCTTGTCGAGGTCGGCGTCCTGAAGGACCAGCATGGCGTTCTTGCCGCCGAGTTCGAGGGACACCCCGACCAGGCGGGCCGCCGCGCCCTGCGCGACCTCGCGCCCGGTGCGGGTGGAGCCGGTGAAGGAGACGTAGTCGGCGTACTTGACGATCTCGGGTCCGACGACCGGTCCGTCCCCGATGACGACCTGGAAGACCTCGGCGGGCAGCCCGGCCTCGACGAGCAGGTCGCGCGCCCACAGCGCGGTCAGGCAGGTCTCGGTGTCGGGCTTCATCACCACGGCGTTGCCCGCGACGAAGGCGGGCAGCGCGTCGCCCACGGACAGCTCCAGCGGGTAGTTCCAGGGCGCTATCTGGCCTATGACGCCGCGCGGGTGGCGCAGCTCGGTGACCTTGGTCAGGGTCGGTACGGCGCCGGTGTGCCGCTTGGGCCGCAGATAGGCGGGGGCCTTGCGGCCGTAGTGCCGGGCGGCGACCGCGACGGCCTGCACCTCCTCGTGCGCGTGCAGCCGCGCCTTGCCGGTCTCCAGCTGTATCAGGTCGAGGACCTCGGCCTGCCGGGCGAGCACCAGGTCGTGGAAGCGCAGCAGGACGGCGGCGCGCTGCCGCACCGGGGTCAGCGCCCAGGCGACCTGCCCGGCGCGGGCCCGGTCGAACGCCTTCAGTACGTCCTCGGGCGTGGACTCGGGCAGGTCCGCCAGCTTCTCGCCGGTGAGCGGCGTGTGGTTGGCGGTCCGGCCGGATCCGACGACGCCCTTGGTGAGCTGGGCGACCAGCTCGGGCGTGACGACGTCGGCGGCGGTACGGGCACCCTGCGGGGAGGGCGCCAGGGGGTTGGTGCCGGTCTTGCCGCCCGCCGGGGCGTCACCGGTCGTTTCCGTGGCCGTGGCCGTGGCCGTTGCCGGGGCGGCCTGTTCCGGGGCCTTCGAGTCCGTCATGAGCCGCAGGGTATGCCCGCCCGGACACTTTGGGTACCCGTCGGTAACGGGGTTTCACCGACTGCTCACACGACGCCAGTGATCGCTGGCAACAAACGTCCTGATCAGGGCATTGTTTGCCGCCAGAGCCTGCAAACCCGTCAGAGCGTGTCGATGTCCAGATTGGCGATCGCCGCGTCCGCGACCTCCCGCCCCCGCCCCGTGAAGTCGCCCTTGCCCGGGTAGCTGATCGTGAGCTTGTACATGTCCCCGGCGGAGGTCTTGTAGTAGAAGATCCGCACCTCCCGCGGACGCGGGTTGCTGCTGTCGGTGGTCGTGTACGCGACCGTGTTCTCGGCGGCCTTCTGGCCCTGGTACGTGGTCTCCCGCGTGGCCGTCTCCGGTCCCTCGGGCATGCTCAGGGCGTACTCGCCGCTCTCCTTGAACTCACCGTCGTCGGCGTACATCTGGGCCGCGGCCGAGTCCTTGATGCTGCGTCCGGAGTCATCGGACTTCCTGGACAGGTTCAGCCCGATCCAGACGGCCCCGCTCGCGTCGCTGTACGTCACCCAGTTCTTGTCGGTGTCGTCGTCGTCCGGGCGGCCCGCCTTGTAGTCCGCCGGCACCCCCAGCGTCACGCCCAGCGCCTTCTCGTGCCGCTGCTTCCAGCCGTCCGGCAGCGTGCCCGCGAACGGATCGGCGAGCACCAGGGCCACCGCCACCGCCACCGCGACGAGACCGGCGGCCAGACCGAGCCACGCCTTGCGGCCGAGGCGGACGCCCTGGCCGACGGGGCCCGCGAGCTGCACGATCTGCGTCTCCGGCGGCGGCTTCACGGCCTCTTCGAGGAGCCGCCGGACCTCGGCCGCGCCGGGGCGCCGGGCCGGGTCCTTCTGGAGCAGGCCGTTGATCGCCTCGGCGAGCGGCCCCTTCGCCGAGGCGGGTGCCGCGGGCGTGGCGTTCAGCACGGACTGAAGGGTCGCGGGGGTGTTGCTGCGCCGGAAGGGCGAGACGCCCTCGGTGGCCGCGTACAGGACGACGCCCAGCGACCAGAGGTCGGAGGCCGGTCCCGGGCGCTGGCCGAGGACCCGCTCCGGGGCGATGTACTCGGGCGAGCCGACGAACCCGCCCGTGTCCGTCAGGTTCGTCTCGCCCTCGATCTGCGCGATGCCGAAGTCGGTGAGGACGACCCGGTCGTGCCGGCCGAGCAGCACGTTGTCCGGCTTGACGTCGCGGTGCAGGATGCCCGCCGCGTGCGCGGCCTCCAGGGCGCCGAGCACTTCGAGGCCGACCCGCGCCGCGTCCCGCACACCGAGCGTGCCCTCCTGGAGCACGGCGCCCAGCGAACGGCCCCGCACCAGCTCCATCACGATCCACGGCCGGCCGTCCACCACCGCTACGTCGTGCACGTTCACGACGGCCGGGTGGTCGAGCCGGGCCGCGGCGCGGGCCTCGCGGCGCATCCGCTCGAAGGCGGTGGCGCGTTCGTGCTCGGGGAGGTGGTCCGGAACGCGGGGCTCCTTGACGGCGACCTCGCGGTCCACGGTCTCGTCCTGGGCCCGCCATACGGTGCCCATGCCGCCGTGCCCGAGCCTGGCCAGCAGCCGGTAGCGGCCCGCGATGAGCCGCCCGGCGCCCGGGTCCTGGACGGGCGGGTGCGGCTGAGCCGGGTGGTGCGGCTGAGCCGGGTGGTGCGGCTGAGCCGTCGGCTGCTCCGGGACGACGCGGGTCGGGGTGACGTACGGGTTGTCGGGGTGGGGCACTCCGGGCCGGCCGGGGTGTCCGGAAGGCTCAGGCCGGCCGGGGTGCGCAGGGTGTCCGGGCTGCCCGGCGGGGGCAGCGGGCTGCCGCGGCGCCGGTCCGCCGCCCGGACGCGGCGGCTGAAGTCCGTAACTCGTCGGCTCGTCCGCCCCGTGAGGGGCTCCCCCGTTGCTGCTCATGAAGCATGCATATCGCGCCGACTGCCCGGCCATCCACCCCCGTCGGACACCGGTCACAGACCCGTGACGCGAGCCACGCTTCCACCCAGGGCTACTCGCCCTCGGGCCGCCAGCCCCTCAGCACCGCGTCGAACTGCTCGCGCGCGGTGTCCCAGTCGTCCGCGGGCGCGGACATGTAGATCGCGTACTCGACGCCGTCCCGGCTGGTGTAGGTCTGCTCGATCGCCCGGCGCTGGCCGGGGAACGCCGACTGCGAGGCCAGCGCGTTCCAGGTGAAGTCCCACAGGGAGCCCTGGCAGTCGCGGTAGGTGTTGGGCTGGAGCGTGATCCGCTTGTAGTTCTGGAGCTTCATCAGTTGCTGCTCCAGATCCTTCTGGTGCGTGTACGCGTTGTCGAAGTCCGGCGAGTCGTCCACGCCGATGCGTACGAAGTGCTCGCCGCCGTCGGGCGTGTAGTCGACCTGGCTGCCGTTGGCCTGCCGTTTCCAGCCCTTGGGCAGGGCGAGGCTGAACCCTTCGACGTCCTGGACGCGGATCCAATCGTCGGGGACCGCGCCGGACTGCTCCGTGCCGTCCGTACCGGCCGAGGTGCCCTTCCGTCCCGTGGCGCCGGTGAGATAGTGCGCGGCCAGCGCGCCGCCACCGCCGACGAGCATGGCCAGCACCACGACCAGGGCGAGTACCCGGCCGCGGTGACGCTTCTTCGGTGCTCCGGCCGCGGGGACGCCGTAGGCGTCGCCCTGACCGGGCGGCCGGCCCGGCACATGGGTGGTCGCCCCGAGCGCGTCGGGGCCGACGTACTGCTGCGGCAGAGTGGGGTTGGCGCCCATGTGGGCGACGCCTGTGTGGTCGGTGGCCATGTGGGCGGTGCCCATGTGGTCGCTGCCCGTGTGGGCAGCCTCCGCGAGCCCCGCGCCGCCATGGTCCGCACGCCCATGTGCCGCCGCGCCATGTGCCGTAGCACCATGTCCCGCCGCCACAGGTCCGGTTCCTACCTGGGACGACACATGCTGCGTCGCCACGAACGCCTGGGCGTCGCGGGACCGTCTGCCCTCCGCGGCCTCGGCGAGCATCTGCTCCGCCTGCTCCGGAGTGGGCCGCTGCGCGGGGTCCTTGCACAGCAGCGCCCTGATCACCGGCTCCAGCGCGCCCGCGGAGCGCGGCGCGGCGGGCTCCTCGTCGACCACCGCCTGCATGGTGGTCAGCGGCGAGGTCCGGCGGAACGGCGAGGTGCCCTCCACCGCCGTGTACAGCGTGGCGCCGAGGGCCCACAGGTCGGAGGCGGGCCCGGGGTCGCCCCCGCGCACCCGCTCCGGTGCGAGGAAGTCGACGGAGCCCACGATCTCGCCGGTGCGCGTGATCGTCGAGTCGCCCTCGACCTGCGCGATCCCGAAGTCCGTGAGCAGTACGCGCCCGTCCGCGGCGAGCAGGACGTTGCCCGGTTTCACGTCACGGTGCAGCACTCCGGCGGTGTGCGCGGCGCGCAGGGCGCGCAGCGTCCACAGCCCGATGCGCGCGGCCTCGGCCGGTTCGATGCTGCCGCGGTCCCTGATCGCGTCCGCCAGCGAGTCGCCCTCGACCAGCTCCATGACGATCCAGGGCCGGTTGTCGTGCTCCAGGACGTCGTGCACCGTGACGACGGCGGAGTGGTTGATCCGTGCGGCGGCCCGCGCCTCGGCATGGGTCCGGGCGAGCAGGACCGCGCGGTCGCTCTCGGTGACGTACAGCGCCGCCGTCAGCTCCTTGATCGCGACGGCTCGGTGCAGTACCTCGTCGTGCGCCCGCCACACCCGGCCCATCCCGCCGCTGCCGATGGAATCGACGAGACGGTAGCGGCCGGCGAGGAGCAGGCCCTGCATCTGATTCACGTTTCCCCGCAATGGTATTGACGGGTTCACACTAAGGACCTCGCCCCACCCGGGGAAACCGGCTCGGTGGTACGGAGACCGCACTGTGACGGTTCTCGCTTCCGTGTCCACCGTGCGCCCGAAATGTGCTCACGGGCCGTCACCAAGCTCCCACGGAAGGGGCACACCAGCGGGTAACTACGTCAGCCGGTCACCTGATACGTCGCCGACGCCTGCTCGTACAGCCGGGTCACCTCGTCGCGTTCGGCCTCGGGACCGCGTACCTGCACCACGTGGTACTCCCCGCCGACGACCATCGCCAGGTTGCGCACGTACAGTTCGCGGCCGTCGCTGTCGCTCCACGTGAACTGTCCCTCGGCCATGGTCCGGCCGCCCACGTCGATCGTCCGCATCCCGCTGGACGTGGCCCACGTCGAGTCGCGGAAGGGCTGCAACTCGCGCTCCTTCTCCCGCTGGTACGTCATCGGGTCACTGCCGTACGCGTCCGTGCTGTCCCGGCCCGGTACGACGACGAGCTCGAAGTCCCCGTGCGAGTACACCACTTGGCCGCGCCCGTTCTTGGCCGCGCGGTCCCAGCCGCGGGCCACGGCGACCTGGAAGCCCTCCGAGTCCTTGCGCAGGGTGAAGCCGTCGGCGACGTCGGGCCCGCCGCTCGTCTGCTCCTGCGTCGAACCGGCCGATCCGGAAGGGCTCTTGTCCGGTCCCGGCGAGGTCTGGTCGGGCCGCGGCTCGCTGCTCGCCTTGCTGTCCGCGCTGCTGTCGGGCGCCGGGGCGGCCTCCCCCGCGGACCCGGTCCGCTCGCCGTCCGTACCGCCGCCCGGGGTCGCCTTCGGCATGAAGTACATGGCGTACGCGACCGCCGCCGCGAGCGCGAGCAGCACCAGCAGGACCAGGTTGCGCCCGAGCCGCCGCGGCTTGGGCGGCCGGTCGTGTTTCGACCGCTTGTGGCGGGCGTGCGGACCGGTCGCGGGGAGCCCGGCCCGGCGCCGCCTGACCAGTTCGCCCCGGCGCCGCACGATCGGCAGCCGGCTGGGGTCGACGGGCGGCGCGGCGATGACGTACGTACCGGCCTCGGGCTCCGGGGCGGACCGGACGAGCGAGCGCAGCCAGCCGCTCAGCTCCTCGAAGTCCAGGCGCTCGGTGGAGTCCTGCCGCAGCAGCGACTCCACGACCGGCCGCAGCGGGCCGCACTCCTCGGCGAACGCCGGCGGCTCCGCGCACACGAGCTGCACCAGCTCCGCCGTGTTCTCCTCCGGGTAGGGCGCGTGGCCCTGCACGGCGCGGAAGAGCAGCGCCCCGAGCGCCCACAGGTCGGTGGCGGGGCCGATCGGCGCGGCGAGCTGCCAGTTCTCGTGTACGGGACCGGCCTGCTCGGGCGCCCAGCGCTCGGTGACCGGGCCGACGACGGCCATCCGCGCCTGCCGGGCCCGCTCCGCGGCCAGCGCCGTGGCGGGCCCCCGGCGCGGAGCGGAGGCGGCGACCAGCTGGTCCCAGCGGGTGCCGTCCTGCGGCGACGGGACGCTGTCCTGCGGCGTCCGCGCACCGTCCGGGCCCGCGCCCTGCTGCTGCGGCAGACCCGTGACGGGTACGGGGCGTCCGGGTCCGGGGCCGGGAGCGGCGTCGGCGGTGAAGCGGTCACCGATCCCGTTGCCGTTGCCGCTGCCGTTGCCCGGACGGTCCCGGTAGGCGTCCTGGACCGGCCCGAGCGCCGGGGCGCCGCCGGTTCCGGACCGCGGCACGGCTCCGTGCCAGGGGCCCGCGCGTCCGACCCCGTACGGGTCGGCGATCTGCCCGGCGGGCGGGGTGCCCGGCGTCTGCTCGACACCCTGCCCGGGAGCCCGGCGCGCGTCGCCCCCGTAACCGGAGGATGTCGGAGCACCGTAACCGGAGGAAGCCGGAGCACCGTGTCCAGGGGACGCCGAAGCACCGTTGCCGGAGGCCGAAGGCCCCTCCTCGTACCCCTCCGGCAGGGCCGGGCGGGGCGCGGGCAGGGCCGGCGGGCCGCCCCGCTGCTCGTCGTGCACGCGGGCCGCGGCGCGGGCGCCCGCGCGGTAGGCGGCGATGGCTCCGGCACGTGCGGCGCGTACGGCGTCGGCCCCCGTCTCGGACGGGCCGCCACCGCCGAGGGCGGGCGGTCCGGAGCGCGGTCCGTCCGTGCCCGGCAGGCCGCCCGGCGAACGGGGCTCGCCGCCCGCCGCACGGGCCTCGATGCCCTTGGCCCGCGCCTCGATCGCGGCCCGCCGCGCGGCCTCGGGGTCCCCGGCGCCGACGTCACCGGCACGCGCGACGACACCGGAAGCCCCGGCACCCCCGGCCGTACCGGCACCGGCACCCGTACCGCCGCCCGTACCGGCGCCACCGCCTCCGCCGACCCCGAGCGAGTGCGTCCCCGTCCCGCCGGGCGCGTCCGTCGGCGTGTCGCGGGGCGGTACGGGGTCGTACCCGCACAGCGCCTCCTCCGCCGCGCCGACCGCCAAGCCGGTGAGCATGACGCGGCCGTCGTCGCAGACGAGCACCGTACGCGCGGTGATGTTCCGGTGGACCCAGCCGTGCGCGTGCAGCACGCGCAGCGCGGTGAGCACGTCCGAGGCGACCTCGGCCGCCCGGTACGGCGTGAGCGGTTTGTCGGCGAGCAGCGCGGCCAGCGGCCGGGCGGCCACCAGCTCGCTGACCACCCACAGCGAGCCGCCCTCGGCGAACACGTCGAAGACCTGGTCGAGCCGGGGGTGGTCGGGTATCTGCGCGGCGGCCTGCGCGGCCTCTATGGCGCGCCGCACGGCCGGTTCGGCGGGCCGGCGCGTGGTCCGTCCGGACGCGCCCGCCCGGCCCCGAACGCCCGGTACGCCGTCCCGGGCGACGAACCCCTCGGGCAGCCCGTCCGCGTCGAGCACCTCGGCCTCGACGACCTCGGGCAACGGCACCTGCCTGATCAGGACTTCCTGGCCGCTGTAGGTGTCGAAGGCGCGGGTCTCGGCGAGTTCGTACTCGTCGGAGGGCGGCAGCGGCAGGCGGTAGCGGTCGGCGAGTACTCGCCCCGCATAGTCGTCCACGATGCCTCCCCCGGCCGCCCGATGGTCAATTCCGTTCGGGGCGCTGTCCGTTGTGGTTCCGTCCCGTCCGCATCCGTACTGTCCGCAACCACTCACGATACGTGCCGCGGTCAGCTCGCAATGAGGTACTCCGAGATATCACGCCCGATAACTCGTCCCCGGACACACTTCGGCCACGCCCGGGTGAACAAACGGCTTCCCGCTGTCCACCGTCCGGACACTTCTGACCGTCCGGTCGCGGTGCGTGACCACGCGTGCCGACCACGCACCGCTACCGCCGCTTCGTATCACGCGCCGCGGAGGCCGCTCACGACTTCGGCTTGAACGTGGACGTCAGCGTTTTCCACGTCTTCTCGCGGAGCTCGGTGTCCCAGTTCGCCGACTTCGCGGTGTACATGATCCCGTAGCCGAGGCTGGAGTTGACGACGAAGCCGCGGTCTATGACCCGGTACTTGGTCCCGCCGTCCACGTAGGTGAACTCCCAGTCGGCCGTGTTCCAGTCGCGGTAGTCCGCCTTCTCTATCCGCACCCGGTGGTACTGCGAGCGCGTCATGTAGCGCTCCTGGTTCTTCCAGTCCGCGACCGGGTCGGACTTCGGCTGGCTCGTCCAGCCGACCAGGAGCTTCTGCCCCTCGGGACCGGTGAAGCGGACCCCGACGCCGCTCGTGAAGGACTGGTACTTCCAGCCCTTCGGCAGCCCGATCGTGAACCCCTGGCTGCTCTTGTACGTCGTCACGGAGATGTCGTCGTCGTCCGACTTGGTGCTGTCCTCGCCGGAACCGCCCGAACCGCCGGAGCCGCCCGAACCGTCCGAGTCCCCGGACCCGCCCCCCGAGCCCGACGCGTCGGCGCTCGCCGTGCTGCTGGTCTCGCCGTCCGTGCCCGGCGCCCCGGAGGCCGTGGCGGAGGCGGACTTGTCCTCGTCGGTGCCGCCGCCGGAGTTCTTGCCCTGGCCGCCGCCGCCCGCCGTCGTCCCGCTGGACGCGGACGCGCCGGAACCGTTCTTGTTCTCCTTCGAGCCGTCGTCGCCGCCCAGGGTGATCGCCAGCACCGTGCCCAGTACGGCGAGCACGATCACCACCGCGGCGATGACCAGCGTCCGGCGCGGCACGACGTCGGTGATCGACGCCTTCGGCACCGGGCGCGGCGGCGCGGGCGGCACCTCGGGCCAGCCCGAGACCTTCGTGCGGGCGTCCTGACCGGAACCGGCGGTACCGGCACCAGCACCGGCGCCCCCTGCGGCGTTCCCTGACCCGGCAGCCCCTGCGGACTTCGTAGCACCAGTGGCACCAGTGGCACCAGTGGCACTGGTAGATCCAGTGACCCCAGTGGTCTTCGCGGTCCCGGCGGAACCCGTGGCCCCGGCGGCCGCACCGGCACCCGCAGCCCCGGCTCTACCGGCACCCTCAAGACCCTTGGCACCCTTGGCACCCTTGGCACCGGCACCACCCGCAGCGGGCGCGGCCGGCTCAGCGGCCGCGCCGCCCGTAGCAGGCGCACCGCCCGTGGCACTTGTGGCGCCCGCAGCGGGCGTCGTCCCGGCCGCCCCCGCGGACTTGCCGCGCGCCGCCGCGGCCGCGCCCGCCCCCGAGGCGGCCTTCCGCACGGAACGCAGCGCGCCGCGCAGCCGCTCCGCCGCCTCCTCGCCCTTCTTGGCCAGGGCGCCGCCGCCCGCGGCGGCCGCACTCCCCCTGCCCGTGCCCTCGTCCGGCAGCGGCGGCAGCGCGACGACCTTGGTCGCGTCCGCCGGCTCCGGCTCGTCCTTCGGGCGCTTCTGAGCGTGGATCACCTCGTTGAGCATGGTCCGCGCGCCGGCGTCGTCGAGCCGCTGCTCCGGGTCCTTGGCGAGCAGCCCGTAGATCACCTTCTCCAGCGGGCCCGCGTTCTTGGGCTTCTCCACCGGCTCGGTCATCACGGCCGTGAGCGTCGCGATCGCGGAGCCCTTGTCGTACGGCGGCACGCCCTCCACCGAGGCGTAGAGCAGGCCGCCCAGGGACCACAGGTCGGCCGCGGGTCCCGGCTTGTGGCCGCGCGCCCGCTCCGGCGAGATGTACGAGGGGGCGCCGACGAGCATGCCGGTCGAGGTGATGGACGGGTCGCCCTCCACCTGCGCGATGCCGAAGTCGGTGAGCACGACCCGGCCGTCCTCGGAGATCAGCACGTTCGACGGCTTCACGTCGCGGTGCAGGATGCCCTGACGGTGCGCCGCCCGCAGCACGTCGAGGATGTCGAGACCGACCTCGGCGGCGCGCTGCGGCGTGAGCGTGCCGTCCTCGCGGATGACCTCGGCGAGGGACTTGCCCTCGATGAGTTCCATCACGATCCACGGCCGGTCGTCCTCGTCCACGACGTCGAAGACGGTGACCGCGCCGGTGCTCCTGATCCGGGCGATCGCCTTGGCCTCGCGCAGCGTCCGGGTGATCAGCCGCCGCTTCTCGTCCTCGTCGATGCTCGACGGGAACCGCAGCTCCTTGACGGCCACCGTGCGGCCGAGGGTCTCGTCCTCGGCACGCCACACCGTGCCCATGCCGCCGCGGCCGAGTACGTCTCCCAGCCGGTACCGCCCGGCGAGGAGACGTCCGCTCTTGTCCTCACGGGATGCCCCCGCCCGCTCCGCCTCCGACATGCGTCCCCTCATGCAACCCGCCCTGACAGAGGCTCCATTGTCCCTCACCCACGGACCACCCGACGCCCAGGGGGCCCCTGGGAGCGCACCGGTACCGGGCCCGAGGGACGGTCACGTGCCGGTGACCCCCCTGCCACCTGGGCAGCTCCGTCCGGCATGCCGGACAGGACGGGCGAGGACCGCGCTGCCGCGGCCCCGGACACGCCGGACACTCGCGAACATTCCGCCGCCGGCCGAGCGGAGTCCCGCCCGCGTACCCGCGCATGACGCCGGATCAGCGGCCGGCCACGATGTCCGGTGCTCCGAGACGTGCCGCGTCCGCCGTCAGGTCGTCCGGCTGGCGCTGCGACTCCCGCTCCGCCTCGACCCGCTTCTGGTAGTGCTCGACCTCGCGCTCGATCTGGTCCTTGTCCCAGCCGAGTACGGGCGCCATCAGCTCGGCGGCCTCACGGGCGCTGCGCGTACCCCGGTCGAAGGTCTCGATGGAGATGCGGGTGCGCCGGGTGAGGACGTCGTCCAGATGGCGGGCGCCCTCGTGGGAGGCCGCGTAGACGACCTCGGCGCGCAGATAGTCGTCGGCGGCCTTGAGCGGCGCGCCGAGGGAGGGGTCGGCGGCGATGAGGTCGAGCACTTCCTCGGCGAGCACGCCGAACCGGTTCAGCAGGTGCTCGACGCGCACCACGTGCAGCCCGGTCCTGGCGGCGAGCCGGGCCCGCGCGTTCCACATCGCCCGGTAGCCGTCGGCGCCGATCAGCGGGATGTCCTCGGTGACGCAGTCGGCGACCCGCTGGTCGAGACCGTGCACGGCCTCGTCGACCGCGTCCTTGGCCATCACCCGGTACGTCGTGTACTTGCCGCCTGCCACCACCACGAGCCCCGGCGCCGGATGCGCGACGGTGTGCTCGCGGGAGAGCTTGCTGGTGGCGTCGGACTCGCCGGCGAGCAGCGGCCGCAGCCCCGCGTAGACGCCCTCGACGTCGTCGCGGGTCAGCGGCACCGCTAGCACCGAGTTCACGTGTTCGAGCAGATAGTCGATGTCGGCGCTGGACGCCGCCGGGTGCGCCTTGTCGAGGTCCCAGTCGGTGTCCGTGGTGCCGATGATCCAGTGCCGGCCCCATGGGATGACGAAGAGCACGGACTTCTCGGTCCGCAGGATGAGCCCCGTGGTCGAGTGGATCCGGTCCTTCGGTACGACCAGGTGGATGCCCTTGGAGGCCCGTACGTGGAACTGGCCGCGCTCGCCGACCATCCCCTGGGTGTCGTCGGTCCACACGCCGGTCGCGTTGACCACCTGCTTGGCGCGGATCTCGTACTCCCCGCCGGTCTCGACGTCCGTCACCCGGGCGCCGACGACGCGCTCGCCCTCGCGCAGGAAGCCGTTCACGCGCGCGCGGTTGGCCGCCTTCGCCCCGTAGGAGACGGCCGTGCGCACCAGGGCGGCCACGAAGCGGGCGTCGTCCACCTGCGCGTCGTAGTACTGGAGCGCTCCGACCAGTGCGTCCTTCTTGAGGGCGGGGGCCACGCGCAGGGCGCGGTGGCGGGTCAGATGGCGGTGCACGGGCAGTCCGCGGCCGTGTCCACGGGCCATGGACATGGCGTCGTAGAGGGCAACGCCCGAGCCCGCGTAGAGCCGCTCCCAGCCCTTGTGCTGGAGCGGGTAGAGGAACGGCACCGGCTTCACCAGGTGCGGTGCGAGCCGTTCGAGGAGCAGTCCGCGCTCCTTGAGGGCCTCGCGGACCAGGGCGAAGTCCAGCATCTCCAGGTAGCGCAGGCCGCCGTGGATCAGCTTGCTGGACCTGCTGGAGGTGCCCGACGCCCAGTCGCGCGCCTCGATCAGACCGGTGGAGAGCCCGCGGGTCACGGCGTCCAGTGCGGTGCCCGCGCCGACCACGCCGCCGCCCACGACCAGCACGTCCAGC
Source organism: Streptomyces sp. NPDC059785 (assembly GCF_042732375.1). Lineage (NCBI taxonomy): Bacteria > Bacillati > Actinomycetota > Actinomycetes > Kitasatosporales > Streptomycetaceae > Streptomyces > Streptomyces sp. NPDC059785. The sequence continues at coordinate 55,818 of NZ_JBHWHV010000064.1, forward strand.
TCGCCCTCGGCCATTCCCGCTAGTGCCTCGGCGCGCTGCGCCGGCCCCAGTGTCGCTGTCCTCACCGCTGCCTCCCGCTCTCGGTTGCGCTGGCCGTGCCCGTCCGGCGAAGCCCGGTTCTCAACCACCCATGCCCAAATTCTGACCGCGTTGCCCACGGTCGGCCACCGCCCCGGTCACGGCCGGTGACATTCCCGGTCAACATCGATCAATGACTCACGACGTGAACATCGATCAGGGACTCACGACGTGCACATCGATCAGGGACTCACGGCGCAACACAGACAACCAATCCCACAAATCGGTCATATTTACTCCTAGTCTGACATTGCGCTCGCTCGTTCTGTCCACCGGGTTCGCGCGCTCGTCCCACTTCGGCTACTGGGAAGGACGGCCCACGCCATGCCCGCAGATCTCGCCGTCATCGGACTCGGTCATCTCGGCCTCCCCCTCGCCCAGGCCGCCGTCGCGGCCGGCATCCCCACGCTCGGCTACCGGACCGGGCCCGAGTGCGGCTCCCTCACCGCCGCCGAACTGCGCCGGATGCACGCGAGCGGCTTCCGGCCGACCTCCAATCCGGCCGAACTCGGCCGGGTACGCACGGCCGTCATCTGCGCACCGACCCCACGGGGCGCGGACGGCTCCCTCGACCTGGGCCAGGTGGCCACGGCCGCCCGCACCCTGGCCACCCGGCTGCGCCCGCACACCACGGTGATCCTCGAGTCCCCCGTCTACCCCGGCACCACGGAGGAATTCCTGCGTCCGCTGCTGGAGGAGGGCTCCGGGCTGCGCGCCGGCCGCGACTTCCACCTCGCGTACTCGCCCAGCCGGGTGGCGCCGGGCAACCGCGACTTCGACCCCGCCCACACCCCCAAGGTCATCGGCGGTCTGACCCCCGCCTGCACCGAGTCCGCCGCCGCCTTCTACGGCCGCCTCACCGACAAGGTGGTCCGCGCGCGCGGACCACGCGAGGCGGAGACCGTGCAGCTCCTGGAGACCAACTTCCGGCACGTCAACATCGCCCTGGTCAACGAGATGGCCGAGCTCTGCCACGAGCTGGGCGTCGACCTGTGGGACGTCATCCGCTGCGCCGAGACCAAGCCCTTCGGCTTCCAGGCGTTCCGCCCGGGGCCGGGCGTCGGCGGCCACGGCGTCGCCCAGGACCTCTCCGGCCACCCGGCCCGCACCCTGCGCATGGTCGAACTGGCCCAGCAGGTCAACGACCGCATGCCGCGCTACGTGATCCAGCGCGCCGCCACCCTCCTCAACGAGCACGGCAAATCGGCCCGCGGCGCGCGCGTCCTGCTCCTCGGCGTCACCTACAAGCCCGACCACGCCGACCAGCAGGGCACCCCCGCCCGGGAGATCGCCACCCGCCTGATGGAACTGGGCGCCTCCGTCAGCTACCACGACCCGCTGGTGCCGTCCTGGAACATCCTGGACCGCCCGGTCCCGCGCGCCGACTCCCTCTACGAGGCGGCAGCCGCCGCGGACCTGACGATCCTGCTCCAGCCCCACCGCACGTACGACCTCCAGGGCCTGTCGGTGAAGGCACAGCTCCTGCTCGACACGCGGGGCGTCACCCCGACGGGGGCGGCGCACCGGTTGTGAAGGGGGCGCACGGAACGCCGGACCCCTGACGCCGCTGGCACCCAAGACCCCACACCAGTACCTTGGGACAAAAGACGGAGCCCACCGCAGTGGCTAGCTGCGGCAGGCTCCTGACGGATCACGGGTGCCCGCCCCTAGGCTCCATAGGGGCGGCCGCCCGACAAGCGGAGCCCACCGCAGTGGCTAGCTGCGGCAGGCTCCTGGCCGATCACGGGTGTCCGCCCCTAACTCTCATAGGGGCGGCCGCCCAACAAGCGGAGCCCACCGCAGTGGCTAGCTGCGGCAGGCTCCTGACGGATCACGGGTGTCCGCCCCTAGGTCTCATAGGGGCGGCCGCTCACCGTCCGTAGATCCACAAGACACACCTCCTCCGGAACTTCGCCGTCCGAAGACGGATCCGGTCCCAGCGGGTGGGCTTGCGGTGGCGTCCCATGGGCGCCCCCTTCCACGATGCCGCCCATCAGCCCGGTAGACGGTTCGTTGAAGCTCGGGCCGGGCCCCGAGGGCCGGGGTCCGGAACGTTCTCCTTGGAAGGGGGCGCCCAGAGAGCTGGGTGGGCGCCGGTCATGAACGCTAGCGGCTCGGCACGGCCCTCCCCCGCCATCCGGGCTCCGAAGGCAACCGCGCGCCCCCTCCCCGCACAAAGCGCCCCCGCCGGGTCCCGCGAACACGAAGGGGCCCGGTCGCCCAC
>NZ_JBHWHV010000065.1:0-56964 GCF_042732375.1 Streptomyces sp. NPDC059785
ACCACGTCACCCGGCTGAAGGAGCTCGGCCAGCTCATCGATCGTGGACTGGGTCGCCGCACCGGCCGGGACCATCACCCACACCACACGCGGGCCTTCGAGCTTCTCGACCAGTTCACCGAGGCTGCCGACGTCGGCGAGGTCGGGGTTGCGGTCGTAGCCGAGGACGGTGTGGCCCGCGCGGCGTATCCGCTCGCGCATGTTGCCGCCCATCTTGCCGAGGCCGACGAGTCCGAGCTGCATGTCTTTCACTTCTTCCGGAGAGTGCGGTACGCGGCGACGAGGGCCGCGGTGGAGGGGTCGAGACCGGGCACGTCGGTGCCCTCGGTGAGCGCGGGCTCGACGCGCTTGGCGAGCACCTTGCCCAGCTCGACGCCCCACTGGTCGAAGGAGTCGATGTTCCAGATGGCGCCCTGCACGAACACCTTGTGCTCGTAGAGCGCGATGAGCTGGCCGAGGACCGACGGGGTCAGCTCGCCCGCCAGGATCGTCGTGGTGGGGTGGTCGCCCTTGAAGGTGCGGTGCGGCACCTGCTCCTCGGGCACGCCCTCGGCGCGCACCTCCTCGGCGCTCTTGCCGAAGGCGAGCGCCTGGCCCTGCGCGAACAGGTTGGCCATCAGCAGGTCGTGCTGCGCCTTCAGGTCGTCGCTCAGCTCGCCCACCGGGTTGGCGAACCCGATCAGGTCGGCCGGAATGACCTTGGTGCCCTGGTGCAGCAGCTGGTAGTAGGCGTGCTGCCCGTTGGTGCCGGGCGTGCCCCAGACCACAGGGCCGGTCTGCCACTGCACGGGGTTGCCGTCGCGGTCCACCGACTTGCCGTTGGACTCCATGTCGAGCTGCTGGAGGTAGGCGGTGAACTTGGACAGGTAGTGCGAGTACGGCAGCACCGCGTGCGACTGGGCGCCGAAGAACGAGCCGTACCAGACGCCCAGCAGACCCAGGAGGAGCGGCGCGTTCTGCTCGGCCGGTGCGGTGCGGAAGTGCTCGTCCACGGTGTGGAAGCCGTCGAGCAGCTCCCGGAAGCGGTCCGGGCCGATGGCGATCATCAGGGACAGCCCGATCGCCGAGTCGAAGGAGTACCGGCCGCCGACCCAGTCCCAGAACTCGAACATGTTGTCCGTGTCGATGCCGAAGTCCGCCACCTTGCCGGCGTTCGTCGACAGCGCCACGAAGTGCTTCGCGACGGCCTCCGAGCCGGCCTTCAGCTCACCGAGCAGCCAGTTGCGCGCCGAGGTGGCGTTGGTGATCGTCTCGATGGTGGTGAAGGTCTTCGAGGCGACGATGAACAGCGTCTCCGCCGCGTCCAGGTCGCGCACGGCCTCGTGCAGGTCGGCGCCGTCCACGTTGGAGACGAAGCGGACCGTCAGACCGCGGTCGGTGAAGGCCCGCAGCGCCTCGTACGCCATCGCCGGGCCCAGGTCCGAGCCGCCGATGCCGATGTTGACCACGTTCTTGATGCGCTTGCCGGTGTGCCCGGTCCACGCGCCGGAGCGGACGCGGTCGGCGAAGTCCGCCATCTTGTCGAGCACGGCGTGCACGCCCGGGACCACGTTCTCGCCCTCGACCTCGATCACCGTCTCGCGCGGGGCGCGCAGCGCGGTGTGCAGCACGGCCCGGTCCTCGGTGACGTTGATCCGCTCGCCGCGGAACATCGCGTCCCGCAGCCCGAACACGTCCGTGGCCACGGCCAGCTCCTGGAGCAGCGCCAGGGTCTCGTCCGTGATCAGGTGCTTGGAGTAGTCGATGTGCAGGTCACCGACGCGCACGGTGTAGCGGTCCGCGCGCCCGGGATCGGCGTCGAACAGCTCACGCAGGTGCGGGCGCGGCAGGTCCTGCGCACGGTGGTCCTCCAGGGCCGTCCACTGCGGACGGTGCGTGAGCAGGGGTGAGTCAGGCATGACGGGGGATCTCCTCCGAGCCCTCGCCCCGCAGGGCGACGGCGTACATCTCGTCCGCGTCGAGGCGGCGCAGTTCCTCGGCGATCAGCTGGGCGGTGGTGCGCACCTTCAGCGCCAGGGTGCGCGAGGGCTGGTGCGGCAGCGACAGGGTGGCCAGCGGGCCCTCCGGGCGGTCGATGACGATCTCGCCGCCCGGGGTGCCCAGGCGCACGGCCGTGACCACGGGCCCGCCGGTGACGACCCGCTCCACCTTGACCTTCAGCCGGGCCTCCAGCCAGCGGGCGAGCAGTTCGGCGCTGGGGTTCTCCGCCTCGCTCTCCACGGCGGCCGAGGTCACGTCGGTGCGGGCCTGGTCGAGCGCGGCGGCCAGCATCGAGCGCCACGGCGTCAGCCGCGTCCACGCCAGGTCGGTGTCGCCCGGCGCGTAGGAGGCGGCGCGGTCCGCGAGCGCGTCGAGCGGCGACTCGACCGCGTACATGTCGGTGATCCGGCGCTGGGCGAGCGCGCCCAGCGGGTCCTTGGCCGCGTCGTCCGGCGCGTCCACCGGCCACCACACGACGACCGGCGCGTCGGGGAGCAGCAGCGGCAGCACGACGGAGTCGGCGTGCCCGGCCACCTCGCCGTACATGCGCAGCACGATCGTCTCGCCGGTGCCGGCCTCGGAGCCGATGCGCACCTCGGCGTCGAGCCGCGACTGGGTGCGGTCGCGCGGGGTGCGGGCGTGCCGCTTGATCACGACCAGGGTGCGTGAGGGGTGCTCCCGGGAGGCGTCCTCGGCGGCCTTGATCGAGTCGTAGGCGTTCTCCTCGTCGGTCACGATGACCATCGTCAGGACCATGCCGACGGCCGGGGTGCCGAGCTCCCGGCGGCCCTGCACCAGGGCCTTGTTGATCTTGCTTGCGTTGGTGTCCGTCAGATCGATCTTCATGGCCTGCGCCAGCTCCGTCCGTCTCGTGCGAGCATCTCGTCGGCTTCCTTCGGACCCCAGGTACCCGCCGGGTACTGCGCGGGCCGGCCGTGGTGCTCCCAGAAGCGCTCGATCGGGTCGAGGATCTTCCAGGACTCTTCCACTTCCTGGTGACGGGGGAACAGATTCGCGTCGCCGAGCAGCACGTCGAGAATCAGCCGTTCGTACGCCTCCGGGCTGGACTCGGTGAACGACTCGCCGTACGCGAAGTCCATCGAGACGTCCCGGATCTCCATCGACGTGCCCGGCACCTTCGAACCGAAGCGCACGGTCATGCCCTCGTCCGGCTGGACGCGGATGACGATCGCGTTCTGCCCCAGTTCCTCGGTCGCCGTGGTGTCGAAGGGGGAGTGCGGCGCCCGCTTGAAGACGACCGCGATCTCGGTGACCCGGCGGCCGAGCCGCTTGCCGGTGCGCAGGTAGAAGGGGATGCCCGCCCAGCGGCGGTTGTCGATCTCCAGCTTCACGGCCGCGTAGGTGTCGGTGACGGAGTGCGGGTCGATGCCCTCCTCCTCGCAGTAACCGGACACCTTCTCGCCGCCCTGCCAGCCCTCGGCGTACTGGCCCCGCACGGTGTGCAGCCCCAGGTCGTCGGGGAGCCGCACCTGCTTGAGCACCTTCAGCTTCTCGGTGAGCAGCGCCTCGGCGTCGAAGGCGATGGGCTCCTCCATCGCGGTCAGCGCCATCAGCTGGAGCAGATGGTTCTGGATGACGTCGCGGGCCGCGCCGATACCGTCGTAGTAACCGGCCCGGCCGCCGATGCCGATGTCCTCGGCCATCGTGATCTGTACGTGGTCCACGTACGACCGGTTCCAGATGGGCTCGTACATCTGGTTGGCGAAGCGCAGCGCCAGGATGTTCTGGACGGTCTCCTTGCCCAGGTAGTGGTCGATCCGGAACACCTGGTCCGGCTCGAACACCTCGTGCACGATCGCGTTCAGCTCACGGGCGCTCGCCAGATCGCGCCCGAAGGGCTTCTCGATCACCGCACGCCGCCAGGAACCCTCCGGCGCGTCCGCGAGCCCGTGCTTCTTGAGCTGCTGGACGACCTTGGGGAAGAACTTCGGCGGTACGGAGAGGTAGAACGCGTAGTTGCCGCTGGTGCCGCGGGAGGAGTCCAGCTCGTCCACGGCCGCGCGGAGCTGCTTGAACGCGGTGTCGTCGTCGAAGTCGCCCGGAATGAAGCGCATGCCCTCGGCGAGCTGCTGCCAGACCTCCTCGCGGAACTCGGTGCGGGAGTGCTCGCGCACCGAGTCGTGGACGACCTGCGCGAAGTCCTGGTCCTCCCACTCGCGCCGGGCGAAGCCGAGGAGCGAGAAGCCCGGCGGCAGCAGACCGCGGTTGGCCAGGTCGTAGACGGCCGGCATCAGCTTCTTGCGGGAGAGGTCACCGGTGACACCGAAGATGACCAGGCCCGAGGGGCCCGCGACCCGGGGCAGCCTGCGGTCCCGGGGGTCGCGCAGCGGGTTGCCCCAGTCGGACTCCAGGGTGCCGTTCCCGGCGAGCCCGAGCGCCTCGGCGATGTCGGAGGAGTCGGCGCCCGTGTGGTCGGGCAGCGCGGTGGCGGGCCGCGCCGCCGCCTTCTCGCCCTTGCTCTCGGCCTTCGCGGCGGCCTTGGTGGTGGCGGCCTTGGCGGCCGTCCTCCGGGCGGCGGGTTTCTTCACGGCACCGGCCGCGGTCCCTTCCGCGGGGGTCCCGGCGGGGGTCTCGGCGGAGGTCTCGCTCTCGCTCATACGGTTTCAGCTCCCTTGCCGCGCAGGGAGGCCGCGACGGCCTCCAGCAGGTCCTTCCACGCGTCCTCGAACTTGGCGACGGCCTCGTCCTCGAGCTGGGCCACGACCTCGTCGTAGGAGATGCCCAGCGCCTCGACGGCGGCCAGGTCGGCGCGGGCCTGCTCGTAGCCGCCGGTCACCGTGTCGCCCTGGATGTCGCCGTGGTCGCCGGTCGCCCGCAGCGTGCCCTCCGGCATGGTGTTGACCGTGCCGGGCGCGACCAGCTCGTCGACGTACAGGGTGTCCTTGTAGGACGGGTCCTTCACGCCGGTGGAGGCCCACAGGGGGCGCTGGGCGTTGGCGCCGCCCGCGGCGAGCGCGGCCCAGCGGTCGCCGGGCGCCGTCGTGCCGGACACCGGCCCGAAGACGTCCTCGTAGGCGGCGTAGGCGAGCCGGGCGTTGGCGAGCGCCGCGCGGCCCTTGAGCGCCAGCGCCTCGTCGGTGCCGTTCTTCTTCAGGCGCTTGTCGATCTCGGCGTCCACGCGGGAGACGAAGAAGGACGCCACGGAGTGGATCTTCGACAGGTCGAGGCCGCTCTCCTCGGCCTTCTCCAGCCCGGCCAGGTAGGCGTCCATGACCTCGCGGTAGCGCTCCAGCGAGAAGATCAGCGTCACGTTCACGCTGATGCCGAGGCCGATGACCTCGGTGATCGCCGGGAGACCGGCCTTCGTCGCCGGAATCTTGATCATGACGTTCGGGCGGTCGACCAGCCAGGCGAGCTGCTTGGCCTCGGCGACGGTCGCCTCGGTGTGGTGGGCGAGACGGGGGTCGACCTCGATGGAGACCCGGCCGTCCCGGCCGCTGGTCGCGTCGTACACCGGACGCAGGATGTCGGCGGCGTCGCGGACGTCGGCGGTGGTCATCATGCGCACGGCCTCGTCGACCGTGACGCCGCGGACCGCCAGATCGGCCAGCTGCTCCTCGTATCCCTCGCCGGAGCCGATGGCCGCCTGGAAGATCGACGGGTTGGTGGTGACGCCGACGACGTGCTCACGCTCGATCAGCCCGGCGAGGTTGCCGGACGTGATCCGCTCGCGCGACAGGTCGTCGAGCCAGACGGAGACGCCTGCGGCGGAGAGGCGGGCGAGGGCCCCCGCGGCGGCGGTTGCTTCGGTGGTCACAGTGATCATCTTCTTTCTTGCGTGCTGATCAACCGCGCGCGGCGGCGAGGGATTCCCGCGCGGCGGCGGCGACGTTCTCGGCGGTGAAGCCGTACTCGGTGAAGAGGGTCTTTGCGTCGGCGGAGGCGCCGAAGTGGTCGAGGGAGACGATGCGTCCTGCGTCACCTGTGAAGCGGTACCAAGTCAGGGCGACGCCCGCCTCGACCGCCACGCGGGCCTTCACTGTGGGCGGAAGGACACGCTCCCGATAGTCCGCGGGCTGCTCCTCGAACCACTCCACGGACGGCATGGACACCACCCGGGTGCCGACGCCCTCCGCCTCCAGGAGATCGCGGGCCGCGACGGCGAGCTGCACCTCGGAGCCGGTGGCGAGCAGCACGACGTCCGGCGTCCCGGTGGAGGACTCCCGCAGGACGTAGCCGCCCTTCGCGGCGTCCGGGTTCGGCTCGTACGTCGGCAGGCCCTGGCGGCTGAGCGCGAGCCCGTGCGGGGCCGGCTTCTCCGCGTGCCGCCGGAGGATCTCGGCCCAGGCGATCGCGGTCTCGTTGGCGTCGGCCGGGCGGACGACGTTCAGGCCGGGGATGGCGCGCAGGGAGGCCAGGTGCTCCACCGGCTGGTGGGTGGGGCCGTCCTCGCCGAGGCCGATCGAGTCGTGCGTCCAGACGTACGTCACCGGGAGCTGCATCAGTGCGGAGAGGCGGACGGCGTTGCGCATGTAGTCGGAGAACACCAGGAAGGTGCCGCCGTAGATGCGGGTGTTGCCGTGCAGCGCGATGCCGTTCATCTCGGCGGCCATGGAGTGCTCGCGGATGCCGAAGTGGATCGTGCGGCCGTAGGGGTCGGCCTCCGGCAGCGGGTTGCCCTCCGGCAGGAACGAGGAGTTCTTGTCGATGGTGGTGTTGTTCGATCCTGCCAGGTCGGCGGAGCCGCCCCACAGCTCGGGCAGCACACCGCCGAGCGCCTGGAGCACCTTGCCGGACGCCGCGCGGGTCGCCACGGACGTGCCCGGCTCGAAGACCGGCAGCGCCTCCTCCCAGCCCTCGGGGAGCTGACCGGCCACGACCCGGTCGAAGAGCCGCGCCCGCTCCGGCTGCGCACCGCGCCACTCGGCGATCCGCTTGTCCCAGGCGGCGTGCGCCTCGGCGCCGCGGTCCAGAGCGGTACGGGCGTGGTCGAGGACCTCCGGCTCGACCTGGAAGGACTGCTCCGGGTCGAAGCCGAGGACGCGCTTGGTGGCCGCGATCTCCTCGGCGCCGAGCGCCGAACCGTGGGACGCCTCGGTGTTCTGCGCGTTCGGCGCGGGCCAGGCGATGATCGTGCGCATCGCGATGATCGACGGCCGCTCCGTCTCGGCCCGCGCCGCTTCGAGCGCGGCGTACAGGGCGTGCACGTCGATGTCGCCGTCGGCCGACGGCTCGATCCGCTGCACGTGCCAGCCGTACGCCTCGTACCGCTTCAGCACGTCCTCGGAGAACGCGGTCGCGGTGTCGCCCTCGATCGAGATGTGGTTGTCGTCGTAGACGAAGACGAGGTTGCCGAGCTTCTGGTGGCCCGCGAGGGAGGACGCCTCGGCGGAGATGCCCTCCTCCAGGTCGCCGTCGGAGACGATGCCCCAGATCATGTGGTCGAAGGGGGACTCGCCCCCGGGGGCCTCCGGGTCGAACAGACCGCGCTCGTAGCGGGCGGCCATCGCCATGCCGACGGCGTTCGCGACACCCTGGCCGAGCGGTCCGGTGGTCGTCTCCACACCGGCGGTGTGCCCGTACTCGGGGTGGCCGGGGGTCTTCGAGCCGTGCCGGCGGAACGCCTTCAGGTCGTCGAGGCCGAGCTCGTAGCCGGAGAGGAAGAGCTGCGTGTAGAGGGTCAGCGAGGTGTGGCCGGGGGAGAGGACGAAGCGGTCGCGGCCGGTCCACTCCGGGTCGGCGGGGTCGTGACGCATCACCTTCTGAAAGAGGGTGTACGCCGCCGGGGCGAGGCTCATCGCGGTGCCCGGGTGTCCGTTCCCGACCTGCTGCACGGCGTCGGCCGCCAGCAGACGGGCGGTGTCGACGGCACGGCGGTCGAGTTCGGTCCACTCGAGGCGGTGCTCGGAAGTCTGCGTACTCATCTTCAAGAAGTCCTCGATAACGGGCGGCTACCAGCTCTGACGTGTTCAAACTTAAAAGTCTGACTTTTGCCGGGGAAGGTGCCCCTGTGTCAGCCTTCGGTGAAAGTGGGACATCGCATGCAGGACAGAGCCGACGCGAGAGGGACATGAAAGACAGAACGACCCATGACCGGACCGGAGCGACGGGCCCGCTCCGGACCGGGGCGACGAGTCCGCTCCGCACCGGGGCCGGGGGCGGGGACGCGATAAGGACCTTCGCCTTCCCCGCCGACCTCAGCGTGTCCGGCGTCGGCATGCAGGTGGGCCCCATGGGCGAGGGCCGCGTCTGGCACGCGGACGCCCCCCTGGAGCGGGTGCACCGCATCGACTTCCATGTGGTGATGCTCTTCCGTCGGGGACCGGTCCGTCACATGATCGACTTCGCCGAGTACGAGGCCCGCGCCGGGGAGCTGCTCTGGATCCGCCCAGGCCAGGTACACCGCTTCGCCAAGTCGGACGGGTACCGCGGGACGGTGCTGACCATGCAACCGGGTTTTCTGCCCCGCGCGACCGTCGAGGCGACCGGCCTCTACCGCTACGACCTGCCGCCGCTGCTGCGCCCCGAGCCGCAGCAGCTCGTCGCGCTGGAGCACTCCCTCGCCCAGCTCGAGCGCGAGTACGTCGACAACGTCACGCTGCCGCTCAGCCTGCACACCTCGGTGCTGCGGCACACGCTGACCGCGTTCCTGCTGCGGCTCGCCCATCTCGCGGCGAGCTCCGCCCAGGCGGCCCAGGGCCGGACCGACACCACCTTCACCCGCTTCCGGGACGCCGTGGAGCAGGGGTTCGTCACCAACCACAGCGTCAGCGCCTACGCCGACGCGCTCGGTTACTCCCGCCGCACCCTGGTCCGCGCCGTGCGCGCGGCGACCGGCGAGACCCCGAAGGGCTTCATCGACAAGCGGGTGGTCCTGGAGGCCAAACGGCTGCTCGCCCACACGGAGCTGCCCATCGGCCGCGTCGGCGCGGCCGTCGGCTTCCCCGACGCCGCCAACTTCTCCAAGTTCTTCCACCAGCACACGGACCTGACCCCGGCCGCGTTCCGGGCCGACATGCGCTGACTACGCTGAAAGGGGCGGGCCGCCGGGCCCGCCCCTTTTGTGGTCGTGCCGGCCGCCGTCAGTGGCCGAACTCGAACCAGTTCACGTTCACGAAGTCGGCCGGCTGGCCGCTGGTGAAGGTGAGGTAGACGTCATGGGTGCCGGTGACGCCGCTGATGTTCGCCGGGACCGTCTTCCAGCTCTGCCAGCCGCCCGTGTTGCTCAGCGCGAAACTGCCGACCGGAGTGGCGGTACGGGAGTCGAGACGCACCTCGACCAGACCGCTGACGCCGGTCGCCGCACCGCTCGCCACCCGGCCGCGGAACTGGGTGGCCGCCGTGGAGCCGAAGTTGACGCCCTTGTAGAGCGCCCAGTCGCCGTTGGCGAGGCTGCTCAGGTTCTGGCCGCCGCCCGAGTCCGTGGTGGTCTCGGTGGCCACCCCGCTCTGGCTGTCGTACGACTCGCCCTGGATGGCGCTGTAGGCGTCGCGGTTGCCGGTCGGGGGAGGCGTGGTGCCGCCGCCGGTGGTGGACTGGAGCACCTGCACGTAGTCGACGGTCATCGGGACGCCCGGGGTGGTGGCGCTGTCCGGGCCGCCGCCGAAGGCGTCCACGAAGCCGCCGCCCATCGCCACGTTCAGGATGATGAAGTAGCCGTGGTTGGTGGCGTTGGCCCAGGTGGTCGCGTCCACCTGGTTGGCGCGCACGGTGTGGAAGTTCTGCCCGTCGACGTAGAAGCGGATCTCCTCCACGCTCGTCGAGCGGTCCCACTCCATGCCGTACGTGTGGAAGCCGGACTGGCAGGTCGAGCCGGGACACGCGGTGCTGCCGCCGATGCCGGTGGTCTCGTTGCAGGGGCCGCCCGGGTTGGTGCCGCAGTGCATGGTGGACCAGACGGTGTTCAGGCCCTGGACGTTCTCCATGATGTCCAGCTCGCCGACGGCCGGCCAGTTCTGGTAGTTGCCGCGGTAGGGGGCGCCGAGCATCCAGAACGCCGGCCAGTAGCCGCGGGCCGCGGTGCCGGTCACGTTCGGCATCTGGATCCGGGCCTCGACGCGCAGCTTGCCGCCCGCGGCCGGCTGGAAGTCGGTGCGGTTGGTCTCGATGCGGCCCGAGGTCCAGTTGCCCGAGGAGTCCCGCCGCGGGGTGATGCGCAGATTGCCGTTGCCGTCCAGCGCCACGTTGTCCGTGCTGCTGGTCATGTTCTCTATCTCGCCGGTGCCCCAGTTGGTGGGGCCGCCGGGGTAGCCGTGGCCGGTGTCGTACCGCCAGTTGGTGGTGTTGACGCCGGTGCCCGCAGTGCCGTTGAAGTCGTCCAGGAAGACCTGGGACCAGCCGGAGGGCGGGGTGGGCGCGGACGCGCTGGCCGGGAGCGTGGCCGCGCCGGCGGCGGCCGCCGCCAGGCCGAGCGTGCTGAACACGGCGATCAGCGCCCGCCGGAGCGGGGCACGTCTGTGCCGGCCGGAGGAGCCGGTGTTGCCGGGGGTATCACTCATGGGTGCCTCTTCAGGTACGGAGTGAGGTGCGGGGGTGTGGGGAGAGAGCCGTTTGAGAGCGCTCTCATGAGAGGTGCGCGGCCAATGTGCTCTCTGTCACTCCGATCGTCAAGAGATAAAGCCGACAAAGTCGTTGCGGGGTGCGGGAGTTCACAGCGTGAATACAGCGAGAGGGTCGCGAGAAAGGAGAAAAGGGCCCTGCCGTGACGGCAGGGCCCGAAGGCGGGAGAAGCGCCCTAAAGCGCGCTGCCCGCTTTCCAGTCCGTCCAGGAGAGGTTCCAGCCGTTGAGGCCGTTGGACGCGGACACCGTGTCGTCGCCCGAGTTCTCCACCACGACGACGTCGCCGAGCATCGAACTGTCGTAGAAGGCGTAGCCCGGCACCGACTTGTCGCCCGCGCCCTTGGTGTCCTGAAGGCCGATGCATCCGTGACTGCTGTTGGTGGAGCCGAAGACGGACGACGAGGCCCAGTAGTTGCCGTGGATGAACGTGCCCGAGGTGGTCAGGCGCTGGGCGTGCGGCACGTCCTTGATGTCGTACTCGTCGCCGAGACCGACGGTGGAGGACTCCATCCGCGTCTCCTTGAACCGCTCGCTGATCACCATGATCCCGGACCAGGTGGTGTGGTCCGCGTCGCCGCCGGTGACCGGATAGGTCGCGAGCTCGCTGCCGTCCCGCCGCACCGTCATGGTCTTCGCCGCCAGGTCCACGGTGCTGATCTGCTCGCGGCCGATGTGGAAGGTGACGTCCTTGGACTGGGAGCCGTAGACCCCGTCCGCGCCCTCGACGTCCTTCAGCCGCAGACTCAACGTGACTTTCGTGCCGGCCGCCCAGTACTGCTCGGGCCGGAAGTCCAGGCGGGTGTCGCTGAACCAGTGCCCGACCACCTCGACGGCCGGGCTCGCCGTCACCGTGATCGCCTTCTCCACCGCCGCCTTGTCGGTCACGGCCTGGGTGAAATTGATGGACACCGGCATCCCGACGCCCGAGGTCGAATTCGCTTCCGGCGTGAAATATCCCACGAAGGTCTCCGAGGGATTCTTCGTGGTGAAGGACGCCGTCTGCTCGTCCTCGCCCTCGGGTTTCACGGTGACCGTGTATTTCGTGCCCGAGTAGGGGTTGTCGTCCGACGTCCACGTCGTCTTGGCGTCGTCGAAGGACCCTTTCAGGGACGAGCCGTCGTTGCCGGTCACCTTCACGGTGGCCAGCGTGCCGTCGTCCACCGTCACCTCGACCGGGCTGGTGAAGCCGGCCTTCTTGCTCCCGTCGGCCGGTGTGACGGTCACCGTGGCCGCTTTGACCTGCTGCTTCTTCGTACTCGCGGTCGTCGTGCCGCCGGTCGCGGCGGAGGTCTCCGAGGCGTCCGCCGAGGCGCTGCACCCCGTCAGCGCGACGGCCGGTACGGCGCCGAGGGCGGCGAGCACCCCGCGCCGGGACAGCCGTCCGCGCCCGCCCGGCCGTCCGGGCTCGTTCGATGTCTGGGGGACGCCCACGGCACGCCTTTCTTCGATGACCACAGGGGAAGCGGCGGAAACGGTCACCGAAGACCGCGCCGCCGGCTGCCGATCGTGCGCCGCTTTCCTGGGTTGATTCTTTGAATCCGAGGGCAGCCGCCTGAGATTCCTGTGAAGAAGCCCTGAGAGACGGCCTGAACCGCGGTTGTCCGGGGGCCGCGGATCGTGAACAGAGTATGAAGGCACGGCCGGTGCGCTGAGTTTCCGGTGAGATCCCCGTCTCCGGTATCGCTTCCCCACCAGTCCGGTCGGAATAGTGCAGAAGGAGAGGAAGAGGGAGTTCCGCGAAGCGGCGGCGGCCGCGCGGTGACGTGAGCCGCGTGGCGGTGAGTGTCGTGCGGGGTCGAGTGCCGCCCGGCGGCAAGCGTCGCGCGGCGGTGAATGCCGTGCGGGGTCGAGTGCCGCGTGGCGGCAAGCGTCGCGCGGCGGTGAATGCCGTGCGGGGTCGAGTGCCGCACGGTGGCGAATGTCGCGCGGGGTGCATGTCGCTGAGCGGGTCCCAGTAATCGACGCCGGAGGTATACGTGAATTCAGTCCGCAAGCGGCACACCGTGGCCGTCGTCGGAGCGGGGGCGGCCGGCACCCTGACCGCCATCCAGCTCTGCGAGACCGCGACGCGCCGCCGGACGCCCCTCGACCTCGTACTGGTCGACCCGGCCCCGGAGGCCGGACGCGGCACCGCCTACGCCACCCCCGACCCCCGCCACCGGCTCAACGTGCCCGCGGGCGGCATGAGCTGCTACCCCGACGACCCCGGCCACTTCACCCGCTGGCTCTGCCGGCACGGCGAACCCACCGTCACCGGCGCAGACTTCGCGACCCGCTACCGTTACGGCGCCTACCTGGCCGACACCCTCGGCCAGGCCGTCGTCCGCGCCCACGGCACCGTCGCCGTACGCCGGCTGCGCACCCTCGCCGAGAGCTGTACCGGCACCCCCGACGGCCGGGCTGAACTGCGCCTCGCCGACGGGGGCCGCCTCACCGCGGACAGCGCGGTCCTCGCCACCGGGCCGGGACCCGCCGACGCCGCGTGGGCCCCGCCGGAGCTGCGCGCCGCCGAGCGCTTCATCGGCACACCGTGGGCGCCGGGCGCGCTGGACGGACCGCTGGCCGACAGAGGGGACGGCGGCGCGGCGGGCGGCCCGCCCGCGAGCACCGCGGGCGTACCGGCGGGCTCCCTCCCCGGTACCGCGGGCGTACCGGCCGGCTCCCGCCCCGGTACCGCGGACGTGCTGCTCGTCGGTACCGGGCTGACGGCTGTCGACCTGGCCCTGACGCTGGACCGGCCGGGCCGCACCGTGTACGCCGTCTCGCGCGGTGGCCTGCTGCCGCAGCCGCACGCGCTCACCCCGGCGGGCGTCATGGACCTCCCCGAGGACCTGGACGACAGCCGTTCGCACGAGGGCTCGGACGGCGGCTGCCCGCCCGAGGGCGCGGGCGGGGGTTCGGGCGGCGCTCGTCTGCCTGGAGGTGGTTCGGGCGGCGCTCGTCTGCCTGGGGGTTCGGGCGGTAGTCGTCTGCCGGAGGGCTCGGACGGCACTCGCCTGCGCGCGGGCGCGGGCGGCAGTCGTCTGCCTGGGGGTTCGGGCGGTAGTCGTCTGCCGGAGGGCTCGGACGGCACTCGCCTGCCCGCGGGTTCGGGCGGCAGTCGTCTGCCTGAGGGCTCGGGCGGCGGTCGTTTGTCCGACGGCTCGGGCGGCGGTCGTTTGTCCGACGGCTCGGGCGGCGGTCGGCTGCCCGCTCTGCGCAGGACCGTGTACCGGCACATCAGCCGTGCCGTGCGCATCCACGGCGACTGGCGTCCCGCCCTGGACAGCCTGCGCCCGCACACCGCCCGGCTGTGGCACAGCCTCACCCCCGGGGAGCGGGCGGAGTTCCTGGCCTGCGAGGGCGCGCTGTGGAACACCCACCGGCACCGGATGGCGCCCGCCACCGCCGAGTCGGTGCTCCGCGCGCGCACCGCGCGGCGGCTGCGCGTGCACACCGGCACGGTCACCGGCGCCGCCGTCCGCGCCGACGGCTCCCTCGACGTACGGCTCTCCGACGGCCGTACCCTCCACGTCGGCTGGGTGATCGACTGCACCGGTCCCGGCCGCCGCCCCGGCGGTCCGCTCTGGCGGTCGCTGCTCGACTCCGGCGCCGCGGTCCCCGGCCCGCTCGGCATGGGCGTCGCCACCCGTGACGGCCGGCTCGTCGACGCCGCCGGACGCACGGACCTGCCCGTGTACACCCTGGGCGCCCCGCGCCGCGGCGAGCTGTGGGAGACCACCGCCGTACCGGAGATCCGCGTCCAGGCCGCCGCGCTGGCCGAGGAGTTGCTCGCCTCCCCGGCCCGTCCCGCCCGCGCGACGCGCCGCCCGCGCCGCCGCCCCGTCGACACGCACGGCCTCGCCCTGTCCACCCACGCCGAGGCTGCCGCCGCCCACCGCACCGGACTCGACCGGGTCCTGAAGGTACGGGCCGGCGCCGAGGACGCCTTCGCCCGCGCGGTCGCCCTCGACCCGGGCTTCGCCCTCGGTCACGCCGCGCTGGCCCTGCTCGGCCACGAGTGCGGCGCCGCCGTCGACGTGCCCAGGGCCCTCGCCGATGCCCAGCGCTCCGCCCGGGAACGGGCCGACGCACGCGAGCGGTCCTTCGTCGACGTCGTCACCCGGCGCGTCCACGGCGACGGCGGGGACGCCGCCCTGCTCGGCCACCTCGACGCGTACCCCGGCGACGCGCTCGCCCTGGCCGTCGCCGTCCCCACCATCGCCTTCTCCGGTGTCAACGACCTGGACGACGACTACGCGCTACGGCTGCTGGAGCGGACCTCGCCCGCCCACGACGGGCACTGGTTCCACACCTCGCTGCTCGCCTTCCTCCGCCAGGGGCAGGGCCGCCTGCACGAGGCGGGCGAACTCGCCCACCGCGCACTGGCCGTGGAACCCGCCTCCGGACACGCCGTGCACGCGCTCGCCCACGTCCACTACGAGTCCGGGGCGCACACGGCGGGCCGCGACTGGCTGGACGGCTGGATCTCGGGACAGGGCAGGGGAGCGGTCCACCGGGCGCACTTCTCCTGGCACGTCGCCCTGCACGAACTCGCCCTGGACGACCCCGCGGCCGTACGGAAGCGGTGGTTCGCGCAACTCGCGCCGGGCCGGGTGACCGGCGTACGGGCCCTGGTCGACTCGGGTTCGCTGCTGTGGCGGGCCCGGCTCAGCGGCAACTGGCGCGGCCCGGTGCCCGCCGCCGACGTCCTGGAGACCGTCGCCCGGGACATCGTGGAGCGGCCCGCCACCGCGTTCACCGCGCTGCACGCCGCGGTCGCCCTCGCCGCCGCCGGCGACCTGCCTGCCCTGCGCCGGCTGCGCGACCACGCGCGCGGCGCCGACCCGGTGCAGCGCGAGATCATCGTCCCGCTCTGCGAGTCCTTCGCCGCGCTCGTCGAGGAGCGCTTCCAGGAGGCCGCCCGCGGCCTCGACGCGCTGCTGCCGGTACTCCGCAAGGTCGGCGGCAGTGCCGCCCAGCGCGAGGTGGTCGAGGAGACCCTGCTCTATGCCCTGGTCTCGGCGGGCCGCTGCGGTGCCGCGCGCCGATTGCTCGACGCGCGGCTCGACCGGGGGGCGGCGCCCCGGGACCGGCGGCTGCGGGCGGCGCTGCCGGGCTGACGGCGGACGGCGGACGGCGGACGGCGGACGGCGGCGCAGGGGCCCGGCACACGCAAGGTGCCGGGCCCCGGCGTCGTACCGAACCTGTGTACCGCCTGTGCGCACCCTGCCCGACCTGGCGAAACGAAGTGTTCATACCCTGTGCATGGCCTTGCGGCGAATGCCCCGGAGACCATCGGTTCACCATGCCCGTTCGTCACCGTCGCAGCTTCTCGCCATGCCCGCTTCGCCGTCGCCCGCCGCCGTTCAGGAGACCGCATGCCCAGCCGCCGCCGCTTCCTCGCCGGTTCGGCCGCCGCCCTCGGTGTGGGCGGGGCGGCCGTGGCGTGCCGGGCCGGTGACGGTGAGGCGGCCACGCCGGTCCGGCGGCAGCCGGGCCAGGGGCAGAAGGTCAAGGCGTCCGCCGTCCCGGCGATGCAGCCCCTGCCGGCCCGCCCCAACTTCGTGGTGATCGTCGCCGACGACCTCGGGTACGGCGAACTCGGCGTCTACGGCCAGAAGTTGATCGACACCCCGCGCATCGACGCCCTCGCCGCCGAAGGGCTGCGGTTCACCGACGCCTACGCGGCGGCGCCGGTCTGCGCCCCGTCGCGCTGCTCACTGCTCACCGGTCTGCACAGCGGCCACTCCACGGTGCGGGAGAACCCGAGGGGCCCGAGCGGCCAAGGCGCCCTCGCCGAGAGCGACTTCACCTTCGCCGAGGCGCTGCGCGCCCGCGGCTACCGTACGGGCATCATCGGCAAATGGGGCTTCGGCCCCGAGCGGGCCGGCCAGCCGAGCCACCCCAACTCCCGCGGCTTCGAGGAGTTCTACGGCTACCTCACCCACCGCCACGCGCACGAGTACTACCCCGAGTACCTGTGGCACAACGGCAGCCGAGAGGACATCCCCGCCAACCGCGGCGGCGCCCGCGCCGTCTACGCACCCGACCTCGTCGAGCAGCACGCGCTCGCCTTCCTCGACGCGCACCAGGACGAACCCTTCCTCCTGTACCTCGCCCCGACGCTGCCGCACGCCCCCAGCCGCGACCCCCACCTCGGCCGGTACGCCGACGCGCCCTGGCCCCGCGCCGACCGGGCGCACGCCGCCCAGGTCACCTCCTTCGACACCCTGGTCGGCAAGGTCGCCGACCGGCTCACCGCCCTCGGCGCCGCCGACCGCACCCTCGTCCTGGTCACCAGTGACAACGGCCCGCACGAGGAGGGCGGCACCGACCCCGAGCTGTTCGACGCGGGCGGCCCGCTGCGCGGCTACAAACGCAATCTCTACGAGGGCGGCATCCGCGTCCCGCTCATCGCCTGGTCGCCGGAGAGCGTGCCGTCCGGCACCACCGACCGGCCCACCCCGCTCACCGACCTGCTGCCCACCCTCGCCGACCTCGCGGGCGCGCCCGCCCCGTCCGACCTCGACGGCCTCTCCCTCGCCCCGCTGCTGCGCGGCGCCACGGCGGACACCGCCCGCCACGACCACCTGTACTTCTACCGGAACCACAGCGAAGCCACCCCGCGCGCCGACGCCGTCGACGGCGGCCGGGCGCGGCGCCTCGCGGAGGCGCTGCGGCGCGGGGACCTCAAGGCGGTGCGGTTCGCGCCGGGGCGCGACCGCGACGTGCCCGACGACCGCTGGGACGTCGAGCTGTACGACCTCGCCAAGGACCCCGGCGAGGAGCACGACCTCGCCGCGGCCCGGCCCGCCGACGCGGACGCGCTGGTGCGGCTGATGCGGGGGTCCTGGGCGGACGGCTACGAGCGGGAGGGTTTCGGGGTCACGCTGCGAGTGGAGCGTGAGCAGAGCCGGTTGCGGGTGACGGCGACCCTCGTCAACGGCTCGTCCCGGCCGTGGGCCGCCGTCCGGCTCGGCCTTGCCGTGCCGGACGGCTGGCGGGCCCGCGCGCTCGGCGCCGTGACCGCAGACCGTCTCGCGGCGGGGGCGCGGTGCGCCGTCAGCTGGACGGTGACTCCCGCGGTGGGCGCCGGTGCCGCGTCGGTCACCTGCCGCGGTACGGCGCGGTACGCCGGGGCGGCGGTCGCGTACGAGGCCAGTGCCGACGTGCCGGCGGCAGCCTGAGCGTTCCGCCGGACTGCCGCGATCCGCAGCCGGTCGACCGCGGCGCCGTTGTGGCTGGTCGCGTAGTTCCCCGCGCCCCTATGCGGGCGCTCCCGGTCGCCACCCCAGCGCCCGCGACATGCCCCGGCCCGCCAGGCGCACCGCCGGGATCAGTACCGGTACTTGGGCGTTGTCATGCGGTACCACCACTGACACGGCCGCGGTCACCTTGCCGTCCCCGTCGCGCACCGGTGCCGCCACCGACAAGGCGTCGTCGGTGACCTGACGGTCGCTCACCGCCACGCCGGTGCGCCGTACTTCGGCGAGCGCCCGGCGCAGCCGTACCGGATCGGTGAGCGTGTGCGCGGTGAAGGCGGCGAGCGGGGCCGCCGCATAGGCGTCCTGGAAGTCCGGGGCGCCGTGGGCGAGCAGGGCGAGGCCGACGCCCGTCGCGTGCAGGGGCCAGCGGGCGCCCACCCGGATGCGGACGCCGACCGAGGAGCGGCCGGCGATCCACTCGATGTAGACGACCTCGGTGCCGTCCCGCACCGCGAGCGCGACGTTCTGGTGCGTGGCCTCGTACAGGTCCTCGAGGTACGGCAGCGCGACCTGGCGCAGGCCCAGTCCGCGGGGTGCGAGGGCGGCGAGTTCCCACAGCCGCAGCCCCACGTGGTAGACGCCGGACTCGTCGCGTTCCAGGGCGCCCCACCGGGTGAGGGCGCCCACGAGCCGGTGCGTCGTGCTGAGCGCGAGCCCGGCGCGGCGGCTGATGTCCGTCAGGGAGAGCGCCGGATGGGCGTGGTCGAAGGCGGCGAGCACGGCGAGGAGCCGGCCCGGCGCGGAGCGCGCGGACGCCGGCGGGACGGCATCGGCGGTCATCGGCGGTCGTCGGTGGTCATCGGCGGTAGTCGGCGCGGCGTCAGCCGAGCTCGGCCTCGGCGACGCGTCGCAGCAGCGTGTGCAGCGTCTCCCGCTCGGCTCCGGTCAGCGGCGCGAGCAGGTCGTTGGTCACCCGCAGCCCCGCCTCGTCGGTGTCGCGCAGGAACGCCCGGCCGTCCCCGGTGAGGACCACGATCCGGCTGCGGCGGTCGTCGGGGGAGGGGCGGCGTTCGGCGAACCCGAGCCGTTCCAGGTCGTCGACCAGGCCGACGATCGCGCTGGGGTCGTAGCCGAGCCGTGTGCTCAGCTCCCGTTGCAGCGCGCCCTGCGAGCCGGCGAGGAAGCGCAGCAGCGCGTAGTGGCGCAGCCTCAGCCCGGATTCCTGGAGAAACGTGTTGAAGACCTGTCCGGAGCGCAGGCCGAGCCGGTACAGCAGGTAGCCGGTGTCCGCGTGCAGTCCCCGCATCCACGGTTCCTGAGCGTCGATCGGAGCGTCGATCGGGGCTGCGCTCCCGGTGTCGGTGGCGGCGTGCGGCTGGCGGGCGATGGCGGGCTCCCTGGGCAGGGCCCCCGGGCGGGGGCGGAGGTGCGTACAGGGTCCAGCATGGCGCACGGCCCGGTCGGCAACAACTATTGACGGCGACAATTATTGTCCCTAGCTTCGATCTCGCGACGGTCGTCCCGCCCCGACGGCGGCGGCCGGCCCGTTCCCCGGCCCCCGCGCCCGTACCCCGTACTCCGCCCGAAGCGCGCTCTCCTCCCGAAGGGACATTTCCCCGTGCCCAGCATCGATCTCACCGGCAAGGTCGCCGTGGTCACCGGCAGCGGCCGCGGCCTCGGCCTCGCCTACGCACACGCCCTGGCCGCCGCGGGCGCCTCCGTCGTCGTCAACGATCTCGACGAGACCGTGGCCGGACAGGCCGTCAAGGACATCACCGAGGCGGGCGGCAGCGCCGTTGCCGAGGCCGTCGCCGTCGGCACCGCCGAGGCCGCCGACCGGCTGGTCCGGCGTGCCGTCACGGAGTTCGGGCGGCTGGACGTTCTGGTGACCAACGCGGGCATCCTGCGCGACAAGGTCCTGTGGAAGATGACCGACGACGACTTCGACGCCGTGGTCACCACCCACCTCAAGGGCACCTTCACCTGCGCCCGCGCCGCCGCCGTACGGATGCGCGAGCAGGGCGAGGGCGGCAGCCTGATCCTGGTCGGCTCCCCGGCGGGCCAGCGCGGCAACTTCGGCCAGACCAACTACGCCGCCGCGAAGGCGGGCATCGCCGCCATGGCCCGTACCTGGTCGATGGAGCTGGCCCGCGCGAACATCACCGTGAACGCCATCGTGCCGGTGGCCGCCACCGCGATGACCGAGACCATCCCCGCCTTCGCCCCGTACGTCGAGGGCATGAAGCGGGGCGAGCCGCTGCCCGGGTTCCTGCGCAGGGGCGAGGGCTTCGGCACGCCGGAGGACTGCGCGGCCCTGGTGCCCTTCCTCGCCTCCGACGCCGCCCGGGAGATCACCGGACAGGCCATCGGCATCGGCGGCGACAAGGTGGTTCTCTGGTCGCACCCGCAGGAGATCAGGGCGGCCTACGCGGACGGCGGCTGGACCCCGGACGCCCTCGCCGACGTCTGGCCCGCCTCCCTCGGCGCCGAGCCGCAGACCGTCGGCATCCCCGCCCCGAAGCTCCCGGAGGCGTGAGCGCCATGACGTCCCTCAACGTCGAGGACCTCGTCGCGATCGACGTGCACACCCACGCCGAGGTCTCCTCGAGGGGCCACTCGTCCCTCGGCGAGGAACTGCACGCCGCCTCCAGCGCCTACTTCAAGGTGGCGGGCAAACGGAAGCCGACCCTGGAGGAGACGGCCGCCTACTACCGCGAGCGGAAGATGGCCGCCGTGATCTTCACGGTCGATGCCGAGTCCGCGACCGGCACCGCGCCCGTGCCCAACGAAGAGGTCGCCGAGGCCGCCGCCGCCAACCCGGACGTACTGATCCCCTTCGCCTCCATCGACCCCTTCCGCGGCCGGGCGGGCGTGCGGCAGGCCCGCCGCCTGGTCGAGGAGTACGGGGTGAAGGGCTTCAAGTTCCACCCCAGCATCCAGGGCTTCTTCCCCAACGACCGCTCGGTGGCGTACGCGCTGTACGAGGTGATCGAGGAGACCGGGGCCATCGCCCTCTTCCACACCGGCCAGACGGGCATCGGCGCCGGGGTGCCCGGCGGGGGCGGCATCCGGCTGAAGTACTCCAACCCCCTGCACGTGGACGACGTGGCCGCCGACTTCCCGCATCTGAAGATCATCCTGGCGCACCCCTCCTTCCCCTGGCAGGACGAGGCCCTGGCCGTCGCCACCCACAAGCCGGGCGTGCACATCGACCTGTCCGGCTGGTCGCCCAAGTACTTCCCGCCGCAGCTCGTCCAGTACGCCAACACCCTGCTCAAGGACAAGGTGCTCTTCGGCTCCGACTACCCGGTGCTCACCCCGGACCGCTGGCTCGCGGACTTCGCGAAGCTGGAGATCAAGGACGAGGTCCGCCCGAAGATCCTCAAGGAGAACGCCGCCCGTCTGCTCGGCCTGACGCAGGCATAAGGAGGGTCATGCGCAACGAGGGACTGGGGTCGTGGCCCGCCCGCCGGGCCCGCAAGACCCCGCACCGCACCGCCCTGATCCACGAGGACACGAGCCTCACCTACGCCGGACTGCACACCCGCACCACCCGCCTCGCGCACGCCCTGCGCGCCCTGGGCGTCCGCCGCGGCGACCGCGTCGCCTTCCTTGGCCCCAACCACCCCGCGTTCCTGGAGACGCTCTTCGCGGCGGGCGTCCTCGGCGCGGTCTTCGTTCCCCTCAACCCCCGCCTCGCCGGACCCGAGATCGCCTACCAGCTGCGCGACTCGGGCGCCAAGGCCCTGATCCACGCACCGTCGTCGGCCGCGCTCGTCGCGGGCCTGCCGGGCCACGCCGACGTCCGTACGTACATCGAAGTCGGCGCGGAGTACGAGGAGTTGATCGCCGCGGCGGACGGCGAGCCGGTCGATCAGACCGTCGCCGCCGACGACACCTGCCTGATCATGTACACCTCGGGAACCACGGGCCGCCCGAAGGGCGCCATGCTCACGCACGCCAATCTCATCTGGAACGCCGTCAACGTCCTCGTCGACCACGACCTGGCCGCCGACGAACGCGCCCTGGTCTCCGCGCCGCTCTTCCACACCGCGGGCCTGAACATGCTCACCCTGCCGGTGCTGCTCAAGGGCGGCACCTGCGTCCTGGCGGCGTCCTTCGACCCGGGCGGCACCCTCGACCTGGTCGAACGGCACCGGATCACCTTCATGTTCGGCGTGCCCACCATGTTCGACCAGGTGGCCCGCCACCCCCGCTGGGCCGCCGCCGACCTGTCCTCGCTGAGGCTGCTCACCTGCGGCGGCTCACCCGTACCGACCCCGCTCATCGCCGCGTACCAGCGGCGCGGCCTCACCTTCCTCCAGGGCTACGGCATGACCGAGGCCGCGCCCGGCACCCTCTTCCTGGACGCCGAGCACGCCGTCGCCAAGGCGGGCTCGGCGGGCGTGCCGCACTTCTTCAGCGACGTACGGGTGGTACGGCCCGATCTGACGCCCGCCGCGCCCGGCGAGACCGGCGAGGTGATCGTCCGGGGGCCGCACGTCATGCCCGGCTACTGGGGGCTGCCCGAGGAGACGGCCGCCGTGTTCGCGGACGGCTGGTTCCGCAGCGGCGACGCCGCCCGGGTCGACGAGGACGGCTACGTCTTCATCGTCGACCGCATCAAGGACATGATCATCTCCGGCGGCGAGAACATCTACCCGGCCGAGGTCGAGGACCTGCTCCTGGCCCACCCCGACGTGGTCGAGTGCGCCGTCATCGGCGTCCCGGACGACAAGTGGGGCGAGGTGCCGCGCGCCGTCGTGGTCCTGCGCGACGGCGCGGAACCCGACCCGGACGGCCTGCTCGCGTCGCTGGCCGGACGGCTCGCCAGGTACAAGATCCCCAAATCCGTGGTGGTCGCGGACGCGCTCCCGCGCACCGCCTCCGGAAAGCTCCTCAAGTCCCGCGTCCGCACCCGCTACGGCACCACGTCCCCGAACTCATCGGACAGGAACGGCACATGACCCTCACCGTCAACGGCATCGACGAACTGAAGAAGCTCGCCGGCGGCGACCTCGGCACCAGCGAGTGGATCGAGGTCACGCAGGAGCGCATCGACACGTTCGCCGACGCGACCGGCGACCACCAGTGGATCCACGTCGACCCCGAGCGGGCGGCGAAGGGACCCTTCGGCGGCCCGATCGCGCACGGCTACCTGACCCTCTCCCTCTTCATCCCGCTCTTCACCGGCCTGCTGGAGGTGGAGGGGGTCGCCACGAAGGTCAACTACGGCCTCGACAAAGTGCGCTTCCCCGCCCCGGTGAAGGCCGACTCGCGCATCCGCCTCGCCGCCCGGCTCGCCTCGGTCGACGACGTACCCGGCGGAGTGCAGATCGCAGTGGACGGCACGATCGAGATCGAGGGCGGCGCCAAACCGGCCGCCGTCCTGCGCAGCCTGTCCCGCTTCTACGCCTGACCGCGCCCGCTCCGACCGCGCCCGACGCGATTCGCCTTGGCGTGACCGGCCGCACGAGTGATCATGGCAGGACGGTCGATCACGACAGGGCGAGGCGAGGCGGGAGCGGTATGAAGCTGACGATTCTGGGCGGCGGCGGATTCCGGGTGCCGCTCGTGTACGGGGCGCTCCTGAAGGACCGGGGCGAAGGCCGCGTCACCCGGGTCGCGCTGCACGACGTGGCCGCTGACCGGCTCTCCGCCGTGGCCCGGGTCCTCGCCGAACAGGCCGCGGGCGACCCGGACGCGCCCGAGGTGACCGCCACCACCGACCTGGACGAGGCGCTGCGCGGCGCCGACTTCGTCTTCTCCGCGATCCGGGTCGGCGGCCTCGAAGGCCGGGCCGAGGACGAGCGGGTCGCGCTCGCCGAGGGCGTCCTCGGCCAGGAGACCGTCGGCGCGGGCGGCATCGCGTACGGACTGCGCACCGTGCCGGTCGCCGTGGACATCGCCCGGCGCGTCGCCCGGCTCGCCCCCGACGCCTGGGTCATCAACTTCACCAACCCGGCGGGCCTGGTCACCGAGGCCATGTCCCGCCACCTCGGCGACCGGGTGATCGGCATCTGCGACTCCCCGGTCGGCCTCGGCCGCCGGATCGCCCGGGTGCTGGGCGCCGACCCGGCCACGGCCTGGATCGACTACGTGGGACTCAACCACCTCGGCTGGGTACGCGGACTGCGCGTCGCGGGCCGCGACGAACTCCCGCGGCTGCTCGCCGACCCGGCGCTGCTCGGCTCCTTCGAGGAGGGCCGGCTCTTCGGGCCCGACTGGATCCAGGCCCTGGGCGCGGTGCCGAACGAGTACCTGCACTACTACTACTACAACCGCGAGACCGTACGCGCCTACCAGGAGGCCGAGCGTACCCGCGGCGCCTTCCTGCGCGACCAGCAGGCCGCCTTCTACGAGGAGACGCGGCACCCGGACACCGCCGCGCTGGCCGCCTGGAACCGCACCCGCGCCGAGCGCGAGGCGACGTACATGGCGGAGAACCGGGACGCGGCGGGCGCGGGCGAACGCGAGGCCGAGGACCTGTCGGGCGGCTACGAGAACGTCGCGCTCGCCCTGATGCGGGCCATCGCCCGCAACGAGCGCGCGACCCTGATCCTCAACGTCCGCAACCGCTCCACGCTCGCGGAGCTGGACGCGGACGCCGTGATCGAGGTGCCGTGCCTGGTCGACGCGGGCGGCGCGCACCCCGTGGCCACCGCCCCGCTGCCGGACCACGCCGCGGGCCTGGTCCGCTCGGTCAAGGCGGTGGAGCGCGAGGTGCTGGCAGCGGCGGAGTCCGGCTCCCGTTCCACCGCCGTCAAGGCGTTCGCGCTGCACCCGCTGGTCGACTCGGTGAACGTCGCCCGCCGCCTGGTCGACGGCTACACGGCGGTCCACCCGGGGCTCGCCTACCTGCGCGGGTGAGCGAGCCCCGGGCACGTCAGCCGGTGAAGCCGGCCGTGATGGACGTGAACTGCCAGGTGTTCTGGCTGATCCCGGAGCAGTTGCTCACCACGCCGCCGCCCGGGCAGGGCCGGTCGCGGTTGACCGACCAGAAGGCGAGCCGGGCGAGGTGGTGCCCGTTCGCCCAGTCGCGGATCTGCTGCCAGATCGCCGGGGTGGTGTTCTCCTGCTGGTCGCTCAGCCCGTTCATGCCGGAGATGCCCATGTGCGCGTAGGCCGTCGCGTCGTCCCAGCCGAAGACCGACTTGAGCTTGGTCTTCAGACCCTCGGACGCGTTGACCGTGTTGCCGTACATGTCGGAGCCGCCGCCGAAGTCGAACGGCATGATCGTGAAGACGTCGATGCCCGCGTTCAGCGCCTTCGCCTGCTCGATGAGCCGGTTGCCCCAGGAGGTCGGACCGGTGGTGGACGTCCCGAAGGTGACGATCGTCTTCAGGCCCGGGTTGTTGGCCTTGACGGTCTTCAGGGCGGTCAGGATGCGGTCCTGCACAGTGGCGTTCTCGAATTCGTCGGTGTTCTCGACGTCCATGTCGATCGTTTTGAGGCCGTAGGCGTCGATCACCTTCTGGAGCGCCCCGGCCAGCGCGGCGGCGGAGGAGCAGTTGGCGCCGAGCTTGCTGCCGGACCAGCCGCCGAACGACGGGACGATGTCACCGCCCGCGGACCGGATCGAGTTGATGACGCTCTGGTCGGTGCCGCCGGTGAGCGGCCTGCTGCCGTCCCAGGCCGGGTTGCAGCCGCCCTGGTCGAGCATGAACGCCATGGTGTACCACTTGACGCCGGTCGCGCTCATCACCGAGGTGGCGCTCGGCGGATCGCCCCAGCCGAGGTAGAGGTACGGCGCGGCCTGCTTGAAGCCGGTGCCGCCGCTGCCCGCGTCCGTGGTCACGGCGACGGAGTTGGAGGCCGGTGAGGTGTTCCCGGCGGCGTCCCGGGCCTTCACGGTGAAGGTGTAGGCGGTGCTCGGCGAGAGACCGCTGACCGTCGCGCTCGTACCGGACACGGTCAGCACCTGATTGGTGCCGCTGTAGACGTCGTACGCGCTCACGCCGGTGTCGTCCGTGGCCGCGTTCCAGGCCAGCGAGACGCTCGACGAGGTCTTGCCCGTGGAGCGCAGGCTCGTCGGAGCGGTGGGCGCCTGGGTGTCGGAGCCCCCGCCGCCCGGCCCGTCGAGGCTGATGTCGTCGGCGTAGTAGGTGCCCTGCGCGTACCAGCCGTGCGTGTACACCGTGACGCTGGTCTGCGCGGCACCGGTGGTGAAGGGCACGGTGAGCTTGCTGTACGCGGTCGGCGAGGTGGTCCACGTCGAGGCGCCGCCGTCGACGCCCAGGTAGACGTAACTGCCGCGCACCCAGCCGGTCAGGCTGTACGCGGTGTTCGGCCGGACCGCGACGGTCTGGCTGCACTTGGCGATGTCACTGGAACCGACGGCGCCCGCGAGCGCCTTGGAGCCGCCGTGCACCGGAGTGGAGACGACGGAGCCGGCGGAGCCCGTACAGCTCCAGGGCGTCAGGCTCCCGGACTCGAAGCCGGGGTTGGACAGGACGTTGGCCGCGTGGGCCGTGCCGGGCCAGGCGACCGCCCCGGCCAGGGCCAGGGCGGCGGAGCCGAGCAGCGCGAGCAGCCGGCGTCCGGAGCGTGTGAAGGGTCTTCCGAGCGATGAGACGCGCACGCGATCTCCCTGAGGAATGGGGGGTGTTCGGGAGGTGCGCAACCAAGTTGGTGTGGACCAATCCGGCTGTCAAGAAGCTGTGCGCATATTGGTCCGGACCAGTCCGGGGGAGTCCGCCGGGGGAGTGCCGGGGCACACCAGGAGCGCCGGGGGCTTCGCCGGGCCGCCTTGTCGTCGCACGGGCACCTGTGTTCTTGTGTTCCCGATCGAGTGCGCGCCGTGAACGGGAGGGGAGCGGGAGTGGAGTCGACGGCCGGCCGCCCGGGACATCTGCTGGCCATCAGCGATCTGCACATCGGATACGCCGAGAACCGCGCCCTGGTCGAAGCGATGCGCCCCACCTGTGACGACGACTGGCTGCTGGTCGCGGGAGACGTCGCGGAGACCGTGGCCGAGATCCGCTGGGCGCTCGCCACCCTCGCGGAACGCTTCAGCAAGGTGATCTGGGCACCCGGCAACCACGAGCTGTGGACGCCCCCGAAGGACCCCGTCACCCTGCGCGGCACCGCCCGCTACGAGCACCTCGTCGCCCTCTGCCGCGAACTCGGCGTCCTCACCCCCGAGGACCCCTACCCCGTCTGGGAGGGACCCGGCGGACCCGCCGTCGTCGCACCCCTCTTCCTCCTCTACGACTACTCGTTCCTGCCGCAGGGCTGCGTGACCAAGCACCAGGGACTGGCCTACGCCGAATCGACCGGGGTCGTCTGCACCGACGAGTTCCTGCTCCACCCCGACCCGTACCCGAGCCGGGATGCCTGGTGCCGGGCCCGGGTCGCCGAGACCGAGCGCAGACTCGCCGAACTGCCCGGGGAACTGCCCACGGTGCTGGTCAACCACTACCCGCTGGACCGGCACCCCACGGACATCCTGCGCTACCCCGAGTTCGCCATGTGGTGCGGCACCCGGCTGACCGCCGACTGGCACCGAAGATTCCGCGTGGCGGCGATGGTCTACGGCCATCTGCACATCCCGCGGACCACCTGGCACGAGGGCGTCCGCTTCGAAGAAGTGTCGGTGGGCTACCCCCGTGAGTGGCGGGGGCGTCCGGGACCACCGGCAACGCTGCGCCGCATTCTGCCGATGGAGGTCAAAACCGGTGATCGAGGAGCTGCTCCCGGAGTCGGTCGTGGCCGTGGAGGCACACGGTGACGACGGGACCGGGCCGGCCGCGCTGTACCCGGAGGAAGAGGCGCTGATCACGCGGGCCGTGGCCAAACGGCGGCGCGAGTTCACCGCCGTGCGCGGCTGCGCCCGGCGGGCCATGGAGAAGCTCGGCGTACCGCCGCAGCCCGTCCTCACCGGCGAGCGCGGGGCCCCGCGGTGGCCCGCGGGACTGGTCGGCAGCATGACGCACTGCGACGCGTACTGCGCCGCCGCGCTCGTCCCCGCCACCGACCTCGCCTCGCTCGGCATCGACGCCGAACCGCACGCCCCGCTGCCCGAGGGCGTCCTCGACTCCATCGCCCTGCCCTCGGAACGGGAGCGGCTGCGCCGGCTGACGGCGGACACCCCTGGCATCCACTTCGACCGGCTGCTGTTCAGCGCCAAGGAATCCGTCTACAAGGCCTGGTTCCCGCTCACCCGGCAGTGGCTGGACTTCTCCGAGGCGGACATCGCCCTGCGCACCGACCCGGCCGTACGGGAGGGCGTCGGCTCCGGCGGCTTCAGGGCCGAACTCCTCGTACCGGGACCGCTGGTCGGCGGCGCGCGCGTGGCCGCCTTCCACGGCCGCTGGACCGTCCAGCGCGGCCTGCTCGCGACCGCCGTCACGGTGGAGCACGGCGCACCCCCGGAAAAGAGCTGACCGGCGCCGGTCAGCCCGGGTCGGGGCACCAATGATGGAGGAGCCGGAAGAACGCCTCCTCGTTCCCCGCGAGTCCCGCCTCGGCCAGCGCCCGCTCCGCCTCCGCGAGCGCGGCGGGCGGCACCACCACGGGCCCGTGCCCCTCGGCCGGACCGTCGAAGGCGGCCCGGACGGTGTGCAGGAGCCGCAGATAGGCCTGGACGGCGGCGCGTTCGTGATCGGTCAGTACGGCTGTCTGCATCGGACGGCTCTCCCCGGGTCGTCGACTGATCCAAGCGGCACCCGGCGCATGGACGCGCCCGGCACGACACCAGCTTGCCGCCCACCACTGACATCGCCCCTCCACCGCCCGCCCGGCCGCCCGCTCAACGGAGCCGAAACCTGACCGAAATCCCCGGTGAGAAACGGCTTTTACGCTGGAAGGAAGCGGAGTGAGAAGGCCGGGGGCCGTCTCGGCGGCGGCCGGCGGAACGGGAGGCGCACCGTGCCCCGACGTACCGTCCTGGCTGCCCCGGCGTACCCCGCGGCTGCGCCCGGTGGCCGACGGAGAACTCCGGCTGCGCCACCGCGTCGTGCACGGCTACCGCCGCGCCTACCGCCTCGCGGGCCAGGGCCCGCCGCTCGTCCTGATCCACGGCATCGGCGACTCGTCGGCCACCTGGGCCGGACTGATCCCCGACCTCGCCCGCACTCACACCGTGATCGCGCCGGACCTGCTCGGCCACGGCGCCTCCGACCGGCCGCGGGCCGACTACTCGGTGGCCGCGTACGCGAACGGGGTACGGGACCTGCTGGCCACGCTGGACATCGAGTCCGCGACGCTCGTCGGCCACTCCCTGGGCGGCGGCGTGGCGATGCAGTTCGCCTACCAGTTCCCCGAGCGGACCGAGCGGCTGATCCTGGTCAGCGCGGGCGGCGTCGGCCGCGAGGTCAACCCCGTCCTGCGGGCGATCACCCTGCCCGGCGCCCACCTGCTGCTGTCCCTGCTGCGGCTGCCGGGCATGCGGTTGCAGGTGGAGCTCTTCGGCCATCTGATGCGGCTGCTCGACACCGACCTCGGGCAGGACGCGGCGGAGCTGCTGAACATCGTGGACGCGCTGCCCGACCGGACGTCCCGCAGCGCCTTCGTCCGTACGCTGCGCGCCGTCGTCGACTGGCGCGGGCAGGCGGTGACGATGCTCGACCGCTGCTACCTCACCGAGGGCATGCCGACGATGCTGCTGTGGGGCGACCGCGACGGCGTGGTCCCGGTGCGGCACGCGTACGGCGCGCACGAGGCGATGCCGGGCAGCCGGCTCGAGATCTTCGAGGGCGCCGGCCACTTCCCCTTCCACCGCGACCCGGCCCGCTTCCTCGCGCTCGTCGAGGAGTTCACGGCAACCACGCCACCGGCCGACTGGAGCCCCGAGCACTGGCGCGAGCTCCTGCGGGCGGGCGGCCCCACCACCCAGGACCACACGCCGGACCTCAGGGAAGCGAGCGAACGCAGCGCGACATGAACGCGCCGCCCGCCCTCACCCCTCGGGCCGCCTGACGCTCTCCAGGAGCATGTCCAGCCACTCCGCGACCTTGTCCCGGTGCTGGTCGGTGGGGAGCTGCGCGGCCCGCCAGGCGATACCGCGCACCCCGTGGTCCTGGAGCAGCCGCTCCAGCGGGTCGTCGGCACGGGCCGCCGCGCGCTCCTGGTCGGCGAGCCGGTGCAGCAGCTCCTGCTCGGTCCGCTGCAAAGCGCTCGCGAGAGCCTCCGGGTCCTCGGCCGTGAGGAAACCGGCGTGCACGCGGAAGAAGCGCTGGATGGCGTCGCAGTGCTCCATGGTGGGCCGCCGGTCGCCGTTGATCAGCGCCCCCGCCTGCTGCCGGGACATCCCGGCGCCGTCGGCGATCTCCTGCTGGGTGTACCGGCGTCCGCCGGGCTTGAGCCGGGTGCGCCGCAACAGCCCGAACCGCTGAAGGAAGCGCTGTTGCAGATCGGGTTCCCCGGCGGGCCGCCCGTCCAGCAGGGCGGTGACCACGGCCTCCGGAACACCGGACTCGGCCGACAGCCGCCGGACGTCGAAGACCTCGCCGTGCTCGGCGCCGAGCCGGTCGGCGAGCGCGGTGACCCGTGCCACGACGGCAGGCAGCACAGCCGTCGCCGCGCCCGCACCGCCGAAGCCTCCGGTCACCGACAGATCTCCTACATCTCTCTCAGGTCTTTCACATGATGTTCGGGAATCACCCGGGAGAGTAGCCGCTTGCTCGAACCCGCAGCCAGGTCTCGCCACAACTGTGGCGGGATCCGGCCGTCAACAGGCGCCAAATGCCACGATAGTTGACATGGCTCCGCCCGGGGCACGAGGATCAAGGAGCCGCGTGAAGGCCGCATAGGCAAGAGGGGTGACCTCCCGATGGCGTACCAGGCAGGAGGGCAGCGGTCGCAGCCGCGGCCCGTCCCCGAGAGTCTCGAGGCTCAGGCGTATCTCCAGGACTACGCCGCACTCCTCGACGCGCTCGCGTTCCCCTCGGTCGTGTTCGACCACCGCTGGGACGTCGTCCTGTCGAACGCCGCGTTCACGTCACTTTTCCAGGACATCGGCCCCCACCCGACCGCCATGCCGGGCGACAATTTCCTCCGCTTCGTCCTCTTCCACCCCGACGCGGGCCGGGTCCTCGGCGAACACGAGTCGAGCTGGGCCCTGCCGATGCTGGCCCACTTCGCGGCCGCCGTGGAGCGCCACGGCCAGGATCACGGACTCCAGTCGATACGCCGGGACATCGCCCAGGACCCGATCATGGACGCCGCCTACCGACAGGGCCTGCCGCACTGGATCAGAGCCGTCGGCGAGGACGCGGTCGAACACGACGGCGCGGTACGCCCCGTACTCCACCCCGACCCCCGCTGGGGCCGCACGGACTGCCGCGTGATCCGCGAGACCCCCAAGGCCCTGGAGAACATGGGCTACACCCGCATGACCCTGGTCCTGCGCGAACCCCGCCCCACGGCCGCCCCCAGCCGCCTGCGCACCAGACCGGGCACCCCGCACCTGCGCATCGTCTGAGCCGCCGCCCGCGCTCCGCGCGGACGAGGGCTTTGGCCGCGGAGTCCACGACGGTCGGCCCCGACCCACCACGGTCCCCGGCGTACCACGGACAACCGTCAGCCGGCGCACCCACGGACGCCCGGCACCCGCATGACCAGCACCAACGGCACCCCGTCGCAAGGACAGAACCGCATCCCCCCACGATCCACGGTCCGCGCCCCGGCCAGCAGCCCCCCGAAGTCCGGCCCCTTGGTCAGCGACCCGGCCAGATGCCCCGGATCGGCGGACGCCGCGACCCGCCCACGCGCGTTCACCAGATGCGCCGCCCCCGGCAGCCGTTGCAGCAACGGCAGCACGGCCCCTTCGAAGTGCCGCAGATACACATCGGCGGCGGCGACCCCCACGAACCGCCCCGCCACCCGCACCGGAGCCGACAACGTCAGGCTGTACTCGTCGGAGCAGAGGTAGTCCACATAGGGCCCGGCCACCGCCCGCTGCCCACTGTCGCGCGGCAGCGCGAACCAGTCCCAGTGCGTGTAGTCGGAGTAGGCGGAATGCGCCGGATCCAGATCGAGCAGCAGCGGCCGCAGATCACCCCCGGCGTCCGTCTGCCACCACTCCAGCCAGGCCGGTACGTCCCCGAGCAGCCCCGGAGCCGCGACGAACCCGAGTCCGGACACCAACTCCTGCCGAGTGAGCCGCAGATGGAGCCCGGGCCGCAGCCCCGCCAGATCCGCGGTCACCGGAACACGCCCCCGCACCGCCACCCGCTCCAGCAGCGCGGCCGTATCGGCGGCCGTCTCGGCGACCGCGCCGAACACGGCCTCGATCGCGGACCGGACCCGCGCGGCGACGACGGCCTCGGGCGCCTCGGATGTCGCGGTCACGGTGCCGACGGAGCCGGGATTCTGGCGCAAGGACTGGCCTCCAGCACGACGGGAACCGAATACGGCGCCGCTGCCGGGCCGACGCTCCGGCCGGGCCGGTGGGCAGGCCGGACGTGTCCCTACAGGGCAAGACGGCGAGCGACAAGCCGCGCCGTCGACTGCTGCACGCACTGCTCGGCCAGCTCCCTGGCCCTCTCGTGCGCCCCATCCTGCACCGCCGAGATTACGGAGCGGTGTCGCTGGGCGACTTCTTCACGATATTCGTCGTCCCCGAGCACGAGACACAACAGAGCGCCCACTTCCGTCTGGAGGGCGATCTGCTCGCGGGTGAGCCGGGCGGACTGCGCGGCGGCGGCCAGCTCCACGTAGAAGCGGCCGTAGACCCGGCTGCGCCCGGCCGCGTCCTCGGCCTCCGCCAGCTCGTCCAGGGTGCGCCGCAACTGCTGGAGATCGTCGGGCTCGGTGCGCTGGGCGGCCAGCCGGGCGGCGGCGCCGGACACCGCGGCCCAGTGGTCGCCGAGGTCCCGCAGCTCCTCGGTGCTCCAGCCGGCCAGCCGTGCCCGCAGCCGCTCCTCGCCCGGCACGTCCGGGACGGAGACGAAGCTGCCGCCGCCGCGCCCCCTGCGGGTGGTGACGAGCCCCTGCTGCCGCAACGCCATGAGCGCCTCGCGCAGGGTCACGGTGGACACCCCGAGGCGGCCCGCCAGCTCGCTCTCACCGGGCAGTTGCTCGCCCTCCGCGAGCAGCCCGAGCTCTATGGCGTCGCCGATCCTGCGCACGACCGTCTCGACCCGGGCGACGTTGGCCACCGGGGTGAAGACGGCACCGCGGGCACCCAGACCGCTCCGGGCGAGGTCCCCCCGGACAACGCCGTCCCGGGCGAGGCCGCCCCGGGCGCCACCGCTCCTGCCGTCCCTGCGCTGCTGTTCCACCGGCACCACCTTGTGCGTTGACTCAAGCTTTACCTTAAGGGGGCCTTGAGCTTTGAACTATAACTTCATATCTTTTCGATCTGCGCCCGGCCGTCCCCATCTCCCGGGCGCGGTCAGCGAGTTCATGCACCAGAAAGGTTCCGGACCATGGTCATGGAGGCAACCGCGATCAGGCTGCGGGACCTGCGGAAGTCGTTCGGCGAGACGACCGCCGTGGCCGGCGTCGATCTCGACGTACGCGACGGGGAGTTCTTCTCGATGCTCGGCCCGTCCGGCTCGGGCAAGACCACCGTCCTGCGGCTGATCGCCGGTTTCGAGACTCCCACCGAGGGCCGGATCGAGCTGGCCGGACAGGAGGTGACGGGTCTCGCCCCCTTCGAGCGGGACGTGCACACCGTCTTCCAGGACTACGCGCTGTTCCCGCACATGACGGTGGAGCAGAACGTGGCGTACGGCCTCAAGGTCCGCAAGGTGGCGAAGGCGGAGCGGCTGGTACGGGCCCGCAAGGCGCTGGCCGACGTACGCCTCGAAGGGTTCGGCAAGCGGCGCCCCGACCGGCTCTCCGGCGGCCAGCGCCAGCGCGTGGCCCTCGCCCGCGCGCTCGTCGGCCGCCCCGGGGTCCTGCTGCTCGACGAACCGCTGGGCGCGCTCGACCTCAAGCTGCGGGAGCAGATGCAGGTCGAACTCAAGGCGATCCAGCGGGAGGTCGGCATCACCTTCGTGTTCGTCACGCACGACCAGGAGGAGGCCCTGACGATGAGCGACCGCATCGCCGTCTTCAACCAGGGCCGCATCGAACAGGTCGGCACCCCGGCGGAGATCTACGAACGCCCGGCCACCCCGTTCGTCGCGGGCTTCGTCGGTACGTCCAACCTGCTGGCGGGGGAGGCGGCGCGTCGCGTCGTCGGTGCTGCGGGGACGTACAGCATCAGGCCGGAGAAGATCCGGATCCTGCTCCAGAAGCCCGAAACCCGAACCACGACCGAAACCCGAACCACGACCGAAGCCCGAACCACGACCGGAACCGGACCCACGACCGAGACCAGAACCGAGCCTGACCAGCAACAGCACATGACAGCAGCCGGCACCGTCGCGGAAGCCGTCTACCTGGGCGACACCACCCGCTTCCTGGTCGACCTGGACGCAGGCGGCCGCCTCACCGCACTCCAGCAGAACCTGGAGACGTCCTCCGAAGACATCGCCGCACTGCGCGGCGCCCCGGTCACCCTCCAGTGGCACCGCCGCCACGCCTTCCGCGTACCGGAAACGGGCTGACCCCCGCTGACCCCTGCGCGCTCACGCCAGACCCGATCCAGACCCGATCCAGACCCCTCACGCCCCTCACGTAGGGAGAACGTCGTGCGCCTCAACCGAACCCTCCTGGCCGCCGCCGCGGTCACGGCCCTGATGACGGCCACCGCCTGCGGATCCTCCGACTCGGGCGGCTCCTCGGCCACCGGCTTCACCCCGCCCGACCTCGAACAGCAGTCGAAGCAGGGCAAGGCCGAGGGGCAGGTCAACCTCATCGCCTGGGCCGGTTACGTGGAGGACGGCTCGAACGACCCGAAGGTGGACTGGGTCAGCGACTTCGAGAAGCAGACGGGCTGTCAGGTCAACTCGAAGGTCGCGGCCAGCTCCGACGAGATGGTCAAGCTGATGAAGACCGGCCAGTACGACGCCGTCTCCGCGTCCGGCGACGCCTCCCTGCGCCTGATCGCCTCCGGCGACGCCGCGCCCGTCAACACGGACCTCGTACCGAACTACAAGGACGTCTTCAGCGGCCTGAAGAAGCAGCCCTGGAACTCCGTCGACGGCCAGTCGTACGGCATCCCGCACGGCCGCGGCGCCAACCTCCTCATGTACAACACCAAGCAGGTCACGCCCGCCCCCACTTCCTGGTCCGCGGTCTTCGACGACGCGGGCGCCCACCAGGGCAAGGTCACGGCGTACGACTCCCCGATCTACATCGCGGACGCGGCGCTGTACCTGAAGGAGACGAAGCCCGGGCTGAAGATCGAGGATCCCTACGCGCTGGACCAGAAGCAGTTCGACGCGGCGGTCGATCTGCTGAAGAAGCAGAACGCGAACATCGGCGAGTACTGGGGCGACTACCTCAAGGAGGTCTCCGCGTTCAAGAGCGGTGACTCCGTGGTCGGCACCACCTGGCAGGTCATCGCCAACCTCGCCGAGGCCGAGGGCGCGCCCGTCAAGGCGTTCCTGCCCGACGAGGGCGCCACCGGCTGGTCCGACACCTGGATGCTCGCGACGAAGGCCAAGCATCCGAACTGCGCCTACAAGTGGCTCGACTGGATCATCTCGCCGAAGGTCAACGCGCAGGTGGCCGAGTACTTCGGGGAGGCGCCCGCCAACGCGAAGGCGTGCCAGGAGACCAGCGAGGCGACCTTCTGCGACACCTATCACGCGGACGACGAGAGCTACTGGAAGCGCGTCGCGTTCTGGAACACGCCCATCGAGCAGTGCCTCGACGGCCGCGAGGACGTGAAGTGCGTGCCGTACGCGAAGTGGGTGCAGGCGTGGACCGAGATCAAGGGGTGACCGCACGCCCATGACCACGCGAGTCCCCCCACGGCCCACCGCCGGACGCACCCCCGTCCGGCGGCTGGCCGGAACCCTGCACCGGCGCCCCCGCCTGCGCCTGACCCTGCTGCTGACCGCCCCGCTGCTGTGGCTGGCCGTGCTCTACCTCGGCTCGCTGGCCGTCCTCTTCGTCTCCGCGTTCTGGACGACGAACTCCTTCACCTCCGAGGTGGTGCAGGTCTGGTCGACGGACAACTTCCGCGAGCTGTTCACGACGCCCGTCTTCCGGCAGGTGATCCTGCGCAGCGTCGGCGTGGCCCTCGCCGTCACCGTGCTGTGCGCCGTGATCGCCTTCCCGCTCGCCTTCTGGACCGCGCGCATCGCGAGGCCGAAGTGGCGCCCGCTGCTCGTCGTCGCGATCCTCACCCCGCTGTGGGCCAGCTATCTCGTCAAGGTGTACGCGTGGCGGCTGATCCTCTCCGAAGGGGGGCTCGCCGACTGGATGCTGGCCCCGTTCGGCGCGGCGGGACCGGGTTACGGGCTGACCGCGACGGTCGTCGCGCTGACATACCTCTGGCTGCCTTACATGATCCTGCCGATCCACACGGCGCTGGAGCAGTTGCCCGACAGCCTGCTCGACGCGTCGGCCGACCTCGGCGCGCGGGCCGGGCGGACCTTCCGCTCGGTCGTGCTGCCGATGGTGCTGCCGTCCGTCGCGGCGGGCTCGGTGTTCACGTTCTCGCTGAGCCTCGGCGACTACATCACCGTGCAGATCGTCGGCGGCAAGACCCAGCTCATCGGCAATGTCGTGTACTCGAACATCGAGCTGAACCTGCCCATGGCCGCGGCGCTCGGCACCGTTCCCGTCGCGGTCATCGTCGTGTACCTGCTGGCCGTGCGGCGTACGGGCGCGCTCAGCAGCCTTTGACGTCACAACCGGTGCACCGACGCCGGCCCCGAGGAGGCACCGTGCAACTCACCCGTCCCGCGCGGATCGCGCTGCGCGCCGCCGCCGCGCTCGGCTTCGCCGTCATCTACCTCCCGCTCGCGCTCGTCCTGGTCAACTCGCTCAACCCGGACCGCAGCGCGAGCTGGCCGCCGCCCGGGCTGACCGTGCACTGGTGGTCGGTCGCGTGGGAGAACGAGGGCGCCCGCGCGGCGCTGTGGGTGTCGGTCAAGGCGGGGCTCGGTGCCACGGCCGTCGCCCTGGTCCTCGGCACGCTGATCGCGTTCGCCGTGGCCCGGCACCGGTTCTTCGGCCGGGACACGATCTCGTTCGTGGTCGTGCTGCCGATCGCCCTGCCGGGCATCGTCACGGGCATCGCGCTCAACTCGGCGTTCGGTACGGTGCTGGAGCCGCTCGGCGTCGGGCTCGGCATGTTCACCGTGGTCGTCGGCCACGCCACGTTCTGCATCGTCGTCGTCTTCAACAACGTGGTCGCGCGGCTGCGGCGGACGTCCGGGTCGTACGAGGAGGCCGCGATGGATCTCGGCGCGGACACCTTCCGGGCCTTCGCCGACGTCACCTTCCCGCTGGTCCGCTCGGCGCTGTTCGCGGGCGGGCTGCTCGCCTTCGCGCTGTCCTTCGACGAGATCGTGGTGACCACGTTCACGGCGGGGCCCGGGGTGCGGACGCTGCCGATCTGGATCTTCGAGAACATGACCCGGCCGCGGCAGGCGCCCGTCGTGAACGTCGTGGCGGCCGTCCTTGTTCTGCTCTCCGTGCTGCCGATTTACGTGGCACAACGGTTGTCCGCCGATACCGCTGGGGGGAGCCGGGTGTGACGCGTGCGGAGTGCCTGTCCGGCCGGCGGGGGTGACCGTGCGCCGTCCGGCCGGCGGGGGTGGGCGCGTGCGCCGTCCGGCCGTGGGGGTCGGGGCCGCGCCGGTACATCCGCCCGTCGATTGCGTGGTCGCCCAGCTCGCTTACTGGGCTCCCGTATCGGTACGACCACGCCCTCGACGGGCATGTGATGTACCGGCACGGCCCCTTCCGTGCGATGGCGGCTGCGGGAGCCGGGAGCCGGGAGCCGGGGGCCGGGGGCGGAGGGGCGGGTGGATTTCGTGGGTCGCTGTTTACGCAAACTGCTTGCATATCTTGCGCTATTCTTGCGGGCATGACGCGACGACTTGCTCAGGTGGCCAAGAAGGTCGGGGTCAGCGAGGCCACGGTCAGCCGGGTGCTCAACGGTAAGCCCGGGGTCTCCGAGGCCACCCGGCAGGCGGTGCTCTCCGCCCTCGACGTCCTCGGCTACGAGCGTCCCACGCAGCTGCGCGGTGAGCGTGCCCGGCTGGTGGGCCTCGTGCTGCCCGAGCTGCGGAACCCGATCTTCCCGGCGTTCGGCGAGGTGATCGGCGGTGCGCTCGCCCAGCTCGGTCTGACCCCGGTGCTGTGCACGCAGACCAAGGGCGGTGTCTCCGAGGCGGACTACGTGGACCTGCTGTTGCAGCAGCAGGTCTCCGGCGTGGTCTTCGCCGGCGGGCTGTACGCCCAGGCGGACGCGGAGCACGACCACTACCGGCGGCTCGCCGACCGCAAGATCCCGGTGGTCCTGGTCAACGCCTCCATCGAGGATCTGGGTTTCCCCGGTGTCTCCTGCGACGACGCCGTGGCGATGGAGCGGGCCTGGCGCCATCTGTCCTCGCTCGGTCACGAGCGGATCGGGCTGGTGCTCGGGCCCGCCGATCACGTGCCGTCGAAGCGCAAGCTCGCCGCGGCCCGTGCCTTCGGCGCCGAGTTGCCCGAGGAGCGCGTGGCCCGCGCCATGTTCTCCCTGGAGGACGGGCAGGCGGCCACGGCCAGGCTGCTGGACCGCGGGGTCACCGGCATCATCTGCGCCAGCGACCCGCTCGCCCTGGGCGCCGTCCGTGCCGCGCGCCGCAGGGGGCTCGGGGTGCCCGCCGACGTATCGGTGGTCGGTTACGACGACTCCGCGTTCATGAACTGCACCGAGCCCCCGCTCACCACGGTCCGGCAGCCCATCGAGGCCATGGGCCGGGCCGCCGTCGAGCTGCTGAACGTCCAGATCGGCGGCAACCCCGTGCCGGCGGAGGAGCTGCTCTTCGAGCCGGAGCTGGTCGTTCGGGGGTCGACCGCGCAGGCGCCGCGCAACTGAGGGGGGTAGGGGCGGGTTGAGGTTCGCCGAAGAGGTGAGTGAGTCGGTCGCCACTAAGATCCAGCTGGCTGTCGAATAATTACAGATTACGCGCGACATCTTGCGGTCGTGCGTCTCCCGGTGCTTGAGTGTGCGGCGCCAGCACGGCCGCACACCGCCCGGTGTGCCGCCGTGGGCCTTCCATGTGCCTGCCCAAAAGGGGTCCACCGATGAGAAGCACCGGGTTCCGTCGCACCTGTACCGCGCTCGTGGCCTCGGCCCTCACGCTCTCCGCCGTGAGTGCCTGCGGTTCCGACGACGACGAAGCCGCGGGGGGCAAGACCCGCATCACCGTCAACTGCATGCCGCCCAAGAGCGCCAAGGTCGACCGCGGCTTCTTCGAGGAGGACGTCGCCGCCTTCGAGAAGCAGAACCCGGGCATCGACGTCGTGCCGCACGACGCGTTCCCCTGCCAGGACCCCAAGACCTTCGACGCCAAGCTCGCCGGCGGCCAGATGGAGGACGTGTTCTACACGTACTTCACCGACGCCCGGCACGTCGTGGACATCAACCAGGCCGCCGACCTCACGCCGTACCTCAAGGAACTCAAGAGCTACGACACCATCCAGAAGCAGCTGCGGGACATCTACACGGTCGACGGCAAGGTCTACGGGATTCCGCGCACCGGTTATTCCATGGGGCTCATCTACAACAAGGCGCTCTTCGAGAAGGCCGGGCTCGATCCCGACAAGCCCCCGGCCACCTGGGACGAGGTGCGCGCCGATGCCAAGAAGATCGCCGCGCTCGGTGGTGGCACCGTCGGATACGCCGACTACAGCGCCCAGAACCAGGGCGGCTGGCACTTCACCGCCGAGATGTACTCGCAGGGCGGCGATGTCGTCAGCGCCGACGGCAAGAAGGCCACCGTCGACACCCCCGAGGGCAAGGCCGTGCTCCAGAACCTCAAGGACATGCGCTGGGCCGACGACTCCATGGGCAGCAAGCAGCTGCTCATCATCAACGACGCCCAGCAGATGATGGGGTCGGGCAAGCTCGGCATGTATCTCGCCGCGCCCGACAACATTCCGATCCTCGTGAAGGAGAAGGGCGGCACTTACAAGGATCTGGCGCTGGCTCCTATGCCCGGCGGCGAGGGGACGCTCATCGGGGGCGACGGCTATATGTTCAGCAAGAAGGCCACTCCGGAGCAGATCCGGGCCGGGCTCAAGTGGCTCGACTTCATGTTCCTGACGCCCGGGGACGGGTTCCTCGGTGACTACGCCCGCGCAAAGAAGAACGACGCGCCCGTGGGCCTGCCCGAGCCGCGCCTGTTCACCGGCGCCGCCGACGAGAAGGA
The DNA here is from genome assembly GCF_042732375.1 of Streptomyces sp. NPDC059785. Lineage (NCBI taxonomy): Bacteria > Bacillati > Actinomycetota > Actinomycetes > Kitasatosporales > Streptomycetaceae > Streptomyces > Streptomyces sp. NPDC059785. The sequence goes on from NZ_JBHWHV010000065.1 coordinate 39,902, forward strand.
CCAGCAGGTCAAGAAGGCCAACGCCAATGTGCCGGTGGAGAACTACCAGCCCTTCCTGGACGGCAACCAGAGCCTTGAGATGAAGATCGAGCCGCCGCAGGCCCAGCAGATCTACTCCGTCCTCGACGGCGCCGTCTCCGCCGTCCTCACCAAGAAGGACGCCGACATCGACCAGCTGCTGAAGGACGCCTCCGGCAAGATCGACTCCATTCTGGCCAGGGGCTGACACCGCCCATGAAGACCGCAGCAGACACGGTGACACCCCCTCCGGTGGTCGTCGGGCCGCCGGAGGCGGTGCCGCCGGCCGGGCGCCGGTCCGGCAGCCCCTGGCGGCGGCGGCTCGCCGAGCAGGGCCGCGCCTACGCCTTCCTCGCCGGTGGCCTGCTCTGTTTCGCGCTGTTCTCCTGGTATCCGGCGATCGGCGCGGTCGTGATCGCCTTCCAGAAGTACACGCCCGGATCCGACCCGGAGTGGGTGGGCACCGACAACTTCACCCGCGTCTTCGACGACCCGGAATTCGGAGCCGCCTGGCGCAACACGTTCACCTTCACCGCCCTCGCCCTGCTCATCGGGTTCGCCGTGCCTTTCGTCATGGCGCTGGTGCTGAACGAGCTCCGGCACGCTCGGGCGTTCTTCCGTGTCGTTGTGTATCTGCCGGTGATGATTCCGCCTGTGGTCAGTGCCCTGCTGTGGAAGTGGTTCTACGATCCGGGGGCCGGACTCGCCAACGAGGCACTGCGCTTCGCGCACCTGCCCACCTCCAACTGGTCCAACGGCGCCGACACCGCGCTCATCTCCCTGGTGATTGTTGCCACTTGGGCCAACATGGGCGGCACCGTCCTGATCTACCTGGCCGCCCTCCAGGGGATACCGGGCGAGCTGTACGAGGCCGCCGAACTCGACGGTGCCAATCTGCTCCAGCGGATCCGGCATGTGACGATTCCGCAGACACGGTTCATCGTTCTGATGCTCATGCTGCTTCAGATCATCGCCACCATGCAGATCTTCACCGAGCCGTTCGTCATCACCGGCGGCGGTCCGGAGAACTCCACCGTCACCGTCCTCTACCTCATCTACAAGTACGCCTTCCTCTACAACGACTTCGGCGGCGCCTGCGCCCTCAGTGTCATGTTGTTGGTGCTGCTCAGCGCCTTTTCGGCGGTCTATCTGCGGCTTACCCGTTCCGAAGGCGAGGACTGAGGGCCCATGAGCACGCGTACTCTCGTTTCCCCGCTCACGCTGGCCCGCCCCCGCGGCAAGGCCGTGTACTGGGCCGTCTTCACCGGCGTGGTGCTGCTTTTCGTCCTCGCCTTTCTCTTTCCCGTCTACTGGATGGTCACCGGTGCCATGAAGTCGCCGGACGAGGTGGCACGGACGCCTCCTACGTTCGTGCCCGAGCGGTGGGGCTTCAATGGTTACCGCGATGCCTGGGAGCAGATGGACCTGCCCACCCATCTGTGGAACACGGTGGTACAGGCGTCCGGCGCCTGGCTGCTCCAGCTCGTGTTCTGCACCGCCGCCGCGTACGCCCTGTCCAAGCTGAAGCCGGCCTTCGGCAAGGTGATCCTCGGCGGCATCCTGGCCACCCTGATGGTCCCGGTGCAGGCCCTGGTCGTACCGAAGTACCTGACCGTCGCCGATCTGCCGCTCATCCACACCAGTCTGCTCAACGACCCGCTGGGTATCTGGCTGCCCGCTGTCGCCAATGCCTTCAATCTGTACTTGCTCAAGCGGTTCTTCGACCGGATTCCGCGTGACGTCCTGGAGGCCGCCGAGATCGACGGTTCCGGGAAGCTGCGCACCCTCTGGTCGATCGTGCTGCCCATGTCCCGGCCCGTTCTCGGCGTCGTGTCGATCTTCGCGCTCGTCGCCGTCTGGCAGGACTTCCTCTGGCCTTTGATGGTCTTCTCCGACACCGACCAACAGCCGATCAGCGTGGCCCTCGTCCAGCTTTCGCAGAACATTCCGCTGACCGTGCTCCTCGGCTCCATGGTGATCGCCAGCATCCCCATGGTCGTCATGTTCCTGGTGTTCCAGCGGCACATCATCGCCGGCATCGGCGCGGGCAGCACCAAGGGCTGACGTCGACCTCTTCCCGTACTTCTTCTGAAAGGTAGGCACCGTGGGACAGCCCTCTGCCCGCACGCACGACGACTGGTGGCGCTCCGCCGCCATCTACCAGGTGTACGTGCGCAGCTTCGCGGACGGCGACGGCGACGGCACCGGCGACCTCGCGGGCGTCCGCGCCCGGCTCCCGTACCTCGCCGAACTCGGCGTGGACGCCCTCTGGTTCACCCCCTGGTATCTGTCGCCGCTGGCCGACGGCGGTTACGACGTCGCCGACTACCGCGTCATCGACCCGGCCTTCGGCACCCTCGCCGAGGCCGAGAAGCTGATCGCCGAGGCGCGCGAGCTGGGCATCAGGACCATCGTCGACATCGTGCCCAACCATGTGTCCGACCAGCACCCGTGGTTCCGGGCCGCGGTGGCGGCCGGGCCCGGCAGTCCGGAGCGGGAGCTGTTCCACTTCAGGGCGGGGCGCGGCGAGAACGGGGAGCTGCCGCCCAACGACTGGCCCTCGCAGTTCGCCGGCTCCACCGAACCCGTCTGGACCCGGCTGCCCGACGGCGAGTGGTACCTGCACCTGTTCACCCCCGAACAGCCCGACCTCAACTGGGCGCACCCGGCCGTGCGGCAGGAGCACGAGGACGTCCTGCGGTTCTGGTTCGAGCGGGGGGTGGCCGGGGTGCGGATCGATTCCGCCGCGCTGCTCGCCAAGGACCCCGCGCTGCCGGACTTCACCGAGGGCCGCGGCCCCAGCCCGTTCGTCGACCGCGATGAACTGCACGACATCTACCGCGCCTGGCGCGCGGTCGCCGACGAATACGACGCGATCTTCGTCGGCGAGGTCTGGCTGCCCGACAGCGAGCGCTTCGCCCGCTATCTGCGCCCCGACGAACTGCACACCGCCTTCAACTTCTCCTTCCTGGCCTGCCCCTGGGACGCGGAACGGCTGCGCACCTCGATCGACGAGACCCTCGCCGAGCACGCCCCGGTCGGCGCCCCCGCCACCTGGGTGCTGTGCAACCACGACGTGACCCGCACGGTCACCCGCTACGGCCGCGCCGACACCGGGTTCGACTTCACCGCCAAGGAGTTCGGCACCCCGACCGACCTCGAGCTCGGCACCCGCCGCGCCCGCTCGGCGGCCCTGCTCTCCCTGGCCCTGCCCGGCGCCGTCTACGTCTATCAGGGAGAGGAGCTGGGGCTGCCCGAGGCGGACATTCCGCGCGAGAGCATTCAGGATCCGATGCACTTCCGGTCCGGCGGGACCGATCCGGGGCGCGACGGCTGCCGGGTACCGCTGCCCTGGGAGGCGGGGGCCCCGTACGCCGGGTTCGGCGGTGAGCCGTGGCTGCCGCAGCCCGCCGGCTGGGCCGCGTACGCCGCCGACCGGCAGGGGGAGGACCCCGCCTCGATGCTCAGCCTCTACCGGGCCGCCCTGCGCCTTCGGCGCTCCGCGGCCGGGTTCGGCGACGGGCCGCTGACCTGGCTGCCCGCGCCCGAGGGTGTCCTCGCCTTCGACCGCACCGACGGACTGCGGTGCGTGGTCAACCTCTCCGGCACCCCGGCCGAGCTCCCCGCGCACACCTCCGTACTGCTCACCAGCGGCCCGCTCGACGCGGAGGGCCGCCTTCCCCAGGACACGGCGGCCTGGCTGCGCGCCTGAGAGTCCCTGTACGGACTCCGGCCGCGGCCCGGTCGCCGGCTCCGCTCCGCTGTCCCGGCACTCCCACTCGACCCCACGCGAAAGGGACCAGCAATGTCCAGAACCGCAAGACACCTGCCCGTCGCCGCGACCGCCGCGGCCGTCACCCTCGCCGCCGGGCTGCTCGGCACCACGGCCGGTACGGCGCGGGCCGCCGCCGCGGCGGCCGGTGCCGAACTGCCCTTCACCTCCGTCGAGGCGGAGTCCGCCACCACCACGGGCACGAAGGTCGGGCCCGACTACACGCAGGGCACGCTCGCCTCCGAGGCGTCCGGGCGTCAGGCCGTCCGGCTCACCTCGGGGCAGCGCGTCGAGTTCACCGTGCCCCGCGCCGCCAACGCGGTGAACGTCGCCTACAGCGTCCCTGACGGACAGTCGGGCACTCTCGACGTGTACGTCAACGGCACCAAGCTCGCCAGGACCCTGACCGTCACCTCCAAGTACTCCTACGTCGACACGTCCTGGATCGCCGGGGCCAGGACGCATCACTTCTTCGACAACGCCCGGCTGTTGCTCGGGCAGAACGTGCAGGCCGGTGACAAGGTCGCCGTCCAGGCCACCGGCACTCAAGTCACCGTCGACGTAGCCGACTTCGAGCAGGTGACCGGTGCCGCCGCCAAGCCCGCCGGTTCCGTGTCCGTCACCGACAAGGGCGCCGACCCCAGCGGCCAGGGCGACTCCACGCAGGCGTTCCGCGACGCCGTCTCCGCGGCCCAGGGCGGCACCGTGTGGATACCGGCGGGGGAGTACCGGATCACGTCCTCCCTCAGCGGCGTGCAGAACGTGACTCTTCAGGGTGCGGGCAGCTGGTACTCCGTCGTGCGCGGCTCCCGCTTCATCGACCAGAGCAGTTCGTCCGGCGGCGTCCACCTCAAGGACTTCGCCGTCATCGGCGAGGTCACCGAACGGGTCGACTCCAACCCGGACAATTTCGTCAACGGCTCGCTCGGGCCGAACAGTTCGGTCTCCGGGATGTGGATCCAGCACCTCAAGGTCGGGCTCTGGCTGACCGGGAACAACGACAACCTCGTGGTGGAGAACAACCGGATCCTCGACACCACCGCCGACGGCCTCAACCTCAACGGCAACGCCCGCGGCGTCAGGGTCCGGGGCAACTTCCTGCGCAACAACGGCGACGACGCCCTCGCCATGTGGTCGCTCTACGCGGCCGACACCAACAGCAGTTTCGAGAACAACACCATCACCCAGCCGAACCTCGCCAACGGCATCGCGATCTACGGCGGCACCGACATCTCGGTCAAGAACAACCTGGTTGCCGACACCAACGCGCTCGGCAGCGGCATCGCCATCTCCAACCAGAAGTTCCTCGACCCGTTCTCGCCGCTCGCCGGGACCATCACCGTCTCCGGCAACACCCTCGTGCGCACCGGCGCCATGAACCCCAACTGGAACCATCCGATGGGCGCGCTGCGCGTCGACTCCTACGACAGCGCCATCGAGGCGACGGTCAACCTGACCGACAACACGTTCACGGACAGCCCGTACAGCGCCTTCGAGTTCGTCTCCGGCGGCGGCCGCGGCTACGCGGTCAAGAACGTCACCGTGAACGGTGCCACCGTCGACAAGGCCGGTACGGTCGTCGTGCAGGCCGAGGCCCAGGGCGCCGCGAAGTTCAGCAACGTCAAGGCCGGCGGCGTCGGCTCGGCCGGCGTCTACAACTGCCCCTACCCGACCGGTTCCGGCACCTTCGCGCTCACCGACGGCGGCGGCAACTCCGGCTGGGACAGCACCTGGTCGGACTGCTCCAGCTGGCCGCAGCCCGGCGCGGGCAACCCGGACCCCGACCCCGGCCGCAACCTCGCCCAGGGCCGCCCCGCCACCGCCACCGGCTCCCAGGACGTCTACACCCCGGGCAAGGCCGTCGACGGTGACGCCAACTCGTACTGGGAGTCCGCGAACAACGCGTTCCCGCAGGCGCTGACGGTCGACCTCGGCTCCACCCAGGCGGTACGCCGCCTCGTACTGAAGCTGCCCCCGGCCACCGCCTGGGGAGCCCGCACTCAGACCCTCTCCGTGCAGGGCAGCACGGACGGCTCCTCCTACTCCACCGTCGTGGCCTCGAAGGACTACCGCTTCGACCCGGCCACCGGGAACACCGTCACCGTGGCCCTGCCCAGCGGCACCAGCCTGCGCCACCTGCGGCTCAACGTCACCGCCAACACCGGCTGGCCCGCCGCCCAGTTCAGCGAGGTGGAGGCGTATCCGACTCCTTGACGGGCCCACCCGTCCCGCGCTTCGCCGCCTGGATCTGCTCGTACACATGGGTGCGCAGTTCGGCGAAGCGCGGGGCGACGCGGGTGTGGAGCTGGTCGCGGTCGGACGGGAGGTCGACCTCGAGCTGCTCCTGCACGACCGTGGGGGAGGCCGACAGGACGAGGACGCGCTCGCCGAGGTAGACGGCCTCGTCGATGTCGTGGGTGACGAACAGGATGGTCATCCCGCGCTCCCGCCACAGCCGGCGCACCAGGTCCTCCAGATCGGCGCGGGTCTGGGCGTCCACCGCCGCGAACGGCTCGTCCATCAGCAGCACCTCCGGCTCGTACGCGAGCGCGCGGGCGATGGCCACCCGCTGCTGCATTCCGCCGGACAGCTGCCACGGGTACGCGCCCGCGGCGTCCGCGAGGCCCACCGAGGCCAGCGAGTCGGCGACCAGCTCCCGGCGCCGCGCGGTGCTCAGCCGCTTCTGTTTCAGCGGCAGTTCGACGTTCTCGCCGACCCGCATCCACGGGAACAGGCTGCGCCCGTACTCCTGGAAGACGAACGCCATCCCCGGGGGCGGCCCGGCGACCCGGTCGCCGCCGAGCAGGACCTCGCCGCCGGTCGGCGCGAGCAGCCCCCCGACGCACTTCAGCAGGGTCGTCTTGCCGCAGCCCGAGGGCCCGACGAGACAGACCAGTTCGCCGGTGTCCACGGTGAAGGTCAGGTCGCGGACCGCCTCCACCCGGCGGCCGGACCCTTCGTAGACCTTGCGCAGGCCGCGGACGTCCAGGAGCGCGTGCATCGATGAGGTGCCCTTTCGCGAGTTCACTCAAGACCGCCGGGAGGATGCGCGCAGACCGTGGTACCAGCCGAGGACCCGCCGCTCGACCAGCTGGAAGACGGCCGACAGCAGGAAGCCGAGCAGCCCCAGGACGAGGATCCCGGTCCACATGTCGGGGATCGCGAAGCCGCGCTGGAACTGGACGATGGTGAATCCGATCCCGTTGCTGGCCGCGAACATCTCGCTGATCACCATGAGGATGATCCCGATCGACAGGGCCTGCCGCAGCCCCGCGAAGATCTGCGGGCTCGCCGAGCGCAGCACCAGGTGCCGCAGCCGGGCGGCGCCCGTCACCCCGTACGAGCGGGCCGTCTCCGCCATCACCGGGTCGACCGCGCGCACGCCCTCGACGGTGTTCAGCAGGATCGGCCAGACGCAGCCGCTCGCGATCACGGCGATCTTCATCGTGTCGCCGATGCCCGCGAACAGCATGATGACCGGCACCAGCACCGGCGGCGGCACCGCCCGCAGGAACTCCAGGACCGGTTCGCACACCGCCCGCACCGTGCGGTGCAGGCCGATGACCGTGCCGAGCGCGACGCCGATCAGCGCGGCGCTCGCGTAACCGGCCGCCAGCCTGAGCACGCTCGGCAGCACGTCCTCCCGCAGCCGCTCGCCCGTCCACACGTCCGGGAAGGTCCGCAGGATGGTGCGCAGCGGCGGCCAGTACACATCGGTGCTGCCCGACGACGCGAACCACCAGCCGGTGACGAGCAGCACCGGCAGCGCGACGAGCAGCAGCAGCCGCAGCAGGAGACGCTTCACACCGCCACCTCCCCGCGCACCGAGTGGTGCCAGGCCAGCGCCCGCCGCTCCACCGTCCGGGCCCCCACGTTGATCAGCAGCCCGAGCAGCCCGGTGACCACGACGAGCGCGTACATCTCCGGCACCGCCTGCGAGGTCTGCGCCACCGCGATTCGCGCGCCGAGCCCCGGCGCCCCGATCACCAGCTCCGCGGTCACGGCCAGGATCAGTGCGACGGCCGCGGCCAGCCGGACCCCGGTCATGACGTACGGCAGCGCGGTCGGCCACAGCACGTGCCGCACCCGCGCCCAGGTGCCCAGACCGTAGGAGCGGGCCGTCTCCTCCGCGACCGGGTCGACGTCCCGCACCCCGTACAGCACCTGGATCAGCACCTGCCAGAACGAGGCGTACACCACGAGCAGCAGTACCGACCTGAGTTCCGTGCCGTACAGCAGCACGGCGAGCGGGATCAGCGCGACCGACGGGATCGGGCGCAGGAACTCGACCGTCGAGGCCGTCGCCTCCCGCAGGTACGGCACCACCGAGACGACCACCCCGATGACGACGCCCGCCGACACCGCGATCGCCAGGCCCAGCGCCCAGCCGGTCAGGGTGTCGCCGAGCGCCGTCCAGAACGCCCCGTCGGCGATCTCGCCGCCGAGCGCCCCGGCGATGCGGTCGGCCGGCGGGAAGTACTTCTCATCGACCAGACCGAGCCGCGGCACCGCCTCCGCGAGCACGAGGAAACCCGCGAACCCGGACGCGCCCAGCACGGCGTGACGTACGTTCACGGAAGCAGCTTGTCCAGGTCGGGCGCGGACTCGATCAGGCCGTCCTCTTCGCTCAGCTTCGCGAGCTGCTCGATCGAGGCGCGGTCCGGCTCGGCCGGCCACTTCGGCAGGGTCACCTTCTCCAGGGTCGCCGCCGGGATCTTGGTGTACGTGGTGACGATCTCGCGGGCCTCGTCCGGGTGCGCGCTCGCGTACGCCAGGGACTCGGCCGTGGCCTCCTGGAACTTCTTCACCACGTCCGGGTTCTTCTGCGCGTACTGCGTCGAGGCGAAGTACATCGACACGGTGAGGTCCGGCGCGACGTCGACGAACGACGAGGCGATCTCGGTGCCGCCCTGCGCCTTGATGGCGGCGAGCGCCGGTTCCACCGGCATGGCCGCGTCGATCTGCCCGCTGTCGAGGGCCGCGGGCATCTGGTCGAAGGCCAGTTCGACGAAGTTCACCTTGTCCGGATCGCCGCCGTCCTTGCGCACCGACTGGCGGACCGAGGTCTCGATGATGTTCTTCAGCGTGTTGACGGCGACCTTCTTGCCCTCCAGCTCCTTCGGCGACTTGACGGAGCTGCCCTTGCCGACCACGAGGGCGCCGAAGTCCTTGCCCTCCTCGCCCGTCGAGGCGACGGCGTTCACCACGGCCTTCACCGGCACGTTGTGGGACTGGGCGATGAACAGCGAGGTCATGTTGGACAGTCCGAACTGGAACTGGCCGCTGGTGACCCCCGGCACGATCGCCGCGCCGCCCTGCGCGTTGGTGATCGACAGCTTCAGACCGCGTTTGCTGTAGAAGCCCTTCTTCTGCCCCAGGTAGACCGGTGCGACGTCGACGATGGGGATGAGCCCGAGCTTGACGGTGGTGGTGCCGCCGGACGCCTCGCCGGACCCGTCGGAGGAGTCCGACGAACCACAGGCCGACGCGGCGACCAGGACAGTGACGGTCGCTAGACCGATGAGCAGACGACGCATGGTCCCCCCTGATCACGGTGCGGACAGGTTGTGCGCAGACAGCACACATGTGCTCGGCGCGAACGTAGAGCGTGGCCGGTTATGGGTCAATGCCCTTGCTGCGCACGGTCGTTGACAGTTGCCAAAGCGTGCTCATAGCGTGCGCCCTGCGCACCACTGTGCGTCCCCAGGGAGGCGACGATGCCTGCTGCTGCCCGCGAATCGCATTTCGTCCGGTCCTTCGAGCGCGGCCTCGCCGTGATCCGCGCGTTCGACGCCGACCATCCGGAACTCACCCTCAGCGAGGTGGCCCGAGCCTGCGACCTGACCCGGGCGGCGGCCCGCCGCTTCCTGCTCACCCTCGCCGACCTGGGGTACGTGCACACCGACGGCCGCATGTTCCGGCTCACCCCGCGCATCCTGGAGCTCGGATACGCCTATCTGTCGGGCCTCACGCTGCCCGAGCTGGCCGAGCCGTTCCTCGAGCAACTGGCCGCGCAGGTGGGGGAGTCGTCCTCGCTGTGCGTCCTCGACGGCGACGACGTCGTGTACCTGGCACGGGTCCCGACCCGCCGCATCATGACCGCGGCCATCACCGTCGGCACCCGCTTCCCGGCGCACGTCACCTCCGTGGGCCGGGTGATCCTCGCGCATCTGCCGGACGCCGAGATCGACGCCCGGGTGGCCCGCACCGAGCTGCGCCCGCTGACCTCGCGCACGCTGGTCTCGCCCGACCTGTTCAAGGCCGAGCTGCGGCGGATCAGGCGCCAGGGGTACGCGATCGTCGACCAGGAACTGGAGGAGGGGCTGCGCTCGGTCGCGGCCCCGGTGCGCGACCGGGAGGGCGAGGTGGTGGCGGCCGTGAACATCCCGGTGCCCGCGAGCCGCGTCTCCGTGGAGTCCGTCCGCCGCGACCTGCTGCCCCATCTGCTGGCGACGGTGGCCCGCCTGGAGGCGGACCTGCACGTCACAGGTCGAGCACGAGCCGCTTCCCCCGGCACCGGGACACGCAGATGAGCATCGTCTCGCCGGCCGCCCGCTCCGCGTCGGTCAGCACCGAGTCACGGTGGTCCGGCACACCCTCCAGGACGTCCGTCTCGCAGGTCCCGCACGTGCCCTCGGTGCAGGAGTACAGCACCTCGGTGCCCGCGGCCCGCACCGCGTCGAGGACGGAGACACCGGCCGGGACGGTCACCGTGCGCCCGCTGCGGGCCAGTACGGCGTCGAAGGCGCCGTCCTGCCGCTCCTCCGCTTCCCGGGGCCGGAAGCGCTCCAGACGCAGCCGCCCGGCCGGGCACCGCTCCTCCACCGCGCTCAGCAGCGGCTCGGGACCGCAGCAGTAGACCAGCGTGTCGTCGGGCAGGCCGGTGAGGACGGAGCCGAGGTCGAGCAGCCCGGTCTCGTCCTGCGGGGCGAACGTCACCCGGTCCCCGTAGCGGCTCAGCTCCCCGGTGAACGCCATGGAGGCCCGGGTGCGCCCGCCGTACAGCAGGGTCCAGTCGGCGCCCGCACCCTCCGCCGCGGTGATCATCGGCAGGATCGGGGTGATGCCGATGCCGCCCGCGACGAAGCGGTAGCGCGGGGCGGCGGCCAGCGGGAAGTGGTTGCGCGGCCCGCGCACGCGGAGCGTGTCGCCCGTGCCCACCCGGTCGTGCACCCGGGCGGAGCCCCCGCGTCCGGCCGGCTCGCGCAGCACCGCGATCCGCCAGCCGCTCCGGTCCGCCGGATCGCCGCACAGCGAGTACTGCCGCTCGACACCGGGCCCGAGCAGCACGTCGATGTGGGCGCCGGGCTCCCAGCCGGGCAACTCGTCGCCGAGCGGATGCCGGAGGACCAGGGCGAGCACTCCGTCGCTGACGAACTCGCGCTCGGCCACGATCAACTCGGTTTCGTACGCGGTCATGATCCCAGTCCTGGTGAGGTGGAGGTGTGGCCCTGGGGATGGGCGAGCATCCACTCCCACATCAGCACCGGGTCCTGGTCGGTGTGCTCGGCGCCGCAGTGGCAGGTGCCGTGCAGCAGATCGGTGCCCGGCAGCCAGTCGACGCGGTAGATCTCGCCGCCCAGGGAGGGGCGTGGCGTGCTCACTGAACCCGCTCCACGGGCTTGTCGCCCTCCTCGGCCAGCCGGGACAGGATGCGGCGGGCCGCGAGACCGCCGGTGTCGATGTTGATGCTCAGCTCCTGGTATCCGGTCCGCTCGGTGCCGAGCGCCCGCTGGAGCAGGTTGAGCGCGTCGACGTCCTGCATCACGACGGTGTGGTTGAACTCCCGCAGGAACTCGGTGACTTCACCGTCCTCGCGGGCGAAGTCGCGGGAGACCGCCCAGAAGTCGTACACGTGCCCGTCGCCGGACGGTGTGATCGCGTACGTGATCTCCACGTGGAACGCGTGCGGATCGCTGCCGTCCGCCTCGGGCAGCACCCCGGTCGGGGCGATCCTGCTGTGCAGCAGATACAGGCACGGGGCGTGGTACTCGATGTCCTGCCAGCGGGTGATCCGGCCCTCGATGCCGGTGGAGCGGGCGTAGAACGGCGGGCACGCGGCGTCGTCCATGTGCCGGCTGACCCGTACGATGCCGGCGCCCTCGTCGACCTCGGTGGTGATCGGCGTCTCGGCGACCTCGGGCGTACCGATGTAGCCGCCGTGCAGATAGGTCTCGTGGGAGAGGTCGAGGAGGTTGTCGACGAGGAGGCCGTAGTCGGCGTCGATGGGCTCCATGCCGCGCACGGTGACCCACTCCGGGTCGGCCAGGTGCGTGGCCCGCGGAATGGTCAGCGGGTCGGCGAGCGCGGGGTCCCCGATCCAGACCCAGACCAGTGAGTCCTGCTCTGCCACGGGGTACGCGGCGACGCGTGCCGTCCGCGGAATCCGTTTCTGCCCCGGCACGTACACGCAGGTGCCCGTGGTGTCGTACGTGAAGCCGTGGTACCCGCACACGATCCGGTCGCCGTCGAGCCGGGACTCGGAGAGAGGGAAGCGGCGGTGCACACACCGGTCGGCCAGTGCCACGGCCGTACCGTCCTCCTCGGTGCGGTAGAGCACGAGCGGCTCGCCCAGCACCGTCCGCCCGAGCAGCTCACGCCCGACCTCGTGCGTATAGGCGGCGACGTACCACTGGTTCCTGGCGAAGGCGGTCATGTGCGGCATCGTTGCGGCTCCCGTCCCGTTCGGCGGGACGACGGTGCCCCGCGTGCCGTGGCTGGACCCAGGGTCGTGACGCCCGCACCGGCCCGGCAAGGCGGCTTCCGCCAGACGGAAGGCTCTCGGGTCAGCGCCGCAGCTCCCCGTGGGCGGTTTCCGGCAGACGGAGGTAGACGGTCGAGGAGATCAGGCAGAGGAGGGCCACGTAGCAGGGGAACAGGAGGGAGTGGCCCAGGTCCTCGAAGAGGGTGCCCACGTACGGGGCCGTGCCGCCGAAGAGGGCGACCGTGAGGGAGTACGGGAAGCCGATGCCCGCCGCGCGGACCCGGGGCGGGAAGACCTCCGCGTTGACCGCGGCGGAGATCGAGGTGAAGCCGGTCAGCAGGACCATGCCGGCGCACTGGACGAGGAGCAGTACGGCGAAGGAGTCGTCGAGGGCGTGCAGCAGCTCCACGCTCAGCAGGGCGAAGCCGAGGCCGAAGAAGAGGAGCGGGGGGCGGCGTCCGAGGCGGTCGGAGAGCAGGCCGCCGAGCGGCTGGAGGAGTCCGAAGAAGGCCAGGGAGAGGGTGCCCGCCAGGAGTGCGTCCGACTTCTCGATGCCGCCGTGCAGTTCCGCGTACGTCGGCAGGTACGAGGTCCAGGTGTAGTAGGCGAGGGTGCCGCCCGCGGTGATGCCGCAGATGAGGAGGGACTCGCGCGGGTGGTCGCGCAGCGCGTCGAGCAGACCCGGGCGCGGCCCGCGCCGCTGCTCGGCGCTGCGGGTCTCCTGGGCGCCCCGCCGGATCCACAGGCCGACGAGACTGAACACGGCGCCGAGCACGAACGGCACCCGCCAGCCCCAGCCGTTCATCTGCCCGTCGGTGAGGGTGGCGACGAGCAGCGCGGCGATCCCGGACGCGATCAGCTGTCCGGCGGTGGTGGAGACGTACTGGAAGCTGGAGAACAGGCCGCGTCTGCCGGGCCGGGCCGACTCGACGAGGAAAGTGGTGGAGGCCGCGAACTCGCCGCCGACGGAGAGCCCTTGGAGCAGCCGGGCGAGGACCAGGACGACGGGGGCGAGCACGCCGACGGCGGCGTAGGTGGGGGTGAGGCCGACCAGCAGGCTGCTGCCGCCCATCAGCAGGATGGTCGCGGTCAGCGCGGTGCGGCGGCCGTGCCGGTCGGCGATCGTGCCCATCAGCAGTCCGCCGACCGGCCGCATGAAGAAGCCCACCGCGAAGACGGCGAAGGTGGAAAGCAGCGGCACCAGGGAGCTGCCGGACCCCTTGGGGAAGATCTCGCCGGCGATGTAGGTGGCGAGGAAGGTGTACGCGTACCAGTCGTACCACTCCACGGCGTTGCCCACGGAGGCGGCGAGGAGCTGGCGCACGGGGCGCCGGGTGGGGGTGAGGGCGCTCTCGGTCTTGGCCATGATCGCGAATCTGCCCTGGTCCGGGAGGCCGCACACCCCCGTCTCACCTGGTGGCCGGCCGCGGTGGTGCCCGCCCCGTTGGCCTCGCGTACCGCCGGGTTTCACATGGATGCCACGGGACCCTTCCCTGTCGTTCGGTGCTCTTGGAACACTCCTTGCGCGCATGTCTCCGCACCATCCGGCCGCCCCGTCGGCCCCGTCAGGACAGAGGTCACCCAGTCATGCCCCAAGTGAACCGGCGGCGTTTCCTGCAACTCGCGGGCGGCACCGCGGCCGCGACCGCGCTGTCCGACAGCATCGCCCGGGCCGCCTCGATCCCGGCGGGCCACCGCAGCGGCACCATCGACGACATCGAGCACATCGTCGTCCTGATGCAGGAGAACCGTTCGTTCGACCACTACTTCGGCTCGCTGCGGGGCGTCCGCGGCTTCGGCGACCCCGTCCCGGCCACGACCTCGGGCGACAAGCCGGTCTGGTACCAGTCGGACGGCACCAAGGACGTGCTGCCCTTCCGCCCCGAGGCCGACGACCTGGGCCTGGCGTTCATCCAGGACCTCCCGCACGGCTGGAGCGACGGGCACACCGCCTTCAACAACGGCAAGTACGACAAGTGGGTGCCCGCGAAGTCGGCGACGACGATGGCCTACCTCACCCGCGAGGACATACCGTTCCACTACGCGCTCGCCGACTCCTTCACCATCTGCGACGCCTACCACTGCTCGTTCATCGGCTCCACCGACCCCAACCGCTACTACCTGTGGTCGGGGTACACGGGCAACGACGGGGTCGGCGGCGGCCCGGTCCTCGGCAACGACGAGAAGGGGTACAGCTGGACCACGTACCCCGAGCGCCTGGAGAAGGCCGGCGTCTCCTGGAAGATCTACCAGGACATCGGCGACGGCCTGGACGCCGAGGGCGGCTGGGGCTGGATCAACGACGCCTACCGCGGCAACTACGGCGACAACTCGCTGCTGTACTTCAACCAGTACCGCAGTGCCGAGCCCGGCGACCCGCTCTACGACAAGGCCCGCACCGGCACGAACGCGGCCGCCGGTGACGGCCTCTTCGATCAGCTCAAGGCCGACGTCGTGGGCGGCAAGCTGCCGAAGATCTCCTGGATCGCCGCTCCCGAGGCCTTCACCGAGCACCCCAACTGGCCCGCGAACTACGGCGCCTGGTACATATCCCAGGTCCTGAACGCGCTCACCGCCGACCCGGAGGTGTGGGCGAAGACGGCCCTGTTCATCACCTACGACGAGAACGACGGGTTCTTCGACCACCTGGTGCCGCCGTTCCCGCCGGACTCCGCCGCGCGCGGCAAGTCCACCGTCGACGTCGGCCCGGACGTCTTCAAGGGCGACGCGAGCCACGCCGCGGGCGCCTACGGGCTCGGCCAGCGGGTGCCCATGATCGTGGTCTCGCCCTGGAGCCGGGGCGGCTACGTCTGCTCCGAGACGTTCGACCACACCTCGATCATCCGCTTCATGGAGCGCCGCTTCGGCGTGCACGAGCCGAACATCTCGCCCTGGCGGCGGGCCGTCTGCGGCGACCTCACCTCGGCGTTCGACTTCTCCCACCGCAACGCGGGCCCCGTCTCGCTGCCGGACACCGACGGCTACGAACCGGCCGACAACGAGCGTCACCCCGACTACGTGCCGACCCCGCCCGCCGACCCCGAGCTGCCCGTGCAGGAGCGCGGTACGCGCCCGGCGCGCCCGCTCAAGTACGCGCCCCTGGTGGACGGCGCCGCCGACACCAAGTCCGGCACCTTCACGCTGACGTTCGCCTCAGGCGCCAAGGCCGGTGCCGCCTTCCTCGTCACCTCCGGCAACCGCACCGACGGCCCCTGGACGTACACCACCGAGGCGGGCAGGACCGTGTCGGACACCTGGAACTCCACGTATTCGAACGGAAGTTACGACCTCACCGTGCACGGGCCGAACGGGTTCCTGCGCACCTTCCGCGGCCCGAACGCCACGGCCGGGCCCGAGGTCACCGCCCGGCACACCGGCGACGACGTGCAGCTCACCTTCACCAACCACGGCGCCCGCACGGTGGGTCTGAAGCTCACCAGCGGCTACGGCGGACAGCCGAAGTCGTTCCGGGTGCGGCCCGGCGCGACCGTCCGGCACACGGTGGCGCTGCGGTCCGCCAAGCGCTGGTACGACCTGCGGGTGGAGTCCGACGCGGACGACACGTTCCTGCGCCGGTTCGCCGGACATGTCGAGAACGGCCGGGCGGGCGTCAGCGACCCGGCGATCGTGACCGGCTGAGACGGGTTGAAACCCGTGATTCACGTGCGACTGATTACATTCAGGCGGGCTCAAGGTAGTGTGCCCCGGTGACCACGCAATCGAACACTCCTGCTGGCTGGTACCCGGACCCGCACGGTGCGGCCCAGACGCAGCGCTACTGGGACGGCACCCAGTGGACAGAGCACACCAACGGCCCGCAGGGCGCACCTCAGCAAGTACCGCAGCAGCCCGCCGCCGCGCCCGACGCGCGTGTGCAGCGTCAGGTGCAGCAGCAGGCCGGGGTCACGGGCGGTGCCGCCGGCGGCGGCTCCCTGTTCACCGAGCCGGTCCTGGTGGTGAACCAGAAGGCCAAACTGATCGAGGTGACCAATGAGTACAAGGTCATGGATCAGAACGGCAACCAGCTCGGCTCGGTCGTCCAGGTCGGCCAGAACTTCTTCAAGAAGGTTCTGCGGTTCGTCTCCAGCCTCGACCAGTTCATGACCCACAAGCTGGAGATCCGCGACGCCTACGGGCAGCCGCAGCTTCTGCTGACGCGCCCCGCGAAGATCTTCAAGTCGCGGGTGGTCGTGGAGCGTCCCGACGGCCAGCCGGTCGGCGAGATCGTGCAGCAGAACATGATCGGCAAGATCAACTTCGCGATGAACGTGAACGGCCAGCAGGTCGGCGCGATCAAGGCGGAGAACTGGCGGGCCTGGAACTTCGCCATCGTCGACCACGCGGACAACGAGGTCGCCCGGATCACCAAGACCTGGGAAGGTCTGGCGAAGACCATGTTCACCACGGCGGACAACTACGTCCTCCAGATCCACTACCAGCTCCCCGAGCCGCTGCTGAGCCTGGTCGTGGCGACCGCCCTGACGGTCGACACGGCGCTCAAGCAGGACTCCCGCGGGCTGGGCTGAGCCCCAAGGACGATCGACGGCGGCGGCCGGAACCCCTCGGTTC
>NZ_JBHWHV010000066.1:0-56016 GCF_042732375.1 Streptomyces sp. NPDC059785
TTGATAGGCCAGATATGGAAGCCCGGCAACGGGTGGAGTTGACTGGTACTAATAGGCCGAGGGCTTGTCCTCAGTTGCTCGCGTCCACTGTGTTGTTCCCAGACAACGAACGGTTGTGCTGGCTGAACAGTTTCACTAATCAATTGAAGAGTGTGCTTGTTCGCTGCCCGTTCAAGACCCCGCTGAGTTGTGGGGTGTCTGAAAGGGTTTCGGTGGTCATAGCGTGAGGGAAACGCCCGGTTACATTTCGAACCCGGAAGCTAAGCCTCACAGCGCCGATGGTACTGCAGGGGGGACCCTGTGGGAGAGTAGGACGCCGCCGAACAATATTTGGAGGACCCTTGGTCCCAGCGACTCGCTGGGACCAAGGGTCCTTTTTGTTTTTCCGAAGCGCGCCGGGTACCCGGCTGCGTGAGAATGACTTGCGGTACCGAAGACAGGAGTCACCATGTCCACCAACTCTCCCGACGAGCGACCGGAGCGCGATCAGCGCCGCCGGGACAGTGGTGACCGCGGCGGCTACCGCGGGGGACCGCGCCGTGACGACCGGGGCGACCGTCGTGACAACGACCGTCGTGACAGCGGCCGTGCCGGCTACGGCCGTGGTGGCTACGGTGGCGGACGCGACGACCGTCGTGAGGGCGACCGAGGCGGTGACCGCGGCGGTGACCGCGGCGGCTTCCGGGGTGGTTTCCGTCGCGATGACCGGCGGGATGACCGTCGTGGGGACGACCGCGGTGGCGACCGCGGTGGGTTCCGTCGTGATGACCGGGGTGACCGTGGTGGTTTCCGGGGTCGGGACGATCGGCGGGATGAGCGGCGTGACGATCGGTTCGGTGGGCCGCGGCGCGATGACCGGGACCGTGGTTTCCGTCGGGACGGGGATCGTGACCGTCCTGCCTTCCGTCGGGACGACGACCGTGGTGGTTTCCGCCGTGACGACCGGCGGGATGACCGTCGTGGGGACGACCGCGGTGGCGACCGCGGTGGGTTCCGTCGTGATGACCGGGGTGACCGTGGTGGTTTCCGGGGTCGGGACGATCGGCGGGATGAGCGGCGTGACGATCGGTTCGGTGGGCCGCGGCGTGACGACCGGGACCGTGGTTTCCGTCGGGACGGGGACCGTGACCGTCCTGCCTTCCGTCGGGACGACGACCGTGGCGGATTCCGCCGTGACGACCGCCGTGACGACCGGCGGGATGACCGTCGTGGGGACGACCGCGGTGGCGACCGTGGCGCGTTCCGTCGTGGTGATGACCGAGGCGACCGTGGCGGCTTCCGTCGCGACGACCGCGACCGTGGGGACCGCGGGGACCGTGGTGGTTACCGGGGTCGGGATGACCGGCGTGACGACCGTCGTGGCGACGACCGCGGCGGCGACCGTGGCGGATTCCGTCGTGACGACCGAGGGGACCGTGGTGGGTTCCGTGGACGTGACGACCGGCGCGACGACCGTGGGCGCGGGCCGCGTCGTGACGACCGGGGCGGGCGTCCCGGTGGGTTCCGGGGTCGCGATGACCGCCGGGACGACCGCCGTGGCGACGACCGGCGCGGCGACGACCGGCGTGGCGGTGGGCGCTTCCGTGACGAGCGGGACCGCGACCGCGACCGTGAGCCGATCAAGCGGCTGCCGATCCCCGATGACGTCACGGGCGAGGAGATCGACAAGGACGTACGGCAGGAGCTCCAGAGTCTGCCGAAGGGGCTTGCGGAGGACGTCGCCAGGAACCTGGTGATGGTCGCCCGGCTCATCGACGAGGACCCGGAGAGCGCGTACGGATACTCCAAGGTGGCTCTTCGGCTGGCGTCCCGCGTGGCCGCCGTCCGTGAGGCGGCCGGCTTCGCCGCGTACGCGAACCAGAAGTTCAGCGAGGCGCTCGCCGAGTTCCGGGCCGCGCGGCGGATGACCGGCAACACCGATCTGTGGCCCGTCATGGCGGACTGCGAGCGGGGCATGGGCCGGCCCGAGAAGGCGCTGGACATGGCCGGTGCGCCCGAGGTGCACAAGCTTGACAAGGCCGGCCAGGTCGAGATGCGGCTCGTGGCCGCGGGTGCCCGGCGGGACATGGGGCAGCTCGACGCCGCCATCGTGACCCTGCAGAGCCCCGAGCTGGCCTCCCACTCCGTGCAGCCGTGGACCGCGCGGCTCCGGTACGCGTACGCCGACGCGCTGCTCGCCGCCGGGCGGGAGGACGAGGCGCGGGAGTGGTTCGCGAAGGCCGTCGAGTCCGACAAGGACGGCAGCACGGACGCCTCCGACCGGCTCGCGGAGCTGGACGGCGTCGAGTTCGTGGACGCGCTTGTCGAGGACGACACGAAGCCCGCCGCCGGGCCCCAGGCCGACCGGGACGACGACACCGACGCCGTACGGGACGAGGAGCCCGAGCCGAAGTCGGAGACGGCCCCGGAGACGGAGACGGGGTCCGAAGGCCAGGGCGGCCGCGAGCAGTAGTCGCGACAAGCTGCAACAGCAGCGGTGATGGACGGGCGGGCTCCCTGGAGCCCGCCCGTCCGTATTTCAGAGGGTGAGGGTCCGCAGGACCAGGCCCGTCGCCGGCTTCGGGCCGAACGATGTCGACTTGCGGGGCATCTTGACGCCCTGGCGGGCCAGTTCGCGTACGACTTCCTCGCGGACCGGGTGCATCAGGACGGCCGTACCGCCGTCGCGTTCCGCCTTTTCGACCGTGGCGGCCGTGTCGTGGATGTACGCGATGTGCTCCGGTGAGTCCTCCGGGATGCCCCAGACGTGTTCGAGGAGCGTCGCGTGCAGGACCGCCGCGTCGAGGGTGCGCCAGGGCTCCGGGCGGTCGGCCGGGACCGTACGGGCGAGGAGGTCCGGGGCGGGGCGGTCGACGAGGTGGAAGGTGCCGTCGCCGGCCAGCAGGAAGGCGTTGCCCTCGGCTGCCGCCCCGGCGAGCGCGTCCAGCGCCTCGGCCAGGGGCGCCCGTACCTCGCGTACCCGGAAGAGGCCGGTGAGGGCGGCGCGGGCGGCGGCCGGGGGCAGGCGGTTCAGGAGACGGTGGATGGCGCGGACGCGGAGCGGGTAGCGGGCGGTGTCCACCAGGAGCACCAGGCCGTGGTCCCAGGCGCTCGGCGACGGGTGTTCGGCGCGCAGCCGCAGATAGGTGGCCCAGCGGTGGTGGCCGTCCGCGATGAGCGCCTGGTGGCGGTGGAGATCCGTCCGGATCCCGGCCAGCTCGGCGGGGTCGGTCACGGCCCACAGGCGGTGGCTGAAGCCGTCCTCCGTGGTGGTGGAGAGCAGCGGGGCGCGTTCGGTGACGCGTTCCACGACGGCGGCGGCGCCGGTCGCCCCGCCGTTGCTGCGGTAGGTCAGGAGCAGCGGTTCGAGATTGGCCGAGGTGGCCCGCATCAGGTCCGCGCGGTCCGCGACGATGTGCGGCATGACGTCCTCGTGCGGGAGCACCACGCCGTCCGCGGCCTCGGACAGGCGCAGGGCGCCGATGACACCGCGCTGGAGGATGCTCCCGTCGCGCTGTTCGTAGACGTACAGGCCGGGCTCGGCGTCGACGGCGAGTACGCCCTCGGCGAGCCAGCGGCGCAGGGTGTCGGCGGCCTGCTGGTTGCGGGCCGCGGGGTCGGCGTCCTGCGGCAGGATCAGCCGGACGATGTTGTGCGGGTCCGCGGACTCGAGGTGGAGCAGGCCGTCGGGCCGTACGACGACGTCGTACGGAGGAGAGGTCACGGCGGAGATGCTGCCGACCCGGTCGGGGTCGTAGCGCAGACCCCGGAACGGGGACAGGTCCAGGCCGTCGGACGTCGGTGTTTCCTCCACAGGACCTGCGTCATTCATTGAGGCATCGTAAGTGCGTCGGCGGCATGCGCGATGATCGGGGGAAAGGGATCGAACGAGGAGCGATGTGTAATGAGCCAGACCGTCAGGACGCGGCCCGACGCCGGCCGGCAGCCCCTGAGCGAGGCGTACGACACGGCGCTGCTCGACCTGGACGGGGTGGTGTACGCGGGCGGCAAGGCGATCACGCACGCCGTGGAGTCGCTGGGGACGGCGGCGGCGGGCGGCATGCACCTCGCGTACGTCACCAACAACGCGCTGCGGACGCCCGACGCGGTGGCCGCCCACCTCACCGAGCTGGGGATTCCGGCCGCCGCGGACGATGTGATCACCTCCGCGCAGGCCGTGGCCCGGCTCATCAGCGAGCAGGTGCCGGCCGGGGCCCGGGTGCTGGTCGTCGGCGGGGAGGGGCTGCTCGTCGCGCTGCGCGAGCGGGGACTGGAGCCGGTGGAGTCGGCCGACGACGATCCCGTGGCGGTCGTACAGGGGTACGGCGGACCGGACCTGCGCTGGGGGCGTTTCGCGGAGGCGAGCTACGCCGTCGCGCGCGGGGTGCCGTGGTTCGCGTCCAACACCGATCTGACGATCCCGAGCGACCGCGGTATCGCCCCGGGCAACGGTGCGGCGGTGGAGGTCGTACGCATCGCGACGGGGGCGGAGCCGCAGGTGGCGGGGAAGCCGTTGCCGCCGATGCACCGGGAGACGATCCTGCGGACCGGGGCCGAGCGGCCGCTGGTGGTCGGCGACCGGCTCGACACGGACATCGAGGGCGCGTTCAACGGCGGGGTGGACTCGCTCCTCGTCCTGACCGGTGTCACGGACGGCAGGCAGCTCCTCGCCGCGCCGCCGCAGCACCGGCCTACGTACGTCGACGCCGACCTGCGCGGGCTGCTGACGGGGCAGCCGGAGGTGGCCGAGGCGGGCGCCGGGTTCTCCTGCGGGGGCTGGACGGCGACGGCGGGTGCGGAGCGGGTGGAGCTGGAGGGTGAGGGGGAGCCTCTCGACGGGCTGCGGGCGCTGTGTGCGGCGGCTTGGACGGCGGCGGGGGGCGGGGGCTGCGAGCTGGATGGGGGGAAGGCGTTGGCTCGGCTGGGGCTGTGACGGTGGGGCATCGGCGGGGCATCGGCGGGGCATCGGCGGGGCATCCCGTCCGGGCGGCTGGTGGTCGGTGTCGGTCGTTCGGCCGGTGGGTGGACGCTCCTCCGGTGGGTGGGTCGGGGCCGTGCCGGTACATCCGCCCGTCGCTCCCGCGGTCACCTAAGGGGTTCCAAGGGTTCTGTGGGTGTGCGACCACGTGATCGACGGGCATTTGATGTACCGGCACGGCCCCTTCCGCGCGATGGCGGGTGCGGGTCCGCTGGGCAGCGGGCAGCGGGCAGCGGGCAGCGGGCAGCGGGCAGCGGGCAGCCGGCAGCCGGCAGAGGGCAGAGGGAGGGGGCCGGGGCCGGGGCCGGTGGAGAAGTTGCGCGGGAACCGGACAAGTTGGCAGGATAGGCTAACCTAACTGGGTGTTGGTCGACAGTCCTCCCGAACAGCGCGCGGAGACGGCACCCGCGCCCCCGACCCGCCGGGCGATACGGCCCCTCGGGCTGCTGGTCTCGCTGATCGTGCTGGTGCTCGTGGCGCTGGCGAGCATCGCGATCGGCGCGAAATCGCTGCCCATGGACCAGGTGTGGCACGGGCTCTTCCACGCTTCGGGCACCTACAGCGACGTCGTGGTCGACGAGCGGATCTCGCGTACCGTCCTCGGACTGCTCGCCGGTGCCGCGCTCGGCCTCTCCGGCGCCGTGCTCCAGGCGCTCACCCGCAATCCGCTGGCCGATCCCGGTCTCCTCGGGATCAACGCCGGGGCGTCCGCCGCGGTCGTCACCGCGATCACGTACTTCGGTGTGACCTCGCTGACCGGCTACGTCTGGTTCGCCTTCTTCGGGGCGGCGGCGGTGGGGGCGCTGGTGTGGTTCCTGGGCGGCAGCCGGGGGGCGACCCCGATGCGGCTCGCGCTCGCGGGGACCGCGATCAGCGCCGCGCTCTACGGCTATCTCCAGGCCGTGATGATCATGGACGACGCGGCGCTCGGCAAGATGCGGTTCTGGACCGTCGGCTCGCTGTCCTCGGCCAGTGACACGACGATCAAGCAGGTGGCGCCGTTCCTGGCGGTCGGCATGGTCCTCGCGCTCGCCCTGGCCCGGCCGCTGAACGCGATGGCCATGGGCGACGACACCGCCCGCGCGCTCGGCGCCAATCTGAACCGCACCCGCGCGCTGTCCATGCTCGCCGCCACCGTGCTGTGCGGCGCGGCGACCGCCGCCTGCGGTCCGATCGTCTTCGTCGGGCTGATGATCCCGCACGTCGTCCGCTCCTTCACCGGGCCCGACCTGCGCTGGATCCTGCCGTACGCCACCGTGCTGTCGCCGGTGCTGCTGCTCGGCGCCGATGTCGTCGGCCGGCTGGTCGCCCGCCCCGCGGAGCTCCAGGTCGGCATCGTCACCGCGGTGCTCGGCGGCCCGGTCTTCATCTTTCTCGTACGACGGCGGAGGACGGCGCAGCTATGAGAACCACACGTACCGCCGCCAAAACCGTACGGAACCCGGCCCTGCGTACCAAGGGCGGTCTGTCGCTCCGGCTCGATGTACGGGCGTTCACGGTCGTCGTGCTGCTGCTCCTGGCGCTGGTCGCCGCGAGCGTCGTGCTCATTGGCACGGGCGACTTCCCGATCCCGGCCGCCGACGTCCTCAAGACGCTGGTCGGCAACGGGGACGCGGGGCAGGAGTTCATCGTCACCGAGCTCCGGCTGCCCCGGGTCGTCGTCGGCATCCTGGTGGGCGCCTGCCTCGGTCTCGGCGGCGCGCTCTTCCAGTCCATCTCCCGCAATCCGCTGGGCAGCCCCGACGTACTCGGCCTCGGGCAGGGCGCCACGGCCGGCGCGCTCATCATGATCGTGCTCTTCTCGGGCAGTGCCACCGAGGTGGCCCTCGGCGCGCTCGTCGGCGGCCTGGTGACCGGGCTCGCCATCTATCTGCTCGCCTGGAAGCGGGGTGTGCACGGATACCGGCTCGTCCTGGTCGGCATCGGTGTCGCCGCGATCGTCACGGCGGTCAACGGCTATCTGCTGACCAAGGCCGACATCGTCGACGCGGCCCGTGCGGTGGTCTGGATGACCGGGTCGCTCAACGGCCGCGACTGGGCGCAGGTCTGGCCGCTCCTGGTCATGTGCGTCGTCCTCGTACCGCTCGTCCTGGGCAACGCACGCGGGCTGCGCATGATGGAGATGGGCGACGACGTCGCGTACGCGCTGGGGGTGCGGGTCGAGCGGACGCGGCTGCTGCTGATGCTGTGCGCCGTGCTGCTCACCGCGGGCGCCACCGCCGCCGCCGGTCCGGTCGGCTTCGTGGCGCTCACCTCGCCGCAGCTCGCCCGGCGGCTGACCCGCTCGCCGGGCCCGAACCTGGTCCCGTCGATGTGCATGGGCGCCACCTTGCTGATCGTCGCCGACTGGGCCTCGCAGCGGGCCTTCGGCGCCGACCAGCTGCCCGTCGGCGTCGTCACCGGGGTGCTCGGCGGTGTGTACCTGCTGTGGCTCCTGGTCACCGAGCGCAGGGCGGGCCGGATATGAGCGCCGACAGAAAGCCGGACACCAACCAGGGCGGGCCGACCGCGCACACCAAGAGGAGCACCAGCACTGTGAACCGCCTGTCCGCCGACAACGTCACCCTCGGCTACGACCAGCGCGTCATCGCGGAGAAGCTGTCGGTCGAGATACCCGACCAGTCCTTCACCGTGATCGTCGGCCCGAACGCCTGCGGCAAGTCCACGCTGCTGCGCGCCCTCTCGCGGATGCTGAAGCCGTCCGAGGGGCGGGTGCTGCTCGACGGGCAGACGATCCAGTCCATGCCCGCCAAGAAGGTGGCCAGGACCCTCGGGCTGCTGCCGCAGTCGTCCATCGCGCCCGACGGGATCACGGTCGGGGACCTGGTGGGCCGCGGCCGGTACCCGCACCAGGGCCTGCTGCGCCAGTGGTCGGCCGAGGACGAGCGGATCGTCCAGGAGTCGATGGCCTCCACCGGCGTCGCCGAACTGGCCGAGCGCTACGTCGACGAACTCTCCGGCGGCCAGCGCCAGCGCGTCTGGATCGCCATGGCGCTCGCCCAGCAGACGCCGCTGCTGCTGCTCGACGAGCCGACCACGTACCTGGACATCCAGCACCAGATCGACGTGCTCGACCTGTGCGCCGAGCTTCACGAGGAGCAGGGCCGCACGCTCGTCGCCGTGCTGCACGACCTCAACCACGCCGCCCGGTACGCCACCCACCTCATCGCCCTGCGCGGCGGCGAGATCATCGCCGAGGGCGCGCCCAACGACATCGTCACGGCGGAACTGGTCGAGGACGTCTTCGGGCTGCGCTGCCAGGTCATCGACGACCCGGAGACGGGTACGCCGCTGGTGGTGCCCGCGGCCCGGAAGGCGCGGGGCGCCACCGGGGCGGGCGGCGCGGTGAAGGCCGGTGGCTCCACGGACGCGGGCGGCGCCGCGAAGGCCGGAGCGGTGGCGCAGGCGGCCGAGGGCTGAGAAAGCGGAGGGCCCGGCGGCGCGCGGAGACCCGGGCCGCAGGGCCCTAGGGCGTGTTGCGAAAGTCCCGTCGTTCGCCCGAAGGGCGGGTCGCGCGGCGTCAGGTGCGTGCTCTCGGCGTGCCGGGCGGAAGCCCTCGTACTGGACGTACTCGGGCTTTCGCCGGGTGCGGCGAGAGGGCGTGCATGGCGTCGCGCGGCAGGCGGGACTTTCGCAACACGCCCTAGAGCAGGCTCCGCAGCCGGAACAGGTCCCTCAGGCCCGCCTCCAGCTTCACCCGGCCCGAACCCCACGCCTTCGCGAAGTTCAGGTCGCCGTCCACCAGCGCGACCAGGTCGTCGCCCGTCATCGCCAGCCGGATCTGGGCCTTCTCGCGGGGCGGGCCCGGGTAGGTGTCGAGCACCTCGATCCGACCGTCCTGGAGGCGGCCGGCGAAGGTGACGTCGGGATCGGTGATACGGCAGCTCAGCGAGCGGTTCAGGGATGCGGCGCTGCGCACGTCCCCGTCGGCGCCCGACAGGTTGTCCGAGAGCTTGTCGAGTGCGGCGCGGCACTCCTCAATCGTCGCCATCGTGATCGACGGTACCCCAGCGCTTCGCGGTAGCGTCGGGGCATGAGCGACTCAGTGCCCTGGGCCGGGGGCCCGCAGGACCCGGCCGCCGCCCCGGCCGCCCCCGGAGGGAAGACGGCCGCCGGTGCGGACGAGGTCTCCGGGCACGAGCCCGAGCGTCCGGATCCCCCCGCCGGCCCCGGGCCCGACCCGTCCGCCCCCGCCCCCCTGCACGTCCCCCGCACCCCCACCGGCAACGCCGACGTGGATGCGTACCTCGGCCGGCTGGCCGACGCCGACCACCTGGCGACGGACGGACACGTCGAGGTGTACGAGGATGTACACCGAGGGCTGCGCGACGCGCTCACCGCCCTCGACACCCGTCCGGGACCCCCGGGACCTCCAGGGCCTTCCGGATCTCCGAAACCGCCGTACGACCGCAGGAGCTGAACCGAAAGTGGCAGGAGTGGCACGCCGCCGCCTCGACGCCGAGCTGGTCCGCAGGAAGCTCGCCCGTTCCCGCGAGCACGCCGGCCAGCTGATCGCCGCCGGCCGGGTGAGCGTGGGCAAGACCCTCGCGACCAAGCCCGCCACACAGGTGGAGACCGCCGCCGCCATCGTGGTCGCCCAGGACGACAACGACCCCGACTACGTCTCGCGCGGCGGGCACAAGCTGGCCGGCGCCCTGGCCGCCTTCGTACCGCAGGGCCTGGTGGTCGAGGGACGGCGGGCGCTGGACGCGGGCGCGTCCACCGGCGGCTTCACCGATGTGCTGCTGCGCGCGGGCGCCGCCCACGTCGTCGCCGTCGACGTCGGCTACGGACAACTCGCCTGGTCTCTTCAGAGCGATGAACGCGTCACCGTCAAGGACCGTACGAACGTACGCGAGTTGACGTTGGAAGCGATCGATGGGGAGCCCGTGGATCTTGTGGTCGGAGATCTGTCGTTCATCCCGCTCGGACTGGTGCTGCCCGCTCTGGCGCGGTGCGCGGCGCCGGACGCCGATCTGGTGATGATGGTGAAGCCGCAGTTCGAGGTGGGTAAGGAGCGGCTGGGCAGCGGCGGTGTGGTCCGCAGCCCGGAACTGCGGGCCGGGGCCGTGCGCGGGGTGGCCGAGCGCGCCTGGGAGCTGGGGCTCGGGGTGCGCGGCGTGACCGCGAGCCCGCTGCCCGGACCCTCCGGCAATGTCGAGTACTTTCTGTGGCTGCGTGCCGGGGCGCCTCACCTCGACCCGGCCGACGTCGACCGAGCAGTGGCGGAGGGGCCGCGTTGACCGTAACCGGAGCTCGTACTGTTTTCCTGCTGGCCCACACGGGCCGGCCCGCGGCCATCCGCAGCGCCGAACTCGTCGTCGAGGGGCTGCTGCGCTCCGGGATCGGCGTGCGGGTCCTGGAGGCCGAGGCGGCCGATCTGCCGCTGCCGCCGACCGTGGACCTGGTCAAGGAGGCCACCCCGCAGTGCCTCGACGGGTGCGAACTGCTGATCGTGCTCGGCGGCGACGGCACGCTGCTGCGCGGCGCCGAGTTCGCCCGCGCGTCCGGCGTCCCGATGCTCGGCGTCAACCTCGGCCGGGTCGGCTTCCTCGCCGAGGCCGAGCGCGACGACCTCGACAAGGTCGTCGACCGCGTCGTGACCAAGGCGTACGAGGTCGAGGAGCGGATGACCGTCGACGTCGTCGTGCACCGCAACGGCGACATCGTGCACACCGACTGGGCGCTGAACGAGGCCGCCGTGCAGAAGGTGTCCGCGGAGAAGCTGCTCGAAGTGGTCCTGGAGATCGACGGGCGGCCGGTGACCGGCTTCGGCTGCGACGGCATCGTCTGCGCCACCCCGACCGGCTCCACCGCGTACGCCTTCTCCGCGGGCGGGCCCGTGGTGTGGCCCGAGGTGGAGGCGCTGCTCATGGTGCCGATCAGCGCCCACGCGCTGTTCGCGAAGCCGCTGGTGACCTCGCCGGACTCGGTGCTCGCGGTGGAGGTGCTGCCGCACATCCCGCCGGGCGTGCTGTGGTGCGACGGGCGGCGGACCGTGGAGCTGCCGCCCGGGGCGCGGGTCGAGGTGCGCCGCGGCGCCGTCCCGGTCCGGCTGGCCCGGCTGCACCACGCGTCGTTCACGGACCGGCTCGTCGCGAAGTTCGCGCTGCCGGTGGCGGGCTGGCGGGGCGCGCCGCACTGATCCCGGCCGGGCGGGCACGGGCGGGACGGCCCACTCCGGCGGGTGATACGGCATCGCGCAGGTCCCCCGCGACCTGCGCCTTCACGGCGTGTTCACCGAAGGAGGACAGGGCCCGTCGCACATCGGGTCCCTGACCTCGTAAGGTCGTGTCCGTGTTGGAGGAGATGCGGATACGGTCGCTCGGAGTCATCGACGACGCGGTCGTCGAGCTGTCGCCCGGCTTCACCGCCGTGACCGGCGAGACCGGCGCGGGCAAGACGATGGTGGTCACGAGCCTGGGGCTGCTGCTCGGCGGGCGCGCGGACCCGGCTCTCGTACGGATCGGCGCGAAGAGCGCGGTCGTGGAGGGGCGCATCGCCGTCCCCGAGGGCGGGACGGCGGTCGTACGCGCCGAGGAGGCGGGCGCCGAACTCGACGACGGGGCGCTGCTCATCAGCCGTACCGTTTCGGCCGAGGGGCGCTCGCGGGCGCATCTGGGCGGCCGTTCGGTGCCGGTGGGCGTGCTCGGCGAACTCGCGGACGAACTGGTCGCCGTGCACGGCCAGACCGACCAGCAGGGGCTGCTCAAACTGTCCCGGCAGCGGCAGGCGCTCGACCGGTACGCGGGCGACGCGGTCGCCGTGCCGCTGGCGAAGTACGCGGGCGCGTACCGGCGGCTGCGGGCGATCTCCGCCGAGCTGGAGGAGATCACCACGCGCGCGCGGGAGCGCGCCCAGGAAGCCGACATGCTCCGCTTCGGGCTCGATGAGATCGCGGCCGTCGAGCCGCGCGCGGGCGAGGACGTGGAGCTGGCCGCCGAGGCCGAGCGGCTGGGCCACGCGGAGGCGCTGGCGTCCGCCGCCACCGCCGCGCACGCCGCGCTCGCGGGCAACCCCGAGGACCCCGAGGGGATCGACGCGACGACGCTCGTCGCGGGCGCGCACCGGGCGCTGGAAGCGGTCCGCTCGCACGACTCCGCGCTCGCCGCGCTGTCCGGGCGGATCGGCGAGATCGGGATCCTGCTGGGCGACGTGGCCGGGGAACTGGCGGGTTACGCGGACGACCTCGACGCCGATCCGCTGCGGCTCGCGGCGGTCGAGGAACGCCGGGCCGCGCTGACCCAGCTCACCCGGAAGTACGGCGAGGACATCGACGCCGTGCTCGCCTGGGCCGAGCAGGGGGCCGCGCGCCTGACCGAGCTGGACGGCGACGACGAGCGGATCGGCGAGCTGACCGCCGAGCGGGATGCGCTGCGGGCCGAGCTGGGCGGGCTCGCCCAGGCGCTGACGGACGCGCGCACCGAGGCCGCCGAGCGTTTCGCGGCCGCGGTGACCGCCGAGCTGGCCTCCCTCGCCATGCCGCACGCGCGCGTGTCCTTCGCGATCCGGCAGACCGACGACCCGGAGGGCGTGGAGGTCGGCGGGCGGCCGGTGGCATACGGGCCCGCGGGCGTCGACGAGGTCGAGCTGCTGCTCGCGCCGCACCCGGGGGCACCGCCGCGGCCGATCGCCAAGGGCGCGTCGGGCGGTGAGCTCTCGCGCGTGATGCTCGCCGTGGAGGTCGTCTTCGCCGGGACCGACCCCGTCCCGACGTACCTCTTCGACGAGGTGGACGCGGGCGTCGGCGGCAAGGCGGCCGTCGAGATCGGCCGGCGGCTCGCCAAGCTGGCGAAGTCCGCGCAGGTCGTGGTCGTCACGCATCTGCCGCAGGTGGCGGCGTTCGCCGACCGGCAGCTGTTGGTCGAGAAGACGAACGACGGGTCCGTCACCCGCTCCGGCGTGAAGGTCCTGGAGGGCGAGGACCGGGTCCGCGAACTGTCCCGCATGCTGGCGGGCCAGGAGGACTCGGAGACGGCGCGGGCCCATGCGGAGGAGTTGCTGGCGGCGGCGCGAGGCGACGGGTAGCCCCCCGTCGGCCCGGACCGGCGTTGCGACGCGGCGCCGCCCCGGGCCGACGCCGCGACGGTTGCTCTGCGTGTGTCGACCGCGGCGTCGTCGTGCCCGGTCGCGCGGTTCCCCGCGCCCCTACGGGGGCGCCCTGACCGTGCTTCACAGGGGGAAGTTTGACCACAAGCATGTTTCCGAGTGCCGCCGCCTTCGTGCTCGCCGCCGGGCTCACCCGGGCCGCCGCCGTCGCGCTGCGCGCCGAGGCGCCCGGCGGACGGGACCGTTGGGAACGGACCAATCATGCGGGTCGGGTCGTCGAGCTGTACGCGGGGCCCGCTGCCGGGCTCGGGGCGGCGGTCGCGGTCGGGCGGTGGCACAGGGGTGCCGGGTTCGCCGTGCTGGCCGCCGGGGCGTGCGGTGCGTACGACGATGTCGCCGGGGCCCGTGACGGGCGGCGCGGGTTCCGGGCGCATCTGGGTGCCCTGCGGGCGGGCGAAGTGACCAGTGGCGCGGTGAAGTTGTCCGGTGTCTCGGCCGCGGGGCTGGTGGCGGGGGCGCTGCTGAAGGAGCGGGCCGTCGACAAGGTGCTGGCCGGGGTGGTGATCGCCGGCACCGCGCACCTCGTCAACCTCGTCGACGTACGGCCGGGCCGGGCGGCCGGAGCGGTGCTCGCCCTGGGAGTGCCCGGGCTGCTGCGCGGGGGTGGTGCGGCGGAGCTGTCCGGCGCGGCGATGGGCGCCGCCGCTGCCGTACTCCCGGACGACCTCGGTGAGCGCGCGATGATCGGCGACACGGGGGCGCACGCGCTCGGCGCCGCGCTCGGTGCGGGCATCGCGGCCGGCTGCGGCCGGGGCGGACTGGCCCTGCACGCCGCGGCGCTGGTCGCCGCCGCCGCGTACGGCGACCGGGTCAGCGCCCTGGCCCGTACGCCGCTCCCTGCCGGGTACGGGAACCGGGCCACAGCGCGCTGGCGCGCACACCGCTTCCCGCCGCGTCGCTGACGCGCACACCGCTCCCCGCCGCGTACGGCGACCGGGTCAGCGCATTGGCCCGCACGCCGCTCCCTGCCGGGTACGGGAACCGGGCCACAGCGCGCTGGCGCGCACACCGCTCCCTGCCGCGTACGGCGACCGGGTCAGCGCATTGGCCTGCTCGCCGCTCCCTGCCGGGTACGGGCACCGGGCCACAGCGCGCTGGCGCGCACACCGCTTCCCGCCGCGTCGCTGACGCGCACACCGCTCCCCGCCGCGTACGGCGACCGGGTCAGCGCCCTGGCCCGCACGCCGCTCCCTGCCGGGTACGGGCACCGGGCCACAGCGCGCTGGCGCGCACACCGCTCCCTGCCGCGTACGGCGACCGGGTCAGCGCATTGGCCCGCTCGCCGCTCCGAGCGCCGTGACGCGCCCGCTGAAGGGATGAACCCAAGCGCCTTCCGCGCCCACTGTGACGTGGCCTCCGCGTCTGTCGCGATGCGGCTTCCGTGTCCGCCGTGACGTGCCTCCGCCCGTCATAGCGCGGCCGGGCACGGCCCTTGCGCTGCCGCGGCGCGCTGTCTTCGCATTCACCGGGCGCGGTCGGGCGCAGCCCCTGCGCCTGCCATGGCGCGGTCGCCGCAGTTCATCGAGGGGCGGCCTCCGCGCCGGTCGTGACGCGGCCTCCGGGGCTGCCGGGCGCGGCTTCTGCGTCCGCCGTGGCGCGGCCCCGTGTCTGCCGGGCACGACGTCCGCTCCCGCCGTTGCGCGACCCCCGTCTCTGCCGGGCGCGGCCTACCCGCCCGCCATGGCGCCGCCTCCGCGCCTGCCGCGGCGCGGAGCCGCGTTCGTCAGGGCGCGCGGCCCCGCGGCCCCCGCAGCGCAGGGCCGCAGGCCCCCCGGCACGGGTTTCGCCAACGTGCGTGTCTCCTCTCGGTGTCTCTTCGGGTTCACTCGTGTGGGTGATTGCGTTCGTTGAGTTGTCCTGGATCGGCGTGGCGGTGGGGTCCCGGTGGTGCCCGAACGGCCGTCTGTCCTGGCATCCTTGGCCGTACAGCGCGGAGTACGACGTGCGGCACACCCCTCGCCGCACGAAGCTTCTGTACGTTTCTTCGTGACCGTCCGACGCCGAACCAGGAGCCCCGGCCACGTGAGCCTCGTGAGCAGCCACTCACCGAACGGGCAGTCGCCGCTGAGCACCGTGCAGGTACTCGGCGGCGGAAGCGCGGGCAGCAGCGCGCACGTGCGGTCGCTCGCGTCGGGTCTGGTCGCGCGAGGCGTACGGGTCACGGTGTGCGCCCCCGCCGAGGCCGAGCGGAACTACGACTTCACAGGGGTGGGCGCCCGGCACATCCCGGTGGCCCGCAGCAGCGACCCCGGCTCCGTGGCCGCCCTGCGGACCGCCTGCACCGGCGTGGACCTGGTGCACGCGCACGGGCTGCACGCCGCCCTGCGGGCCTCGCTCGCGCTCAGCGGCCGCTCCGTCCCGCTCGTCGTCACCTGGCACACCCGCGCGCACGCCGAGGGCGCCCGCGCCCATCTGCTCCGGCTGCTGGAACGGCGCGTGGCCAGGGCCGCCGCCGTCGTCCTCGGCACCTCCTCCGACCTGGTGGACCGGGCCCGCAGCAGGGGCGCGCGGGACGCCCGGCTCGCCGCCGTCGCCCTGCCGGCCCCCCACAAGCCCGCCGACCTCGACGACCCCGACCGGCTGCGGCACAAGGCACAGGCCGAACTCGGCGCCATCGGCCGTCCGTTGCTCATCACGGTCGGCTCCCTCGACCGGAACCGCGGCTACGAGACCCTGCTGGACGCGGCGCGCGCATGGCGCCGGCTCGTGCCGCCCCCGCTGCTGGTGATCGCGGGCGAGGGGCCGCTGCGGGCGGAACTCCAGGCCCGTATCGAGGAGGAGGAGCTGCCGGTCCGGCTCGCCGGGCGCCGCGACGACATCACGGAACTGCTCGCGGCCGCCGATCTCGCCCTGCTGCCCAGCAGCTGGGAGTCGCGTTCCGTCCTCGCGCAGGAGGCGCTCCACGCGCGCGTGCCGCTCGTCGCCACCCGTGTCGGCGGCATCCCCGAGCTGGTCGGCGACGCCGCCGAACTCGTCCCGTACGCGGACGCGGACGCGTTCGCCACCACCGTCGTACGACTCCTGGAGGACCCTGAGCGCCGGGAACTCCTCAAGGACCGGGGGACCCGGCAGGCGGCCACCTGGCCGAGCGAGGACGACACCGTCGCCCAAGTGCTCAGTGTCTACGACGAGTTGACGCAGCCCCGGCCGCTTCCCTGAGAGCCGTGAGGCAGGAGGTCAGGGGACGTGTCTGCGTGCTCTCAGCGCCAGGCTCAGGGCCAGGACCGTCTGCGGGTCGTCGAGGTCCGTGCCGAGGAGTTCGCCGATGCGGGCGAGGCGGTTGTAGAGCGTCTGGCGGTTGAGGTGCAGTTCGCGGGCGGTCTCCGCCTTGCGGCCCGCGTGCGCCAGATACGTCTCCAGGGTGGGCAGCAGCGGCGGCTTCGCCCGCTCGTCGTGGTCGCGCAGCGGGCCGATCGCCCGGTCCACGAACGCGGCCAGGTCCGGATGGTCGCGCAGCCGCCACAGCAGCAGGTCGGTGTCCAGGCGCCGGGCGTCGTACCAGGGGCGGTCCGGCAGGCCCTGGGCCGCGGTCGCCGTCTCCGCCGCGTGCCGCAGCCCCGCCGAGGCCGCCGCCCAGCCGCCCGCGACCCCGACCACCACCACCGGCGGCGGCGCGCCGGGCCGGCGCATGCCCGCGCGCTCCACCCCGGCGCGCAGCGCGTCCGCGACCCGGTCGGCCACCGCCGCGTGTTCGGCCTCCGCGCGCAGCCCGAGCAGCAGCGGCACCCGGCCCTCGACCGGCCGCACGCCCAGCAGAACCGGTACGCCCACCAAGGCCAGCTCCTCGGCGACCGCGCGGGCCAGGACGGCCCAGCCGCCGCCGGAGGAGGGGCCGTCCGCGAGCCGCATCACGACGGGCAGCAGCGGGCTGCGGCCCGGCTTGAAACCGAGGACCCGGGCCTGCGCAGGGGCGTCCTCGGCGCGGATGCGGCCCTCGGCGAGATCGGTGAGGAAGTCACCGCGCCCGCGCGCCGCGAGCTCCTCCTCCTGGCGGGCCTGCATCAGCACCACGGCGAGCACGCCCGCCGCCCGCTCCGCCGCGATCCGGTGCACAGGCGCGACGGGTCCGTTCACCGGCATGAGGACCAGGCGGGCGCGGACCGAGCCGGTACCGGGACCGCCGCCGGGCACGTCCACGAGCGTCGTCCCCGCGGGCGGGGCGTCCTTGTGCCGGCCGCGCAGCCCCTCCCAGACCTGAAGCGGGTCCGCGCCCGCGGGCCCGGCGCCCGCGGCGTACAGGAGCTGTCCCTCCGCCGTCTCCAGGAAGACCGGGTTGCCCCCGAACTCCGCGAGGATGCCGAGGACCTGCGGGACCCCGCCGCCGCCGAGCAGCGCCCCGGTGCAGCGCCGGTGCACCTCCTCGGCCTGCCGGAGCAGCGCGTAGTGCCCGTTGACGATCTCGGTGTGCACTTCCTCGGTGACCGTCACGAACGGCACCTCGCGGTGGAGCTGGACCAGGGGGAGGCCGGTGGCCCTGGCCGTCTCCACGAGGGCGGCCGGCAACCGTGCGAAGCGCGGCCCGAGCTCCACGACCAGGGCCGCGATGCCGCGTTCGGCGAGGGTGCGGACGAACGCCCGCTGCTCGGCGGGGCGGGTGCCGAGGCCGTACCCGGTGGTGAGCAGGAGTTCGCCGCCCTTGAGCAGGGAGGCGATGTTGGGGACCTCGCCCGCGTGCACCCAGCGGACCGTGCGGTGCAGCCGGTCGGCGCCCGCCACGATCTCCGGCAGACCGCTGCGCAGTCCGGGCAGTTCGAGCGCCCGCCGTACGGTGATGGAGGCGCCCTCAGAGTCGTGACGGCTGTTCATGCGGCGACGCTACCTGCGGGAACGGCGCCGGAACAGCGCCGGAGCGGCCGGGTCCGGACATGGGCCGGGGCCCGGCGGTCGCCGGGCCCCGGTACACCGCCGCCGGATCAGCCCCCGTACGCGCCGCTCGCCGTCAGACGCAGGGCCGTGTCGATCAGCGGGACGTGGCTGAACGCCTGCGGGAAGTTGCCGACCTGGCGCTTGAGGCGCGGGTCCCACTCCTCGGCGAGCAGACCGAGGTCGTTGCGCAGGGCCAGCAGCTTCTCGAAGAGCTTGCGGGCCTCGTCGACCCGGCCGATCATCGCGAGGTCGTCCGCCATCCAGAACGAACAGGCCAGGAAGGCGCCCTCGTCGCCGGGCAGCCCGTCCACGCCCGCGTCCTCGCCGTCGGTGGGGTAGCGCAGGATGAACCCGTCGGGGGTGGACAGCTCGCGCTGGATCGCCTCGATCGTGCCGATCACACGCTTGTCGTCCGGCGGCAGGAAGCCCATCTGCGGGATCAGCAGCAGCGAGGCGTCCAGTTCCTTCGAGCCGTAGGACTGGGTGAAGGTGTTGCGCTCGCGGTCGTAGCCCTTCTCGCAGACGTCGCGGTGGATCTCGTCGCGCAGCTCGCGCCACTTCTCCAGCGGGCCGTCGGCGTCCCCGGACTCGATCAGCTTGATGGTGCGGTCCACGGCGACCCAGGCCATCACCTTGGAGTGCACGAAGTGCCGGCGCGGGCCGCGCACCTCCCAGATGCCCTCGTCGGGCTGGTTCCAGTGGTCCTCCAGGTACCGGATCAGCTTGAGCTGGAGCAGCGAGGCGTAGTCGTTGCGCGACAGGCCCGTCATGTGCGCCAGGTGCAGCGCCTCGGTGACCTCGCCGTACACGTCGAGCTGGAGCTGGTGCGCGGCACCGTTCCCGACGCGTACGGGCGCGGAGTTCTCGTAGCCCGGGAGCCAGTCCAGCTCCGCCTCGCCCAGCTCGCGTTCGCCCGCGATGCCGTACATGATCTGGAGGTTCTCCGGGTCGCCCGCGACGGCGCGCAGCAGCCACTCGCGCCAGGCGCGGGCCTCCTCGCGGTAGCCGGTGCGCAGCAGCGAGGACAGGGTGATCGCGGCATCGCGCAGCCAGGTGTAGCGGTAGTCCCAGTTGCGGACGCCGCCGATCTCCTCGGGCAGCGAGGTGGTGGGCGCGGCGACGATGCCGCCGGTGGGGGCGTACGTCAGGGCCTTGAGGGTGATCAGGGAGCGGATCACGGCCTCCCGGTAGGGGCCGTGGTAGGTGCACTGCTCCACCCACTCGCGCCAGAACTCCTCGGTGAGTTCGAGGGA
Source organism: Streptomyces sp. NPDC059785 (assembly GCF_042732375.1). Taxonomy (NCBI): domain Bacteria; kingdom Bacillati; phylum Actinomycetota; class Actinomycetes; order Kitasatosporales; family Streptomycetaceae; genus Streptomyces; species Streptomyces sp. NPDC059785. The sequence goes on from NZ_JBHWHV010000066.1 coordinate 19,186, forward strand.
CTGCTCCGGCTCGGGCAGCGGGGGCGGCTCCTTGTGCGAGGCCTGCCAGGAGATGGTGAACGCGATCCGGTCGCCCGGCGCCACCGTGAAATCGGCGTAGGTGGTCAGGTCCTTGCCGTACGTCTCGCAGGCCGTGTCGAACCACACGGAGTCGGGTCCGGCGACGGCCACCGTCCGCTTGTCGTGCCGGTGCACCCAGGGCACGACCCGCCCGTACGAGAACCGCATCCGCAGCGCCGAGCGCATCGGCACCCGGCCCGTGACGCCCTCGACGATGCGGATGAGCTGCGGCGCGCCCTCGCGCGGGGGCATGAAGTCGGTCACCCGAACGGTGCCGCGCGGTGTGTCCCACTCGGATTCGAGGACGAGCGAGTCGCCGCGGTACGTACGGCGGGCCGCGGTGGGCGGTTCGGAGTCGGCGGCATGGGCCGGGCCGAGCCGCCAGAAGCCGTGCTCCTCGGTGCCGAGCAGGCCCGCGAAGATGGCGTGCGAGTCGAAGCGGGGCAGGCACAGCCAGTCGACTGTGCCGTCCCGGCAGACCAGCGCCGCTGTCTGCATGTCTCCGATGAGTGCGTAGTCCTCGATGCGCCCGGCCACGTGCATCTCCAGTCGAACGGCCACGTCGCCCCTCGCGGGGCGGTCGCTCTTGCGGTCAAGGGATCGTTGTAAAGCGTCGTTGCGAAACGGACTGCCGAGCTCTCGTGTACCGGTTACGGGCTGGGGTGATGCCGTGTGCCGGCCGGGGTCGGCAGCGAGTGTCCGAGCAGGATACGACGCACCTCGATGATCCGCGCGCCGCTCCCGGCAACCCGTATGAGCCGAACGAGTGAGCACCGGGTGACCGTACGGTGAGCGGTGTGCGCGTCGATGCGATCTTCGTGACCGGGTGTGCGCGGAGCGTGGCCGGAAGCGGCCCTGTCCTGTCGCTGATACCCTGGTAGCCCGTGGACCGGTGGGCGAGAAACCCCCGAACCGCAGCGACGGCGCCTCCAGAGAACTCGGCACTTTCCCGGGTCGGACAGCCGGTACGCACACCAGACCGCGACCACGGGAGCCCCCTCTTGGCCATGCCGCCCAGTGCTTTTCGAAACAGCACAGCCACGACGACCAAGCACATCTTCGTCACCGGGGGTGTCGCCTCCTCCCTCGGCAAGGGCCTCACCGCCTCCAGCCTGGGCATGCTGCTCAAGGCCCGGGGTCTGCGCGTAGTGATGCAGAAGCTCGACCCGTACCTGAACGTCGACCCGGGCACGATGAACCCCTTCCAGCACGGTGAGGTGTTCGTCACCAACGACGGCGCCGAGACCGACCTGGACATCGGCCACTACGAGCGGTTCCTCGACGTCGACCTGGACGGCTCCGCCAACGTCACCACGGGCCAGGTCTACTCGACGGTCATCGCCAAGGAGCGGCGCGGCGAGTACCTGGGCGACACCGTGCAGGTCATCCCGCACATCACCAACGAGATCAAGCACCGCATCCGCCGCATGGCCACCGACGACGTGGACGTCGTCATCACCGAGGTCGGCGGCACGGTCGGCGACATCGAGTCGCTGCCGTTCCTGGAGACGGTCCGTCAGGTCCGTCACGAGGTGGGTCGCGACAACGTCTTCGTCGTGCACATCTCGCTCCTTCCCTACATCGGACCTTCCGGTGAACTGAAGACGAAGCCGACGCAGCACTCGGTTGCGGCGCTGCGCAACATCGGTATCCAGCCCGACGCGATCGTGCTGCGCTGCGACCGCGAGGTGCCGACCGCGATCAAGCGCAAGATCTCGCTGATGTGCGACGTCGACGAGGCGGCCGTGGTGGCCTGCCCCGACGCGCGGTCCATCTACGACATTCCGAAGGTGGTGCACTCCGAGGGTCTTGACGCCTACGTCGTCCGCAAGCTGGACCTGCCGTTCCGCGACGTGGACTGGACGACCTGGGACGACCTGCTCGACCGCGTCCACCAGCCGGCTTACGAGATCACCATGGCGCTGGTCGGCAAGTACATCGACCTGCCCGACGCCTATCTCTCGGTCACCGAGGCGCTGCGCGCCGGCGGCTTCGCCAACAAGGCCCGCGTGAAGATCAAGTGGGTCACCTCCGACGACTGCAAGACCCCGTCGGGCGCCGCCAAGCAGCTCGGCGACGTCGACGCGATCTGTATCCCCGGCGGCTTCGGCGACCGCGGCGTCTCCGGCAAGGTCGGCGCGATCCAGTACGCCCGCGAGAACCGGATCCCGCTGCTCGGTCTCTGCCTGGGCCTCCAGTGCATCGTGATCGAGGCCGCGCGCAACCTGGCCGGCATCCCGGACGCCAACTCCACCGAGTTCGACGCCGCCACCGGCCACCCGGTCATCTCGACCATGGCCGAACAGCTCGACATCGTCGCGGGCGAGGGCGACATGGGCGGCACGATGCGACTGGGCATGTACCCGGCCAAGCTCGCCGAGGGCTCCATCGTGCGCGAGGTGTACGACAACAAGGAGTACGTCGAGGAGCGTCACCGCCACCGCTACGAGGTGAACAACGGCTACCGCGCCGAGCTGGAGAAGAAGGCCGGTCTCCAGTTCTCCGGGACGTCCCCGGACGGCAAGCTGGTGGAGTACGTCGAGTACCCGCGCGACCTCCACCCGTACCTGGTGGCGACGCAGGCGCACCCCGAGCTGCGCTCGCGGCCGACCCGCCCGCACCCGCTCTTCGCGGGTCTGGTGAAGGCGGCCGTCGAGCGGCAGCAGGAGGCGCACAAGACCGGCAAGTGATCGATGGGTTGTACGGTTGCCGGGGTGCGCGTCTTTCGAGGCGCGTGCCCCGGTTTCCGTATGTCTGCGGTGTATGTGGGAGGAACAGGGCGACATGACGATCAAGGACATCCCCGAGGAGTGGGAGGTCAGGGCGAGCGAGACCCCGTTCGTCGGCAACAAGACCTCCGTCCGCGCCGACGACGTGGTCATGCCCGGCGGCTCGGTGGCCCGCCGCGACTACCAGGTCCATCCCGGTTCCGTGGCCGTCCTCGCCCTCGACGACCAGGACCGGGTGCTGATCATCCGGCAGTACCGCCACCCCGTGCGGCACCGGCTCTGGGAGATCCCGGCCGGCCTGCTCGACATCCCCGGCGAGAACCCGCTGCACGCGGCCCAGCGCGAGCTGTACGAGGAGGCCCATGTCAAGGCCGAGGACTGGCGGGTGCTGACCGACGTCTACTCCACGCCCGGCGGCTGCGACGAGGCCGTGCGCATCTTCCTCGCCCGTGAGCTGTCCGACGCCGAGGGGCAGCGGTTCGAGGTCGAGGACGAGGAGGCCGACATGGAGCACGCCCGGGTCCCCGTCGACGAGCTCGTCCGCGGTGTCCTCGCCGGCGACCTGCACAACAACTGTCTGACCGTGGGCGTGCTGTCGCTGGTCGCGGCCCGGTCCGGAGACGGTCTCGACGCGCTGCGCCCGCCCGAGGCACCCTGGCCCGCGCGGCCCTTCGAGTCCTGAGCGGACGCTACGGCCCCGAAGGATCTGCGATGTGACGATCGCCTGATCCGATCGGGGGACGTGCCCGCCGTGCTCCGCAGGGATCGTCGCACAGCGTGAACTAGGCTCTGGAAAAGGCCTGACCGGAGTCCCGGCGGGCTTGCGCGCGCAGTGGGACGGGAGTGTGGCCCGTGACGGATCAGGCGGTGGACACCGGCGGTACGGACCTGTCGGCTCAGGAGCGGTGGCCGGCGGCCGAGCCGAATCCCACGGAGAGTCAGTTCCTCGGGCGTACCCGAGAGTTGAAGGAACTCCGGGTCGACATCGAGCGCGCGGGCCTGGACACCCTCTCCGGCCGGAAGGCGCCCCGCGCGCGCGTGCTGCTCATCGCGGGACGGCCCGGTTTCGGCCGTACGGCACTCGCCGAGGAGCTCGTCCGGCAGGTCGCCCAGAGTTACCCCGACGGGGTGCTGCGGGCCCGGCTCACCGAACCCGACGGGACGCCGGTGCCCACCGAGCGCACAGCGCGGCATCTGCTCGGCGCGCTCGACGAGCACAGCCCGCCCGGCGCCGACGAGGACGAGCTGTCCGAGGCGCTGCGCGGCGCGCTGGCCGACCGCCGCGCCCTGCTCCTGCTCGACGACGCGGCGACCGCCGAGCAGGTCGACGCCCTGCTCCCGGACACCCCCGGCTGTCTGGTCGTCGCGGTCTCCGGCGGCCCGCTCACCGGTATCGCCGACGTCCGCCCCTGCACCCTGGGCGGCCTCGACACCAAGTCCGCCCTGGAACTGCTCGCCCGGCTCACCGGCTCGGTGCGCATCACCGTCGACCCGCGCGCCGCCGAGGGCCTGGTGGAGGAGTGCGGCGCGCAGCCCGCCGCCCTGGCGCTGGCCGGCGGCTGGCTCGCCGCCCGGCCCCAGGCCGCCGTCGCCGACCTGGCCAAACACCTGCGGACCGAGGCCGAGGAGGGCACGGCACTGGCACGTGTCTTCCGGCTCGTGTACACCTCGCTGCCCAGCGGTGCCGCCCGGATACTGCGACTGCTGTCGCTGGCCCCCGCCGGACTCGTCGACCCGCAGACCGCCTCCGCGCTGGCCGGCTGCTCGATCCACGCCGCCCGCAGCACCCTGGACGACTTCACCGGACTCGGCCTGCTGCACCGCGTCGACTCCTCGCTGCCGCAGTACGAGGTGCCCGGCTGTCTGCACCCGCTGCTGCGCGCCCTGGCCGAGTCCCAGGACCGGCCTGCCGAACTCCAGCTCGCCCGTGCCCGGATGCTGGAACGGACCGTCCGGCTTCTGGTCTCCTGCCGCGCGATCACCGAGACCGACAGCTCGCCCGCCCGCGAGAAGCTCGCCGGCCTGCCCCGGGCGCTGCGCTTCCCGCACCCCCGGGCCGCCGCGGACTGGCTGACCGCCCGGCAGCCCGCGCTGCTCGCCGCCGCCCGCCTCGCGGTGGCCGACGGCGACCTCGACACGCTGGCCCGCCGGCTGATGGCCGCGCTGGTGCGGGCGATGGTCGCGCACATCGGGATGCGGGCCGCCGCACCCGAGCTGTACGGCATCCATCAGCTCGTCCTGGACGTCGCCGAGCGCCGGAACCTGCCGCGCGAGCGGGCCGCCGCCCTGCTGAACCTTGCCGACCTGGACGCACAGACCGGCCGCACGGCCGAGGCGCTGGTCCGCTACCGGGCCGCGCTCGACGCCGGACGCGAGGCGAACGACCCGTACGCGACCGGGCGCGCGATGGAATCCGTAGGCGGTGCCCACCAGGAGCTCGGGGACTACGACCGGGCCGCCGACTGGTACGGCAGGGCGCTCGCGCAGCGCCTGGCGCGCGAGGAGCGCGCCGACGCCGCCCGGCTCTACGGGCGGATCGCCACCGTGCACACGTACGCGGGCCGCTACGGCGAGGCGCTGCGCAACTGGCGCTCGGCGGTCACCGGGCACCGCAGGAACGGCGACGTGGCGGCCCAGGCGCGGGCGCTGAGCGAGCTGGCCCGGGTGCAGGAGTACGCGGGGCGGCCCGAGGACTCGCTGCGCACCTGCCACGAGGCGGTGGAGTGGGCCCGCCGGGCCGACGACGTACGCCTCCAGGCCGCGCTCCAGCTCCGCCTCGCCGACACCCTGGACCGGCTCGGCGACCCGGTCGCGGCCCGGCTGCACCGGAGCCGGGCCGAGCGCATGCTGGGAGAGGAGTTCCCCGACGGCGGGGACGGTGACCACGGGGACGGCGAGGGCGGCGAGGGCGGTGACGACCGTGACGACCGTGACGACGGCGGTGACCGGCGCGACAGTGCTGACAGCGGCGACAGCGGCGACAGCGGCGACAGCGGCGACGGCGGCGGAGCGGGCGCGCAGCGCACAGAAGCTACGGAACAAGGCGCTAACACCTGCGAAATCCGTAGTACATCTGCCGACGATTGATGCATTGAAAGGCTAGACAGAGAGAATCCCTTCATTAGACTGGCTCCGCCGCGTTCTTTCGTGGTGTCTCCCGGTGTGCCGCCTTGCATCCCGGTACGACATGCATTGCCCCGAGGTGTGTACCGCCCTGGCATGCACAACACCAGAACCCTCTGAGCCAAGGACCGTGATCGACGTGAAGGTCGGCATCCCCCGCGAGGTCAAGAACAACGAGTTCCGGGTGGCCATCACCCCGGCCGGTGTGCACGAGCTGGTGCGCCACGGCCACCAGGTCTTCATCGAGCGGAACGCCGGGGCGGGCTCCTCGATCACGGACGACGAGTACGTCTCGGCCGGCGGGCGCATCCTGGCCACCGCGGACGAGGTCTGGGCCACCGCCGATCTGCTGCTCAAGGTCAAGGAGCCGGTCGCCGAGGAGTACCACCGCCTGCGCAAGGACCAGACGCTCTTCACCTACCTGCATCTGGCCGCGTCCAAGGAGTGCACGGACGCCCTCCTGGAGTCCGGCACCACAGCGATCGCGTACGAGACGGTCGAGCTGCCGAACCGGGCGCTGCCGCTGCTCGCCCCGATGTCGGAGGTCGCGGGCCGGCTCGCCCCGCAGGTCGGCGCCTACCAGCTGATGCGCGCCAACGGCGGCCGCGGCGTCCTGCCGGGCGGGGTCCCCGGGGTGCTCGCCGCCCGGGCCGTCGTCATCGGCGGCGGCGTCTCCGGCTGGAACGCGGCGCAGATCGCCATCGGCATGGGCTTCCACGTGACCCTGCTCGACCGCGACATCAACAAGCTGAAGGAAGCGGACAGGATCTTCGGTACGAAGATCCAGACCGTCGTCTCCAACGCCTTCGAGCTGGAGAAGGCCTGCCTGGAGGCCGACCTCGTGATCGGCGCCGTGCTCATCCCGGGCGCCAAAGCCCCGAAGCTGGTCACCAACGAGCTCGTCTCGCGGATGAAGCCGGGAAGTGTTCTTGTCGACATCGCCATCGACCAGGGCGGCTGCTTCGAGGACTCGCGTCCCACCACGCACGCCGAGCCGACCTTCCGGGTCCACGACTCGGTCTTCTACTGCGTCGCCAACATGCCCGGCGCGGTGCCCAACACCTCGACCTACGCGCTGACCAACGCCACGCTGCCCTACATCGTGGAGCTCGCGGACCGCGGCTGGGTGGAGGCGCTGCGCCGCGACCCCGCGCTCGCCAAGGGGCTCAACACGCACGACGGCAAGGTCGTTTACCGCGAGGTCGCCGAGGCCCACGGTCTGGAGCACGTCGAACTGGACAGTCTGCTCGGCTGAGTTCGCCGGCACCGCCAGGAGTCGACTTTCCGGGCGGCCACCGACCCGTGGGAGCGCGCCCGCGACCGGCAAAAGGCGATACGTCAACACAGGTCGTCAACATCACGCACCCGGCCGGACCTTGCCCGACAAGGTCCGGCCGGTGTGTGTCCGGTCACTTTGCGACACACGTTCAACTCGCCTCGAACGTAACTCTTCCACCGATTCGCACACCCGTGAATCCTGCTGTGCGACGGCCTTACGCCCTTGACAGAGGGTTGTTCGGTTGCCGACACATCGGGCCGGGTCCGGTGGATTGTGTTGCTGCGGACCGGTGACACGCCATAGAGTCGCCAACCGTCGGCATGGTGCCACGCTGACCTATCTAGAAGTTTCCTGGTCACCAAGGAGGTAAGACGACTTGTGAATGAGTCGACATTTACTCCCGGGGGTGGTCAACCAGGAGCGCCGGCACAGGGCCAGAGCTCGACGGGGCCCGAGGTTGTCGGCTCCGTCGCTGTCCGCACCTTCGCAGCCCACCGAAGTCACCACAAAGCAGGGCTGACCCAGCCAGCACACCAAAGCATGGATGGCCATCACGTGAACGCCATGGCCGGCAACGGAAGTGGCGAGAACCACACCCACTTCGCCGACTACGACGAACTGCCCGAAGGGCACTTCTACGACCCCGACGCAGAGTACGAGCCCGACCCCGAGTACGCGGCCACGCTCGCGCCCGACGCCGCGCGCCAGCGCCGCGAGCGCATCGGCCCGACCGGCCGCCCGCTGCCGTACTTCCCGATCCCGGGCCCGCTGACCGACCACGGTCCCGCGAAGATCATCGCGATGTGCAACCAGAAGGGCGGCGTCGGCAAGACGACGTCGACCATCAACCTGGGCGCCGCGCTCGCGGAGTACGGACGCCGGGTCCTGCTCGTCGACTTCGACCCGCAGGGCGCGCTCTCGGTGGGCCTCGGCGTCAACCCCATGGAGCTCGACCTCACCGTCTACAACCTGCTCATGGAGCGGGGCATGGCGGCCGACGAAGTGCTCCTGAAGACGGCGGTCCCGAACATGGACCTGCTGCCGAGCAACATCGACCTCTCCGCCGCCGAGGTGCAGCTCGTCTCCGAGGTCGCGCGCGAGTCCACCCTCCAGCGGGCGCTCAAGCCCCTGATGGCCGACTACGACTACATCGTGATCGACTGTCAGCCCTCGCTCGGCCTGCTCACCGTGAACGCCCTGACGGCGGCCCACAAGGTGATCGTGCCGCTGGAGTGCGAGTTCTTCGCGCTGCGCGGTGTCGCGCTGCTCACCGAGACCATCGAGAAGGTCCAGGAGCGGCTCAACCCCGAGCTGGAGCTCGACGGCATCCTCGCCACCATGTACGACTCGCGCACGGTGCACAGCCGTGAGGTGCTCGCCCGCGTCGTCGAGGCCTTCGACGACCACGTCTACCACACGGTGATCGGCCGCACGGTGCGCTTCCCGGAGACCACGGTCGCCGGTGAACCGATCACGACGTACGCCTCCAACTCCGTCGGTGCCGCCGCCTACCGCCAGCTCGCCAGGGAGGTGCTCGCCCGGTGTCACGCCGAGTGAGTCTGCCGGGGGCCGACGAACTGTTCCGTACCACCGGGGGAATGGCGCTCCAGGCGTCCACGCCCTCGCGCCGGACCAATGGCGAGGCCAGGGTGCCGGCACCCGCGGGGGAGAGCGACCCGGCAGCGGCGGCGGAGGACGCGCCGCACTCGGTGCCCGTACAGGGCGGCGACGGCGAGGGCGACGAACACGTCGCCGCCGAGGCCGAGACGACCGACGCGGGCGAGTCCCGCAGCCGCCAGGCGGCCCCGGAACGCTCCGGACGGCGCCAGGCGCCGCAGGAGGGCTCCGGAGCCGCCCAGCCCCGCACCAAGCGCGGCAGGGCCGCCGCGCGCCGCCCGAGCGGCCGCGAGCGGCACGACGAGAAGATCACGGTGTACGTCTCCGCCGAGGAGCTCATGGACCTGGAGCACGCCCGGCTGGTGCTCCGCGGCGAGCACGGTCTCGCCGTCGACCGCGGGCGCATCGTCCGCGAGGCGGTCGCCGTGGTCCTCGCCGATCTGGAGTCCCGCGGGGACGCGAGCATCCTCGTACGACGGCTTCGCGGGCGGTAGCGGTAGCCTGCGACGGCTATGACCTCGAACGACGCCTCTGTCCCGGCCCCCGGTCCGTCCGGCCGCCGGCGCGTGCTGGGGCGGGGCCCGGGAGCCGCGCTTCCCGCTCCGGTCGCCCGGCCGCCGGCATCGACCGCCGAGGTACCCGCTCCGGAGGCGCCCGCTCCCGAGGTGCCTGTCCCCGAGACGCCCGTTCCGGAGACGCCCGTTCCGGAGGTGCCCGCTCCGGAAGTGCCCTCTCCGGTTCTTGAGACAGTCACGGCTCCTGACGAGAGCGACGACGACGCCGGTGACGACGACGCCGGTGACGGTGTCTTCAAGGTGCGGCTGTCGAACTTCGAGGGGCCGTTCGACCTGCTGCTCCAGCTCATCTCGAAGCACAAGCTGGACGTCACCGAGGTCGCCCTGTCCAAGGTGACCGACGAGTTCATGGCGCACATCCGGGCGATGGGCCCCGACTGGGACCTCGACCAGACGACCGAGTTCCTGGTCGTCGCCGCCACGCTGCTCGACCTCAAGGCCGCACGGCTGCTGCCCGCCGCCCAGGTCGAGGACGAGGCGGACCTGGCCCTCCTGGAGGCGCGGGACCTGCTGTTCGCGCGGCTCCTTCAGTACCGCGCGTACAAACGGATCGCGGACATCTTCAACGGGCGGCTGGCGGAAGAGGCCCGCCGCTACCCGCGTACCGTCGGTCTCGAGCCCCAGCACGCCGCCCTGCTCCCCGAGGTCGTCATCAGCATCGGCGCCGAAGGGTTCGCGAGACTCGCGGTCAAGGCGATGCAGCCCAAGCCCAAGCCGCAGGTGTACGTCGATCACATCCACGCGCCGCTGGTCAGCGTGCGCGAGCAGGCGGAGCTCGTGGTCGCGCGGCTGCGGGAGCTGGGAGAGGCGAGTTTCCGGGTGCTGGTCGAGGACACCGACGACACCCTGACCGTCGTCGCCCGGTTCCTCGCCCTGCTGGAGCTGTACCGGGAGAAGGCGGTGGCCCTCGACCAGGAGGACGCCCTCGGGGAGCTGCTGGTGCGCTGGACCGGCGGGGACGGCGACGAGCAGCCGAAGGTGACCGACGAGTTCGACCGGCCGCCGGAGGACCCCGAGGCGGCCGGACGGGACGGGAAGCGGGACGGGAAGCGGGACGGGAAGGGCGAGAAGGCGTGAGCGAGCTGACCGGCGGGGCGAGCGGGGCCGGCGGGGCGCCGGCGGAGGCGGACGGGGTCGCGGCCCTCGATCTCCGGGGCGCGCTGGAGGCCGTCCTCATGGTCGTGGACGAGCCCGCGACCGAGGAGCACCTCGCGAAGATCCTGGAGCGGCCGAAGCGGCAGATCGCGGACGCGCTGCGCGAGCTGGCCGACGAGTACACCGTGCAGGGGCGCGGCTTCGAGCTGCGGCTCGTCGCGGGCGGCTGGCGGTTCTACACCCGGCCCGCGTACGCCACCGCCGTGGAGCGCTTCGTGCTGGACGGCCAGCAGGCCCGGCTCACCCAGGCCGCCCTGGAGACGCTCGCGGTGGTCGCCTACCGCCAGCCGGTCAGCCGCTCCCGGGTGTCGGCCGTGCGCGGGGTGAACTGCGACGGCGTGATGCGCACCCTCCTCCAGCGGGGTCTGGTCGAGGAGGCGGGCACGGAACCCGAAACAGGTGCGATCCTGTACACGACGACGAACTACTTCCTGGAGCGGATGGGCCTGCGCGGTCTTGACGAGCTCCCCGAGCTCGCGCCCTTCCTCCCCGAGGCGGACGCGATCGAGGCCGAGACGCAGGAAGGCGTTCCGTCGTTCGATCCGGACGCGCCCGATGCGCCGGGGACAGACGACGCAGACGACCAGACGGAACTTTGATGCGAAGCAGCGGCAGCGGTAGCGGCAGGAACAGCAGCGGACGCGGGAACTACCGGGGGGCCGGGAACCAGCGCGACGACAAGCAGAAGCGCGCCGGGAAGCCCCGCCCCGAGGAGCGCCGCTACGACGTGGGCCCCGGCGGCACCCAGGACGGACCCAAGTCCGGGCGCGGCGGCTCCGCGCGCGGCGGCGCCAAGGGCGGCCCCAAGCAGAGCCGGCAGGGCGGCGGCCGTACGACGCCCTCGCGCTCCCGCGAGTACGAGGCGCGGACCGAGGAGCGCAACCGGGAGCGGTACGCGGACAAGCAGGACGTGAAGACGCCGAAGACCTTCCCGGGCGCCGAGCAGGAGGGCGAGCGGCTTCAGAAGGTGCTGGCCCGCGCGGGCTACGGTTCGCGGCGCGCCTGCGAGGAACTGGTCGAGCAGGCCAGGGTCGAGGTCAACGGCGAGATCGTCCTCGAGCAGGGGCTGCGCGTCGACCCCCGGAACGACGAGATCAAGGTCGACGGGCTGACGGTGGCCACGCAGTCGTACCAGTTCTTCTCGCTGAACAAGCCCGCGGGCGTCGTCTCCAGCATGGAGGACCCGGAGGGGCGCCAGTGCCTCGGCGACTACGTGACCAACCGGGAGACCCGGCTCTTCCACGTCGGGCGGCTCGACACCGAGACCGAGGGCGTCATCCTGCTCACCAACCACGGTGAGCTGGCCCACCGGCTCACCCACCCGAAGTACGGCGTGAAGAAGACCTACCTCGCGCACATCGTCGGGCCCATCCCGCGCGACCTGGGCAAGCGCTTCAAGGACGGCATCCAGCTCGAGGACGGCTACGCGCGCGCGGACCACTTCCGGGTCGTCGAGCAGACCGGCAAGAACTACCTGGTCGAGGTGACCCTGCACGAGGGCCGCAAGCACATCGTGCGGCGCATGCTGGCGGAGGCCGGCTTCCCGGTCGACAAGCTGGTCCGTGTCGCCTTCGGGCCGATCACCCTCGGCGACCAGAAGTCGGGCTGGCTGCGCCGGCTGTCGAACACCGAGGTCGGCATGCTGATGCGCGAGGTCGATCTGTAGTCGCCTGCGGGCGCCACGGGCGCCACGGGCGCAGAGACGCCATCCTTCGGCCGGTTCCGGGACTGCCCCGGGACCGGCCGACGGCTTTCTGCGGTCGCGAGGCCGTGAGGGCGGACGAGGCGGGCGCGGAGCGCCTGGGGTGCCGTACGGGGCCCGCCCCGTCCCGCGGGCCGGGAGAAGCGCGTGTGGGGGCTCTCCCGGCCCGGTCGCGGGTGACGTCCTGATGCCCGGCCCGAATTTCCGGGCCCGAAGGCTTGTGCCCGTACGGCATTCTCTTTATAGTCGAGATGACTATTGGTCACTCTGACTATTAAGCGGGAGGTGGGCGGCGTGCGTACCTGGGAGGGGCTGGTGTCCGACGGCAGCGCGCCCGAGGGCTACGACAAGTACGCGTTCGAGCCCTTCGCCGTCACCGTCGACCTCGCCGTCTTCACGATCCGCGCGGGTGTGCTCCAGGCACTGCTGATCGAGCGGGGCCAGGAACCGTACGCGGGCTGCTGGGCGCTGCCCGGCGGCTTCGTCCTGCCGCACGAGTCGGCCGAGGCGGCGGCCCGGCGCGAGCTCGCCGAGGAGACCGGCCTGGCGGACGTCTCCGGACTCCACCTGGAGCAGCTGCGCACGTACAGCGAGCCCGGCCGCGACCCGCGGATGCGCGTCGTCTCCGTGGCCTTCGCCGCGCTGCTGCCCGACCCGCCCGAGCCGCGCGGCGGCGGTGACGCCGCGCTGGCCCGCTGGCTGCGGTTCGACTCCCTCGGCCCGCTCGCCTTCGACCACGACACGATCCTCGCCGACGCCCACGACCGCGTCGGCGCCAAGCTCGAATACACCACCCTCGCCACGACCTTCTGCCCGCCCGAGTTCACCCTCGGCGAGTTGCAGCAGGTCTACGAGACCGTGTGGGGCACCGTGCTCGACCGGCCCAACTTCCGGCGGAAGGTCCTCGCCACGCCGGGCTTCGTCGAACCGGTGCCGGGCGCCGCGCGCCTGACCGGCGGCCGCGGAAAGCCGGCCGCGCTCTACCGCGCGGCCGGCGCCACCGCACTGCATCCGCCCCTGCTGCGTCCCACACCGGAAGGACGGCACTCATGACCACGACGACGACCCGGACGCTCACCAAGCGCGGTGCCACCGGTTCCCTGCTCGGCCTCGCGCTCGGCGACGCCCTCGGCTTCCCGACCGAGTTCAACTCGGTGCCCGCCATCCTCGCCAAGTGCGGGCCCTGGCGGCAGATGCGGCTGCCCGAGCCCGCGCTCGTCACGGACGACACCCAGATGACGCTGGCGCTGGCCCGCGGGCTGCGTACGGCGATGGACCGCGGGCCGCTCGGCGCCGAGTCCCTGGAGCGGGCCGTGCGCCGGGAATTCGTCGCCTGGTCCGTGTCCCCGGAGAACAACCGCGCGCCCGGCCGCACCTGCCTGGTCGCCTGCGACCTGCTCGCCGAGGAGCGCCTGCCCTGGCAGTACGCCAGCCAGATCAACTCCAAGGGCTGCGGGGCGAACATGCGCGTCGCGCCGCTGGGCCTCATCAAGGGGCTGAGCGACGAACAGCGCTCGGGCGCCGCCCAGTTGCAGGCCGCGCTCACCCACGGACACCCGACGGCGCTCGCCGCCTCCGACCTCACCGCGCACGCGGTACGGCTGCTGGTGCAGGGCGTCGAGCCGCTGGGCCTGGTCGGACGGCTGCGCTCGTACGCCTACGAGAACCGCACCCGCTACCGCGCCCGCTGGCTCGGTGACCTCTGGAACCGCTCCCAGGACCCCACGCCGGAGCACTTCATCTCCCGTGGCTGGGACGAGTGCCTGGACGCGCTCGACCAGCTGCGGCACGCCCTGGCCACCGTCTCGCCGGAGAGCGACCCGTGCCTGGCCACCGGCGGCGGCTGGATCGCGGAGGAGGCCCTGGTCACCGGGTTGCTGTGCTTCCTCCAGTTCGTCGACGAACCCGTCACCGCGCTGCGGCGGGCCGCCTGCACCTCGGGCGACTCCGACTCCATCGCCTGTCTGACGGGCGCGTTCGCGGGCGCGTACCACGGCTCGGACGCCTGGCCGCGCGAGTGGGCCGACCGGATCGAGTACCAGAGCGACCTGATGTCGCTGGGCGCGCTCTGGGACTCCTGAGCCGCGACGGATACGAGTGAGAAGCCACGACTGGCCCGCCGGAGGACACAGGGGAGCCCCTCCGGCGGGTCGTCACTCCGGGGGGCGTCCCTCCGGGAGCCGGCCGCGCACCCGCCGGCTCCCGGAGGACGACGCCCCGCACGGGATCCACGGTTTCTTCAGCGGACCGAGGCGCGCCGCGTGCGGAACAGGAAGTCCTCCACGCGCGCGTGGTCGGGCTCCGCGGGCAGCGGGCTGCGCCCGGCCGCCTCGTCGGCCTCCGCCGCGAGGCGGGACATCCAGGTCTCGCACCGCGACCACGGGACCTCGCCGCGCTTGACCGCGAGCAGCGGCTCGCGCTGCTCGCCGACGTCGACCGTCAGGGTGCCGGTGCGCAGCAGGTCGCGGCAGCTCATGAGCAGCCGCAGCAGGTGCATGGCGTGCTTCCAGCGCGGCGCGCCGTACTGGCGGACGTCGGCCTCCAGCTTCCGGCGCTGGCCCCACGCGTACCGGACGAAGGTCTCGTGGGCGCGGCGCGAGAGGAAGGCCCCGCGCAGGGAGAGCAGTTCGCGGCCCGTGTCGTCGATCCGCTCCACGAGCGGGGAGTGCAGGCACTCCAGGATGTTGGGGTTGGCGCGCAGGGCGAGCTCGCAGAACCGCTCCAGTTCCCAGCTGAACTGTTCCTCGGCCGGACCCTCGACATGGGTCGGCGGCTTCTCGAACCGCCAGTAGAGCGGCGCGGGCGCGAGGAACACGCCCCGGCGGTCCGTGTCGCTGCCGTCCGTGGCCAGGCCGAAGGCGCGGGAGCCGGCCACGCACGCGTAGACGGTGTGGTCACGCACAAGATCCTCGGGTCGCATGGTCGGGAGGGTATGCGCCCGTTCACGCCCGGCGAATCGAATTTCCGCTCACCGTGATCCGCTCCGGTGGCAGCGGGCGCGGGGCCGGGCCCCCGGCCACCGAGGCGTCGTCGAGGCGGTACTTGCTGCCGTGGCAGGGGCAGTTGATGGTGCCGCCCGAGACGCTGTCCACCGTGCAGCCCGCGTGCGTGCAGACCGCCGAGAAGGCCCTGAACCGGCCCGCCTCCGGCTGGGTGACCACGATCTTCCGCTCCTTCAGGACGGTGCCGCCGCCGACCGGGACGTCGTCGGTCCTGGCGATCTCCTCACCGGCGGGGCTGCCGGAGGCGCCCCCGGACGGTTCGGCGGGCGGCGCCGGCCGGCTGTCGCCCTCCTCGTCGCCGTACTCGCTGCATCCCGCGCATCCGGCGAGCAGGGCCGCGGCGCCCGCCGCGAGCACCGCCCGCCGCCGCGCCGGTCGGATCGGTGAGTCCGTCATGTCGTCACCCCGAACGTCATGTCGTCACCCCGAACGTGCGGAAGAACCAGAGCGCCGACGTCAGCCAGACCACCGTGAGCACGGTGAAGACCAGCCCGCCGACGACCGGCAGCAGCCAGCCGGGCAGCCGCTCCGAGCGGAGCAGCAGCATCTTGGCGCTGAACGCGCCGAAGAAGAAGCAGCCGAGCAGCGAGTGCCACAGCACCCGCGGCTCGTGGTCCTGGTAGCCGAAGGCGTAGAGGCAGTGCACGGCGACCGGCACCGCCAGCAGGAACGCCGCCCGGCCCGACCAGCGGTGCAGCGCCGGTGCCCAGCCCGGGCCCGGCAGTCTGCCGTACAGCATGAGGGCCGAGACCACCTGGACCACCGCGCAGCCGGTCGCCGCCGTCGCCAGCCACGACTTCACCGCGCCGGTACTGCTGAACCCGGCGAGATTGAAGGCGGTGCCGGCCGGGTCGTGGACCTTGCCGTAGACGCCGAGCCCGACCGCGACCGCGGCGGCGACCAGGGCCGGGACGAGATAGCGGGCCGCCCCCGGTTCGCGGCGTGCGGGCTCGGGCGAGGGGAAGTCCTGCGTGGCGGCGTTGGGGTCCACGGTCATCGACGGCTCCCTGCGGGAGAACGGACGGACGGATGGGCGGTGTGCGGGCGGATGGACGTCGTACGGGCGGACGGGCGTCGTACGGGCGGACGGGCGGTGTCGGTCAGGGGGTGACGGGGCGGGCCGTGAGCCGTTCGCCGTCGATCGTCACGGCGCCGGTCTCCGGGTCGATCCTCGGCGCGGGCCCCGGCCTGCCGTCGCGCTTGGTGATGCCCACCTGGCCGCCGCCGGGCAGCACCACCCAGCCGCTGTCGACCAGCGCGCCGCGCACGGTGGCGGTCGCCCGGTACAGCCCGGACGGCTTGATCGCCTTGTCGGCGGTGAAGCCGTACCGCGTGCCGTTCAGGTCCACGGTGCCGCGGATGCGCCTGCCCTCCTCCAGCGTGCCGTTCAGCACGCCGCCGTTCTTGCCGGTGAGCCGCATGCCGCCGTCGTCCTCGACGTCGCCCTTCAGCCAGGACTCCTGGTCGCGGCCGTCGCAGAAGTAGGCGATCGCCCGGCCGCCGCGCATCGAGACCGCGACCGCCGAGGTGTCGTCGTCGGTGCGGCCCGCGTAGTCCGCGTTGGCCGGAACGCTCCGCGACGGGGACGCGCTCCCTGAGGGTGAGGCCGCCGGACTCCGGGACGCCGCCGGACTCCGGGACGCCGCCTGGCCCGGCGACGCCTCCCGCGCGGACGACGAGGCTCTGGTCCCCGTCGTCGCGTTGAGCGTCAGCAGCACCAGGCCGAGCACCAGTCCGGTGAGCAGGGTGAGAAGGGGTGCGGAACGTCGCATGGATATCCCCCCGGTCGGACCGTGCGCCGCGGGCGGGGCCGCGCGCTCACCCGCCACAAGCCTCCTGCCATGACAGCGGACGCGGGCCCCGGAGTCCAGAGGCGCACGGACGCGTTCCCGTCACAAGTGGCGGAAGCGGATGTTCCAGGCGAATCGGCGGACCGGGCCCGGCGGACGGGCGGCCGGCTCGTGCGGGCCGGCGGTCCCGGTCGCCGTCTCGGCAGGCGGGCGCCCCGCCCCGGCCCCCGGCGGGCTGACTACGCTGGTGGGCGAGTCGTGTACGTACATCAGCGAGGAGCATCACCGTGGCGGTACGAGCGGTCCGGGGCGCCGTGCAACTCGAGCGGGACGAGGCCGGGCACATGGACGAGCAGGTCAGCGAGCTGCTCACCGCCATCCTCGAACGGAACGGGCTGACCGCGGACGACCTGATCAGCATCTGGTTCACCGCGACACCCGATCTGCACAGCGACTTCCCGGCCGCCGCCGCCCGCAAGCTCGGCATCGTCGACGTGCCGCTGATCTGCGCCCAGGAACTGGACATCGCGGGCGCCATGCCCCGGGTTGTACGGGTCCTCGCGCACATCGAGTCCGACCGGGCGCGCGCCGACATCGCCCATGTCTACCTGGGCGCCGCGGGCGCCCTGCGCAAGGACATCGCCCAGTGAGAACCGCGCTCGTCATCGGAACCGGCCTGATCGGCACCTCGGCGGCGCTCGCGCTGGCCCGGCGCGGTGTCGTCGTCCACCTCGCCGACCACGACCCGGAGCAGGCCAGGACGGCCGCCGCGCTGGGCGCGGGAACGGACGAGGCGCCCGAGGGCCCCGTCGACCTCGCGATCGTCGCCGCGCCGCCGGCCCACGTCGCCGCCACGCTCGCGGACGCCGTGCGGCGCGGCGCCGCCCGCGGCTACCTCGACGTGGCCAGCGTCAAGGGCGGACCGCGCCGCGAACTGGAGACGCTCGGCCTCGACCTGTCCGCGTACATCGGCACGCACCCCATGTCGGGCCGCGAGAAGTCGGGTCCGCTGGCCGCCACCGCCGACCTCTTCGAGGGGCGCCCCTGGGTGCTGACGCCGACCCGCGAGACGCACACCGACGTGCTCAACCTCGCCCTGGAGCTGGTGTCGCACTGCCGGGCCGTCCCGGTCGTCATGGACGCCGACGCCCACGACCGGGCGGTGGCGCTGATCTCGCACATGCCGCACCTGGTCGCCAACATGGTCGCCGCCCGCCTTCAGCACGCCGAGGAGTCGGCGGTACGGCTGTGCGGGCAGGGCATCCGCGACGTGACCCGCATCGCCGGCTCGGACCCCGCGATGTGGATCGACATCCTGTCCGCGAACCCGGGCCCGGTCGCCGACGTCCTCGCCGACGTCTCCGCCGACCTCGACGAGACGGTCCGCGCGCTGCGCGCCCTGCAATCCTCCGACGAGGCCAAGCGCCAGGAGGGCGTCACCGGCATCGAGGACGTCCTGCGCCGGGGCAACGCGGGCCAGGTCCGCGTCCCCGGGAAGCACGGTTCGGCGCCGCGCGCGTACGACGTCGTGGTCGTCCTCATCGACGACCAGCCCGGCCAGCTCGCCCGGATCTTCGCGGACGCGGACCGGGCCGGGGTCAACATCGAGGACGTGCGCATCGAGCACGCCACCGGTCAGCAGGCCGGTCTGATGCAGCTCATGGTGGAGCCGCAGGCGGCACCGGTGCTGAGCGCGGCCCTGCGGGAGCGGGGCTGGGCGCTGCGGCAGTAGCGGTCGCCCGGGACGCCTGCCCGGCCGCGCCCGGCGCGGGGCCCCTGGGACGGCCCGGCCCGGCGGGGGCCCTGGGACGGGCCGTGAGGAGGGGGCGGCGGAGCCAGTAACCTTGTGCGGGGCGCGTTCGTGCCCCGCACAGACCTCCACCCCGTACCAGGAAGGTGTCCGCCACCGTGGAAAGCGCCGCCCGGACCGCCCCGGCAGTGATTGTCGCCATCGACGGCCCCTCCGGCACGGGCAAGTCGAGCACCTCGAAGGCCGTGGCCGCGCAGCTGGGGCTGAGCTACCTGGACACCGGCGCCCAGTACCGGGCGATCACCTGGTGGATGGTGGCCAACGGGATAGACATCACCGACCCCACCGCGATCGCCGCCGTCGCCGGGAAGCCGGAGATCGTCTCCGGTACCGACCCGTCCGCGCCGACCATCAGCGTCGACGGCACCGACGTCGCCGGACCGATCCGCACCCAGGAGGTCACCTCCAAGGTCAGCGCGGTCAGCGCGGTGCCCGAGGTGCGGACCCGGGTCACCGAGCTCCAGCGCTCGATCGCCGCCGCCGCACCGGCCGGGATCGTCGTCGAGGGCCGCGACATCGGTACGACGGTGCTCCCCGACGCCGACCTGAAGATCTTCCTCACCGCCTCCCCGGAGGCGCGGGCCGCCCGCCGCAGCGGCGAGCTGAAGGGCGCCGACGTCCAGCAGACCCGCGAGGCGCTGCTCAAGCGCGACGCGGCCGACTCCACCCGCAAGACCTCTCCGCTCGCCAAGGCGGACGACGCGGTCGAGGTGGACACCTCCGACCTCACGCTCCAGCAGGTCATCGAGTGCGTCGTCACCCTCGTCGAGGAGAAGCGGGCCGCGAAGTGAGCGGTCGCGAAGGGCGCGGCCGCGCGGCGGGCGACGCTCCTTCCGTGCGGGGCGCCGAGGTCGGGCGCCGCATCGGCGTCGGCCTGATGTACGGGCTGTGGAAGCCGCGCGTCCTGGGCGCCTGGAAGGTGCCCGCGACCGGCCCGGCGATCCTGGCCGTGAACCACTCGCACAACATCGACGGCCCGATGGTCATGGGCGTGGCGCCCCGGCCGACGCACTTCCTGATCAAGAAGGAGGC
Source organism: Streptomyces sp. NPDC059785 (assembly GCF_042732375.1). Taxonomy (NCBI): domain Bacteria; kingdom Bacillati; phylum Actinomycetota; class Actinomycetes; order Kitasatosporales; family Streptomycetaceae; genus Streptomyces; species Streptomyces sp. NPDC059785. Next base: position 39,060 of record NZ_JBHWHV010000066.1, read on the forward strand.
GTTCGTCGGCCCGCTCGACCCCTTCCTGCTCGGCATCGGGCAGGTCAAGGTGGACCGGACGGGCACCGACCGCACCGCGATCACCCGGGCCCTCGGCGTCCTCGACCAGGGCGGGGTCCTCGGCATCTTCCCCGAGGGCACCCGGGGCGAGGGCGACTTCGCCTCGCTGCGGGCCGGTCTCGCCTACTTCGCCGTGCGCAGCGGCGCCCCGGTCGTCCCCGTGGCGGTGCTGGGAAGTTCCGGGCGCGGCGGCCGGTTGATAAAGGGGCTGCCGCCGCTGCGGAGCCGGGTCGACGTCGTCTTCGGCGACCCGTTCGACGCGGGCGACGGCAGCGGACGGCGTACGCGCAAGGCGCTGGACGAGGCGACCCTGCGCATCCAGAAGCGGCTGAGCACGCACCTGGACCACGCCAGAGGCCTGACGGGCCGCACGGAGACGGACCGCACGGGACCGGAGACGGACCGCACGGAAAAGGCCGGGCGCCCCGACGGGCACTGAGCGACACTTGAGTAGTGGATCACCCGGGATGTCCGGACCGTCCGGCCCGGCCTCCGGGGCGCTCCACCGATCACCACGATGAACGACGAGGTACGCACTTCATGAACGACCACATCCAGCCCGACGGCTCGGCTGAGCACGAGCACGGGGCACTTGGCGACGCCGAGTACGCGTCGTTCATGGAGCTCGCCGCCGAAGAGGGCTTCGACATCGAGGACGTCGAGGGCGCGATCGAGGAGGCCGGCCACGGGCCGCTCCCGGTGCTCGCCGTCGTCGGCCGCCCGAACGTCGGCAAGTCGACCCTGGTGAACCGCATCATCGGCCGCCGCGAAGCCGTCGTCGAGGACAAGCCGGGCGTCACCCGCGACCGTGTCACCTACGAGGCCGAGTGGGCGGGCCGCCGCTTCAAGGTCGTCGACACCGGCGGCTGGGAGCAGGACGTGCTGGGCATCGACGCCTCCGTCGCCGCCCAGGCCGAGTACGCGATCGAGGCGTCCGACGCGGTCGCCTTCGTCGTCGACTCCAAGGTCGGCGCCACGGACACCGACGAGGCCGTGGTCCGGCTGCTGCGCAAGGCGGGCAAGCCCGTCGTGCTCTGCGCCAACAAGGTCGACGGCCCGAGCGGCGAGGCCGACGCCTCGTACCTGTGGTCGCTGGGCCTCGGCGAGCCGCACCCGGTCTCCGCGCTGCACGGCCGCGGCACCGGCGACATGCTGGACGCCGTCCTGGAGGCGCTGCCCGAGGCGCCCGCGCAGACCTTCGGCGGCGCGGTCGGCGGCCCCCGCCGCATCGCCCTGATCGGCCGCCCGAACGTCGGCAAGTCCTCGCTGCTGAACAAGGTGGCGAACGAGGAGCGCGTCGTCGTCAACGAGCTCGCGGGCACCACCCGCGACCCGGTCGACGAGCTGATCGAGCTCGGCGGGATCACCTGGAAGTTCGTCGACACGGCCGGCATCCGCAAGCGGGTCCACCTCCAGCAGGGCGCCGACTACTACGCCTCGCTGCGCACCGCCGCCGCGGTCGAGAAGGCCGAGGTCGCGGTCATCCTGCTGGACGCCAGCGAGACCATCTCCGTCCAGGACCAGCGCATCGTCACCATGGCCGTGGAAGCCGGCCGCGCGGTCGTCCTCGCCTTCAACAAGTGGGACACCCTGGACGAGGAGCGCCGCTTCTACCTGGAGCGGGAGATCGAGACCGAGCTCGGCCAGATCGCCTGGGCGCCCCGGGTCAACGTCTCGGCGCGCACCGGACGGCACATGGAGAAGCTCGTCCCCGCCATCGAGACGGCGCTCGCCGGCTGGGAGACCCGCGTTCCGACGGGCCGCCTGAACGCCTTCCTCGGTGAGCTGGTCGCCGCCCATCCGCACCCGATCCGGGGCGGCAAGCAGCCCCGCATCCTCTTCGGTACGCAGGCGGGCACCAAGCCCCCGCGGTTCGTGCTCTTCTCCTCCGGCTTCATCGAGCACGGCTACCGGCGGTTCATCGAGCGCAGGCTCCGCGAGGAGTTCGGCTTCGAGGGCACGCCGCTGCACATCTCCGTGCGGGTGCGCGAGAAGCGCGGCGCCAGGAAGAAGTAGCGCGGCGGTGCGCGCGGGACCGAGGCCTGAGGTACGGTCCCGCGCGCGCCGGCCGCCGGCTCAGAGCTCCCGGCGGGGCGCCGGGGGCAGCGCGGCCGGGACATGGTGCGCGCTGTTGCCGCGCTGCCGGGCGTTCGGCTGCCAGATCGCGGTGGCCGACACCGTGTGGCCGGGCTGCGCGTCGTGCCCGGCGGCCCGGTTCCCGTGCCCGTGTCCGTGTCCGTGCTGATGCCCGTGCTGGTGCTGTGCGCCGGCCTGGCGCGCGGAGTGCGCGCCCGCGCTGTAGGCGCTGTACGAGCTGTAGGAGTGGTGCGGGTGGTACGAACCCGTGCCGTACGGGCGGTGGCCGAAGGCCGTGAAACCCAGCTCCTCCTCGCCCTGCCGGTCGCCGGGCAGCGCCCGGAAGGACCTGACCCACTCGGCGTACAGAGCGTCGTAGATCGGTGTGGCCGAGGAGACGCCCGAGGAGTCCTGGGACGGTCGCGCGGACGGGATCGGCTGGAAGGGACGGCGGCGGGAGGAGTCGTAGGTGTGCACGTAGGTGCCAACGACCCCGCCGCCCAACGGATGCGGCCGCCGGCCCGCATTCGCAGGTCAGCCGGATCGTGGGCGGGGCGTACGGGGGAGCGGGGCGCGTGCTCTCGCGGGAGCGGCCGGTTCTCGCGGGAGCGGCCGGGCGGCCGGAAGAGTCCTGTGCGAAGCGCTCTGCTGCCGCCCTGTGCCGCCCGGGTGCCCGAGCGCGACGGCTCCCCCGGCGCGCGTGCCGGGGGAGCCGTGGGTGTGTCCGCGCGCGGGGCGCGGTAGGCTCAGGTGCCCGCGAGGGGCATCGCCACGGCGACCAGCTGACCGTTGGCGGCGGCCTTGTCGAGGGCGTCGCGCAGCAGGTCCTCGCGGGGCTGGCGGCCGATCGAGCCCGCCGGGGCCGCGAACAGCAGCACCTGCTGGTGCTTGTTGGCGGCCGACCGCCAGCTCTCGGTGACCTGGAGCGGCTGGTGCGCCTGCCACCAGGCGACCGGTGAACCGCCGCCGGTGCCCGGCTGGAGCACGGCGTGGAGCTGGCCCATGGCGAGCAGCACCGACCAGCCGTGCAGCACGGACGGCACCGAGGCCAGCCCGGTCAGCGGCATGAAGCCCTGCTCGATGAGGAGCGGCAGGAAGTCGTCGCCGGTGCCGGTCGTGCCCGGGCGCACGATGGGCCCGGTGGGCTCGACCACGAGCGCCGGGTGCAGCTCGCCGTTGATCAGCACGAGCCCGCTGGTGACCCCGAGCACGGCCTGCTCGGGCACGGCCTTGACGGGCGCGCCCGCGACCCGGCCCTGGTCGGGGGCGATGGAGCGGACGGCGCCCTGGAGCTGCTCCTCGGTGACCTGGACGACCTGGGAGGGCAGACAGGTGGCGTGGGCGAAGGCGAGGACTGCGGTCTCGTCGCCGATGAACAGGACCGTGCTGGTGCGCTCCTGTTCCGAGTCGCCCGGGGTGCGGCAGGACGTGCAGTCGTAACTGCCCGGGGCGTTCTCTCCGGCGAGCAGCCGGTCGGCTTCTTCGTCGCCGATCTCGGCGCGTACGTCGTCGCTGACGTCGAGCATGCGCGGCACGGGTGGCTCCTCGGGATGCGGTGCGTGGGGAGGCCGGGTGGCTCCCGGCCCATGAACGCGGGGGATTCCCGGTTCATGAAGATGACAACGGGCGATCTGTGGCCGGAGTCACGCTCGACGGCGAACGGAATCGAACCATCCGGCGCGCAGCGTGAGGGCGGACCCGGAATCCGTCACTCCATGCCAACTACTCGGACTGTCAAGGAAGTTGAGACGGTGACCTCAGTCACAGATCGGCGGGTGAGCGGGCCGACAAATCCGGAAATCAGGCAATGAAGTGGGTGGCCGGAAGCTGACGATACCCCCGGTAATCGCGGATTGGCCTGGGCCGACGATGAGTTGGTTGTCGCCCACCCGCCGTGTCCTTAAATTCCTCCGCCGTGTGCAACGAGCACCGCTCGGGAACGTCCGCCGACCACGGCACAGCCGGCTCTCTCGCACCACGCCCGGCGGACGGGACGGAGCGCGACGACCGCGTCGTACGCGACGGGACTCGCGCTTTCGTTCTGGGGGGACCCCGGGTCCTTCGAGAGGGAGTTACATGTCCGAATGTGCCGAGAACACTCATAAGGCTCGTACGACTCGTACGACGGCGGTCCTCGCCGGTGCGGCACTGCTCGCTCCGCTCGGACTGCTTGCCGCGACCGGCGACGCCGCCGCGGCCGACAGCGGAGTGTGGGACCGCATCGCCCAGTGCGAGAGCGGTGGTAACTGGCACATCAACACCGGAAACGGCTACTACGGAGGGCTTCAGTTCTCCGCCGCCACCTGGCGGGGGTTCGGCGGCACGGCCTACGCGTCGAGGGCGGATCAGGCGTCCAGGTCCGCCCAGATCGCCGTCGCCACCAAGGTGCAGCGCGTGCAGGGGTGGGGCGCGTGGCCGGTCTGCTCGGTCCGGGCGGGGGCGTACGGGAGCGCGCCCGCCGCCTCGGGGGCCGGAGCGGTGAAGAAGGCGGTGCCCAAGTCGGCACCGGTGCAGGCGCCGACGCGGTCGCAGGGGCACACCGACCGCGGCGCGTCGCGCGGCGACTACACGGTCCGCCACGGCGACACGCTGAGCGGCATCGCGGCACGGTACGGGACGAGCTGGCGCGCGCTCTACGGCGCCAACCGGACGGTCGTCGGCGCCGATCCCGATCTGATCGTCCCGGGGCAGCGGCTCGACGTCTGAGCCGTTCCCCCTCCGCCCCGGGGGCTCGGGGCCCCGCCCGGTCCTCCCGCCGGACGGGGCCCTGACCGGGGCACACGGAGGCTGCGGCCTCCCACGGAACGGCCCGTACGGCCCCGACCGCACCGGGAGCAGCCACGGGCCGGCGCGGACCGGCCGAACCCGGGCCCGCGACGCCTTTCACCCGGCCGTTTCCCGGCCGTGGCCGGGCCCGCGTCCCGGCCGGTCCCCGTCCGCCGTCCCCGGCGGGCCCACCGTCCCCGGCAGCCCCGCCGCCCGGGCCGCCGCGGTCGCTTCGGCCGCCTCGCCGCTGAACACCACCGCCCCACGGCTCAGTTCATGGACGTACGTCGTCGGGCGCGCGGCCCCGCGCAGGGCGGGCGGCAGCCGCTGTTCCGCGACGACGACACAGGCGTCCAGCGCCCGCAGCAGCTCGTACGTGCGGGCGGCGACCGCCGGGGACATGCCCTGGGCGGGCTCGTCGACGAGCACCACGCGCGCGTGCGACAGCAGGGCACGGCACAGGGCGAGCATGCGCCGCTCGCCACCGGAGAGGGTGCCGGCGCGGCGGGGGAGCAGCGGCCCCAGCTCCGGATAGGCGGCGAGGGCGGCCCCGGGGGCCCGCGTGCCCCGTCCGCCCGCCGCCAGTTCCAGGTTCTCCCGGACCGTGAGCGAGCCGAAGACGGCCTGCCGTTCCGGTACCAGACACAGCCCGCGGCGCGCCCGGACGTGCGGCGGCAGCCGGGTCACGTCGACACCGTCCCAGACGACGGACCCGCCGGACAGCGCCACGGTCCCGGCCAGCGCACGCAGCACGGTCGTGCGGCCGGAGCCGTTGCGGCCCAGCAGCACGGTGAGTCCGGGGTCCGGTGCGGTGAGGGAGATGCCGTGCAGGGCTTCCAGGGGGCCGTAGCGCACGCGCGCGTGGAGCAGAGCGAGAGCGATGGTCACGGCTTCGCCGCCGTCGCGAGGCTTTCGACCACTCGGTCGGCCGGGCCCGAGGTCACGATCCGGCCCGCCGTCATGACGTGCACCGTGTCGGCCAGGCCGGCGACCAGGTCGAGGTCGTGCTCGACCACGAGCAGTGCCGTGCCGTCCGCGGCGAGCGCCCGCAGCAGCCGGGCCAGGGCGGCCACCTCGTCGGCGTCGAGCCCGGCGGCGGGCTCGTCCAGGAGCAGTACCCGGGGCGAGCCGGCCAGCGCCCGGGCCAGCTCCACCCGGCGCAGGGTGCCCGTCGGCAGCCCCGCCGCGGGCCGGTCGCGCACCGGTCCGTCGAGGCCGAGCAGCCGCAGCGTACGGCCGACGGCCGCCGGATCGCTCACGCGTCCGTGCTCCGCGCCCACCCGCACGTTCTCGGCCACGGTCAGCGTCGGGAAGACGGCCAGGCGCTGGAAGGTCCGTGCGAGGCCGAGGCGCGTGCGGGCGTGCGCCGGGAGCCGGGTGATGTCCCGTGCGCCGTACAGCACGCTTCCCGCGCCCGGCCGCACGGTCCCGGCCAGGCAGTGGAACAGCGTGCTCTTCCCGGCCCCGTTGGGCCCCACGACGGCCGTGACTTGCCCGGACCGCACCTCGAGATCGACTCCGCCGAGCGCGCTGAGACCCCCGTACCGCACCTGGAGACGGCGGGCGCGCAGGACGACGCCCGGGGGAGCGGGTGGGGGCGGCAGCAGGAGTACGGGGTGCGGCGGCGGGGGCGATGGAGGCCCGTCGCCCCCACCGCCGGGTGCCTTGGCGTCCGCCGGGCAGGCCGGCCGCGGTTGCGAAAGGCCGGGCAGGCGGTCGTGCAAGTGGTCGCGCAGGCGTTCACCGCGGGGCGTCAGAGCGGGTTCCCGCGGTGGGGCGAGGCGGGCCGCCGCGGTGCGCAGGGCACCGTACAGGCCGTCGGGGAAGCGGCCGGTCAGGAGCGCGAGGAGGCCGATGACGGCGGCCGCGACGCCGCCTCGGGTACCGGCGTCCAGGCCGACCACCAGGGCCGCGGCGAGCAGCGCCCCGAGGACGTCGTCGGCGCCGAGGACGACGACCGCGGCGAACCAGAGCAGGCCGCGGACGGGGTCGTAGGCGCCCGGGTCGAAGGCGCGCAGACCCATGCCGAGCATCCCGCCGCCCAGCGCGGCGAGCGCGGCGCCCGTGACGAAGGCCGTCAGCTTCAGGGCGGGCACGGGCACCCCCGCCGCCGACGCGCCCTCCTCGTGGTCCCGCAGCGCGGCCAGGGCGCGGCCAGCCCGCCCCCGGCGCAGACCGAGCACGACGAGCAACGCGGCGGTGAGCAGGGCCAGTTCGAGCAGATAGAAGGCGCGGTCACCGTCGAAGCCCGCCGGGCGGCCGAGTGCGAGCCCGGCCGTCGCATACGGCTGGGCGAGGACGAAGCGGCTCACGCCCACCCCGACGGCGAACGTGGCCAGCGCCAGGGCGAGCCCGCGGCGGCCGATCGCCGGCCGGCCGGTGAGCAGGCCCAGCGGGGCGACCAGGAGGACGGCGGCGGCGAGCGCGCCCAGTTCGGGCAGGCGCGGCAGACCGGGGAAGCGGCCCGCCGCGAGCAGCGCCGTGAACAGGGCGCCCAGACCCGCGTACGCGGCCTGCCCCAGGGAGATCTGGCCGCCGCGGCCGGTCACCACGACCAGGGAGAGCAGTGCCACCCCGAGCGCCGGCACCTGTAGCGACGTGTGCAGGTCGGAGCCCGCGAAGCCGAGCGGCAGGAGGAAGAGGACCGCGGCGACCGGCCACACCCAGGACGGCGTCCCCGCGCGCGCGGAGGCGCTGCGCGGAAGGCCGTCGCGCTCGCCGGTCCCGGGCCGGCCACCGGTCCCGGGCTGGCCACCAGTCCTGGGCTGGCCACCAGTCCTGAGCCGGTCGCCGATGCCGGGCCGCTCGCCGGTCCCGGGCCGGCTGTCGGTCCCGGGGCGGCTGTCGGTCCCGTGCCGGCCACCAGTCCCGTGCCGGTCACCGATGCAGTGCCGGTCACCGGTCCCGGGCCGCTCACCGCCCCCGAGCCTGCCACCGCCCCCGGGCCGCTCACCGCCCCCGGGCCGCTCACCGCCCCCGAGCCTGCCACCGCCCCCCGGCCGACCACCGCCCCCCGGCCGTTCGCCGCCTCCCGGCCGTTCGCCCACGCCCGGCAGGGCGAGGGCGGTGACGAGCAGTGCGACCACGAAGAGGTTCGCGCCGATGGCCTGGAGCAGCGGTTCCGCGTGGCCCTGCGGGTGCAGCCGGGTGAGCTGGCTCTGCGCGATCCCGATGCCCAGGGCCACCGCCACGACGACCGGCAGACTGCGCATCCGCGCGGCCACCGCCACCGCGACCACCTCCATGACGAGCAGCGGCAGGCCGTACGGGTCGAGACGCACCTGGGAGGCGAGCAGCACGCCCGTCAGACCGGCCGTGAACGAGCCGAACGCCCAGCCCGCGGCGGCCACCCGGTCCGCGTCGACGCCGCTGAGCGAGGCGAGCGCCCGGTCGTCGACGACGGCCCGCAGCTGACGCCCGAAGCGCGTGCGGCGGGTGACCGCCCCGACGCCCGCCGCGAGGAGCACGACCGCGGCGAGCTGGGCCCACGGCTCCCACGGCCGCCCGGGCAGCAGCGCCGGCGCGTCGTCGCGCGCCCCGGTGCCCCACACCAGCACCGCCCCGCCGACCAGCAGCACGAAGACGCCGAGGGAGGCGACCAGGGTCCGGCCCGGATCGCCGCCCAGGACGGACAGCGGGCGGAAGACGAAGCGCTCCAGGGCGACGCCGATGCCGGGCGCCACCAGCAGCAGCGTCACCGCCGCGGCGAGCCCGAGCGGCCAGTGCCACTCGACCGTCAACTGCCGCAGCAGGTACGCGCAGACCATGGCGACGGCCCCGTGCGCAAGGTTGAGCACGCCCGTCGCCCGGTAGGTGACGACGAGTCCGATGCCGGTGAGGGCGGCGGCGGCCCCCACCGAGAGCCCGGCCAGCGTGAGGTCGTACGTCAGGGACCCCATCAGCCTTCCCGGCCGGGTCCGGGCGGTTCGCAGATCGGGCAGGGCCGCAGCTCGCCGCCCGCGAGCACCCCCGAATCCACCGGGACCGCCTCGGGCTTGCCGCTGACCAGGGGGCAGTCCGCGCGGTGCCAGAGCGTCCCGCCGGGCACCATCGCCAACTCGGCGCTGACGGCCACCGCAGCGGTCACCGGCGGCTCCGCCTCGCCGGACCCGGCGGGTCCGGCCGCCACCAGCAGTCCGTACAGCTCCTCGGCGCGCGCCGCGGCCGCCGCGCCGCGTCCCTGGGCGAGCAGCACCGCGCCCGCGACGATCAGGGCCGCACCGGGCACCGTGCAGGAGGCCAGGTAGGGCACCTGCCGTTCGGCGAAGCGCTCGCCGGAGACGCCGTACCAGCCGAGGACGCACAGCACCGCGCCAGCGGTGAGCGCGGCGCATCCGGCCCAGAGCACGGGGTGCGCGGTCCGCGATCGAGCTGTCCGCATCCGGCCGCTCCTAGGTCGGGTCCCGGTCCGTGCCGGCCAATGGCTTGCACTATGCCTACTGGAAGCCGACCCTGAAAGGCCTACTGGAAGCTGGCCTCGAAAGCTCCGGGCGCGCCCGGCCCGGACCGACACCCGGTGGTGAGCCAGATGGTTCTCGGGAGCGACGTCAGGCGGGGGACCGGCCGTGCGGCGCCGGCGCTGGTGGTACTGGCCCTGGCCGCGGCCCTCACGGCGTGCGGCGACGACAGCGGAGGCGACGAGTCCGCCCCGCCGGCCTCCGCTTCCTCCGAGGACACCGCCGGTTCGGCGCCGGGCACCGCCACGGCCGGCGCGACGGCTCCGGCCGACACCGCGAAGGCGGAGCGCGAGATCAGGCGGAACTGGGAGAGGTTCTTCGACCCTTCCGTCTCCCTGAAGGACAAACAGGCCGTCCTGGAGAACGGCGCGGCGATGAGCGCGGTCCTCAAGGGTTTCAGCGGGGACGAGCGCGGCGGCCAGGTGGCGGCCGAGGTGCAGAAGATCGTGTTCACCTCGCCCACCGGCGCCGACGTGGCCTACGCGCTGACCCTCAAGGGCACCACCGCCCTCCCGGACGCCTCGGGGACGGCCGTCGAGCAGGACGGCACCTGGAAGGTGTCGGTCAGGACGCTGTGCGCGCTGGTCCTGCTCAGCGGCGACAAGTCCCCCGGACCCGGCTGCTGACCGGCCGTGCACACGGTGCGCTCCGTGCTCGCGGAAAGGGCGCCGGCGGCGCTCGCGGGAAGGGCGCTCGCCGCGGGGCTGCTGCTCCTGCCGGCCGCCGCCTGCGGCAGCCGGCTGCCCGAGCGCGACTTCGAGAACCGTGCGACACCGGCCCCGCAGGGCGGCGCTCCCGTCCGGGTCGGAGTGATCACCAGTGCGACCAGCCCGGTCGGCGGCTCCGCGTTCACCGGACCGCGCGACGGCGCGAAGGCGTACTTCGACCGGCTCAACGCGCGCGGCGGCATCGCGGGCCGCACCGTCGAGGTGCGCACCTGCGACGACGGCGGCAGCGGCGTCGGCAACAACGCATGCGTGCACCGGCTCGTGACCGAGGACGAGGTCGTCGCCCTGGTGGCCACCACCGTCCTCGACTACGCCGGCGCCTTCGAGGTGTCCCGCGCGCGCGTGCCCGACGTCGGCGGCCAGCCCGTCGGCCCCGCGTACGACACGTATCCGCACCTGTACGGGATCTACGGCAGCCTCGCGCCGCGCGAGGGCACCCCCGGCTGGGGCGGGAAGCTCTACGGCGGCACGGAGGTCTACCGCTACTTCAAGCGCGAGCACGGCGCCCGTACGGCGGCCGTCGTCTCCTACAACCAGCCCGCGTCGGCCGCGTACGCCCGGCTCGTCATCCGCGGCCTCGAGGCCGAGGGCTACCGCGTCGTCACCGAGCAGGTCGACTTCGCGCTGCCCAACTTCCGCGCCGTGGCGGCCGACCTGAAGGAGCGGGGCGCCGACCTCGTCTTCGACGCCCTGGACACGCACGGCAACGCCCGGCTGTGCGAGGCCATGGACGAGGCGGGCGCGGACGTCGTCGCGAAGGTGACCAACGTGCAGAACTGGACGTCCACCGTCCCGGAGGACTACAGACACGCGCCGCGCTGCCGCAACGCCCTGTGGGCGACCGGTGCCAGCCGCAACTACGACGACACGCGGAACGCGGCCGTACGGGAGTTCCGCGCGGCCACCGAGGGGCTGGCCACGCACTCGCAGTGGCAGCTCGAGGGCTGGGCAGCCGCCCGCTGGTTCACCGACGCGGCGAGATCCTGCGCACCGGGCGGCATCACGCGCGCGTGCGTCGACGGTTACCTGAACAGAGGCACCCCGTACACCGCGGGCGGCCTGCTGCTCCCGGTGACCTACGCGCACCTGGAACGGCCCCCGGGCACCCGACGCACCTGCGTCTCGGTCGCCCGCTGGCGGGACCGCGCGGGCTGGGTCACCCAGGGCGACATGAACCGCAACTGCTTCCGCGTACCACAACTCGCCTACCGGCCCTGATGCGAGAACGCGCGGATCGGTTGCGCGAATCGCCTACCGATCGCGCAACCGTTCGGGAACAACACGGTGATGGCGCCCAACCCTGATCCTGTGCGGCCGGTCTAACCATCAGGTAGGGGGACGAGGCAGTGGATGACAGGGGATTCGGGGACGCATGCAGATTTCTTTCCTGATACACAACGCGTACGGAATCGGGGGGACGATCCGGACGACGTACAACCTGGCCAACACACTCGCCCAGCAGCACGACGTCGAGATCGTGTCGGTCTACCGCCACCGCGACGAGCCGGTCTTCGCACCGGACGCGCGCGTGCGGGTGCGCCACCTCGTCGACATCCGCGAGCACGGCCCGGGTTATCAGGGCGACGACCCCGACTACCGCCGTCCCGCCGAGGTCTTCCCGCGCGCCGAGGGCCGCTACGAGCAGTACAACGCCCTGACCGACCGGCGCATCGCCGAGCACCTGGGGTCCGTCGAGGCCGATGTCGTGGTCGGCACCCGGCCCGGTCTGAACGTGCACCTGGCCCGCCAGACCCGGCGCGGCCCGCTCCGCGTCGGCCAGGAGCACCTCACCCTCGACAGCCACTCCCCGGCCCTGCGCACCCACCTGCGCGGCGTCTACCCGCGGCTCGACGCCGTCACCACGACCACCGAGGCCGACGCCCGCGCCTACCGCCGCAAGATGCGGCTGCCCGGCGTCCGGGTGCAGGCGCTGCCCAACCCGGTGCCGGCCCCGGCCATCGAGCCCGCCGACGGCTCCGGCAAATGGGTCGTCGCGGCCGGCCGGCTCGCCCCCGTCAAACGCTACGACCTGCTGATCAAGGCGTTCGACCGGGTGCGCGAGCAGCGGCCCGACTGGCGGCTGCGGATCTACGGCGGCGGCCGGCAGAAGGACAAGCTGCGCGGCCTCATCGACCAGCTCGGCCTGTACAACCACGTCTACCTGATGGGCCCGGCCAACCCCATCGAGCCGGAGTGGGCCAAGGGCTCCATCGCCGCCGTCACCTCCAGCCTGGAGTCGTTCGGCATGACCATCGTGGAGGCCATGCGCTGCGGACTGCCCGTGGTCTCCACCGACTGCCCGCACGGCCCCGGCGAGATCATCGACGACGGGGTGGACGGCCGGCTCGTCGAGGTCGGCAACACCGAGGCCATCGCCAGGGGCCTGCTCGAGCTGATCAACGACGACGAGAAGCGGCTGCGGATGGCCGGCGCCGCGCTCAAGGATTCCGAGCGCTTCGACCCCGCCCGCATCGCCGAGCGGTACGAGTCCCTCTTCGCCGAGCTGGCGGGGCACGGCGGCGGGAGCCCGGGCGGCCGGTTGCGCGGTTCCCTGCACCGCGCCCGGGGCGCGCTGCTCGGCGGGGCGTACGCGGTCCGGGACGCCGGGCGCGCCGCACTCAAGAAGGGGCGCACCGCGTGATGCCCCTGGCACCGCGGACCACCGGACCGCTCGGCGATCCGCACAAGGCCCCGCCCGCCGTCCCGCACCCGAAACCGAATCCGCACACCCACGAGGACACCGCCATGCCGCCGCGTGCCGACTGCATCGCCGACTCCGCGGGCGGGCTGACCTTCGACGTCACCGAGACCGGTGAGCCGGGGGACGCCTTCCTGGTGCTGCGCCGCCGCGAGGGCGACGAGGAGGTCAGTCTGCCGCTGGCCCCGGCCGGGGACGGCCGGCTGCGCGCCGCGCTGCCCAGCAACGTCGCCCTGCCCGAGGGGCGCTGGGACGCCTACGCCCGGGTCGCGGGCGGCGAGCCGCAGCGCCTCGTCCCCGGCGTCAACGACCTGCGCTCGCTCGTCGACCGGGCCCCCAGCGGCTCCCTCGGCCACGTCGCCGTCCGCATCCCGTACGCCACCAAGCACGGCAACCTCACCGTGCGGAGCTGGCTGCGCGCCCCGCACGCCGAGGCCGGTGAACTGCGCATCGAGAAGGACGAGCTGACCGTCGCCGGCCGGGTGTACGGCTCCCGGCCCGGCCCCGGCGCCTTCGCCGAACTGCGCGTCCGGCGGGACGCCGGTGCGGCGCCGGTGCGCGCCGAGGTTACCGGCGGCCAGAGCGAGTTCGCCTTCACGGTGGCCTACGGGACGCTGGCGCCGGGCGTCTGGGACCTGTGGCTGTACCCGGCGGGCGAGGCCGGGCCCCGGGTGCGGATCGCCCGGCTCCTGGACGACATCGCCGACAAGAAGCCGATCTTCACCTACCCCAGGACCGCCCTGGAGGGGGAGCACGGGCCGGTGCGCGCGGGCCCGTACTACACGCAGAACAACGACCTGTCGGTCACGGTCACCGCGGCGGACTGAGCCGCTGCGCTGCCAGAACCCTTGCGGACGCGGGCTGTCCGCAAGGGGTGGCAGACTCCGCACCATGTTGGAGACCTCGGCGCGCCTGCTGCGCCTGCTGTCACTGCTCCAGGCCCACCGGGAGTGGTCGGGGGCCGACCTGGCGGAGCGGCTCGGGGTCACGCCCCGCACCGTCCGCCGGGACGTGGACCGGCTGCGCGGACTCGGCTACCCGGTCAACGCCAGCCCGGGCACCGGCGGCGGCTACCAGCTGGGCGTGGGCGCCGAACTGCCGCCGCTGCTCCTGGACGACGACGAGGCGGTGGCCGTCGCGGTCGGCCTGCGCCAGGCCGCGGGCCAGGGCATCGACGGCATCGGCGAGACCTCCGTACGCGCCCTGGCCAAGCTGGAACAGGTGCTGCCGCACCGGCTGCGCCGCCGGGTGGGCGCCCTGAACGCCTTCACCGTGCCGATGCTGCGCGGCCCGGGTGCCGCCGCGGTCGACCCCGCCGTGCTCACCGAGCTCGCGCACGCCTGCCGCGACTGCGAGCGGCTGCGCTTCGACTACCTCGACCACGCGGGCGCGCCGACCCGCCGCACGGTCGAACCGCACCGCCTGGTCTGCTCGGAGCGCCGCTGGTACCTGGTCGCCTGGGACGTGGAGCGCGAGGGCTGGCGTACGTTCCGCGTCGACCGGATCACGCCCGCGCCGCCGCACGGACCGCGGTTCGTGCCCCGCGACCCGCCCGCCGAGGACCTCGCCGCCTACGTCTCCAAGGGGGTGTCCACGCGCGTGTACGCCGAGCAGGCGGTGGTCCGGCTCCTGGTGCCGGTGGAGGTGGCGGCGGAGAAGGTGTCGCCGTCCGCCGGGGTGCTCGAGGCGGAGAGCGGGCGGAGCTGTCTGCTGCGCACCGGGGCCGGCAGCCTCGACATCATGGTGGTCCACGTGGCGCTGCTGGGCCTGGAGTTCGAGGTGCTGGAGCCCGCCGGGCTGACCGGCGCGATCAGGGCGACGCGGGACCGGCTCAGCCGGGCTCTCGACCGGTCCGGGTCTGCGGCGGCTGCACCGCCGCGAAGTCGGGATGGTGCAGGTCGAACGCCGGAGCCTCCGAGCGGATCCGGGGCAGCGTGACGAAGTTGTGCCGCGGCGGCGGACACGAGGTCGCCCACTCCAGGGAACGCCCGAAGCCCCAGGGGTCGTCGACGGTGACCTTCTCGCCGTACTTGGCCGTCTTCCAGACGTTGTAGAGGAACGGCAGCGTCGACATGCCGAGCAGGAAGGCGCCGATCGAGGAGACCGTGTTGAGCGCCGTGAAGCCGTCGGCGGCCAGATAGTCCGCGTACCGCCGTGGCATGCCCTCGACGCCCAGCCAGTGCTGCACCAGGAACGTGATGTGGAAGCCGACGAACAGCGTCCAGAAATGGATCTTTCCGAGCCGTTCGTCGAGCATCTTCCCGGTGAACTTGGGCCACCAGAAGTAGAAACCGCCGAAGGTCGCGAAGACGACGGTGCCGAAGACGACGTAGTGGAAGTGCGCCACCACGAAATAGGTGTCCGAGACGTGGAAGTCCAGCGGCGGCGAGGCGAGGATCACCCCGGTCAGACCGCCGAACAGGAACGACACCAGGAATCCGGTCGCCCACAGCATCGGTGTCTCGAAGGACAGCGAGCCCTTGAGCATGGTGCCGGTCCAGTTGAAGAACTTCACCCCGGTGGGCACCGCGATCAGGAACGACATGAACGAGAAGAACGGCAGCAGCACGGCGCCGGTGACGAACATGTGGTGCGCCCACACGACGATCGACAGACCGGTGATCGCCATCGTCGCGGCCACCAGCGTGGTGTAGCCGAAGATCGGTTTCCGGCTGAAGACCGGAATGATCTCCGTGATGATCCCGAAGAACGGCAGCGCGATGATGTAGACCTCGGGATGCCCGAAGAACCAGAAGAGGTGCTGCCACAGCAGCGCCCCGCCGTTGACCGCGTCGAACACCGTCGAGCCGAACCGCCGGTCGGCCTCCAGGACCAGCAGCGCCGCCGCGAGCACCGGGAACGCGAACAGGATCAGGATCGAGGTGAAGAGCGTGTTCCAGGTGAAGATCGGCAGCCGGAACATGGTCATGCCGGGCGCGCGCATCCCGACGATGGTCGTGATGAAGTTGACCGCGCCGAGGATCGTGCCGAAGCCGGCCAGCGCCAGCCCCATGATCCACAGGTCGGCGCCGACGCCCGGCGACCGCTCCAGGCTGTTCAGCGGCGCGTAGGCGAACCAGCCGAAGGCCGCGGGCCCGCCGGGCACGATGAGCGAGCCGAGCACGATCAGGCCCCCGAACAGGAAGAACCAGTACGAGAGCATGTTGAGCCGGGGGAACGCCACGTCCGGTGAGCCGATCTGGAGCGGCATGATCTCGTTGGCGAAGCCCGCGAAGGTCGGGGTGGCGAAGAGCAGCAGCATGATCGTGCCGTGCATGGTGAACAGCTGGTTGAACTGGTTGTTGTCCACCAGTTGCAGGCCCGGCCGGGCGAGCTCGGCGCGCATCACCAGCGCCATGAGACCGCCGATCAGGAAGAAGACGAACGACGTGATCAGGTAGAGATGGCCGATCTTCTTGTGGTCGGTGGTGGTCAGCCAGTCCACCACCAGCCGCCCGGGTCGCCTCACCGGTAACGGTCGCGCTGCCGCCTGCGCGGTCTCCGTGCCCATCGCTCGCCCCTTCGCTCGTCGCGCCCTGGGCCTGCCGAAGCTCACGCCATGATGCTCGCCCTCCCCGGCGCTCCGACAGGGGGCGTGCGGCGGTCCTGTGCGGAAACCGTGTATTTCTTATGCGGCGTCAGCTTCCGCAATGGCCCGCGCATTCGACCGGAAACGTTATTGCGGGGCGGCGGCCGGTGTTTCTCCGGGCGGCCGAATCGGCGTCTGGGAACGCGGTACGGAATTCGCCGGGCGAGGGTTTCGGGCCACCGCGGAAACCGCTCGTACGTGTGACGGCTTTAGGCCGAGACGCGTGTCGTGATCCTGTGACAGAAGTGTGACCGGAGGGGTACGCGTCACGCATGGTGTCGGGACCGGGCTTCCCCGGCCGCGGCGCGCCGCCTAACGTGGCGGTCATGGCACCCATTCCCACTCCTTCCGCAGAACCCCAGGACAGCCCGGAGAGTTACGTCGGACTGGACGCGTCAGGGGCCGAGCGCCGCGCCCGCGAGCGCGGCTGGTCCACGGTGCGCTCGCTGCCGCCGGGGTCGGTCATCACGATGGAGTACCGCGTGGGGCGGCTCAACTTCGAGGTCTCCGACGGCAGGGTGACCCGCTGCTGGAAGGGCTGAGCACGCCCGCGGTACGGCGAAGGCCCCGGCTCCTTCAGGAG
>NZ_JBHWHV010000067.1:0-55962 GCF_042732375.1 Streptomyces sp. NPDC059785
CCCCAACCTTCCGGGGCGGGTGGGGTGGGGGCGGGCCGCGCCGGGCGGCGGGGGGCGGGGGGGGGTGGCCCGGCCCACGGCCCTCCCCCGGTTCAGCAGGTCATGGCCCAGGTGTGCGAGTCGCCCCGGTCGTTGGCGACTCCGTTGTAACCGACCTCCTCCCCGGGCGAGAGACAGATGGTCATGTCGCCGCCCTGCCAGGCGTCCTCGTAGACCTGGACGTGGTCCTTCACGCCCGGTCCCGAGATGCCGTGGTTGGCCCAGGAGGAGTCGGAGTCGGCGATCCAGCTCTCCCACCAGCCGTCGTCACCCGACCAGTTGGCCCGCTGCCCGTCGAAGTCGGCGTTCTCCCAGACGCAGAAATTCCCGCTGGGACAGTCGGCGGCGGCGGAGGGCGTGGCGAGCGCCAGACCTCCGGTGAGGGCGAGCAGGAGTGCGGCGGCGGAGCCGGCGAGGCGCTTGGTGATCATCATGGGTACTGCCTTTCTCTCGGTTCGGTTCGTCATGACGCGCTGTGCTTCCGTGGCGCGGCGTGAGGTGTCTCCTCCTGGTGCGCCGGGTCGGTGCGCTCGGCGTACAGGGCCGCCGCGCGGTGCAGTGCGCGGAGACGCAACTGCCGGTAGGTGGTCAGCTGGTCCCGCCGGTCGGCGCGGACCCCGGCCAGCAGGGCCGGTGCCAGCCGGGCGCGCAGCCGGGCGAGACCGCTGCTGCGGGCGCAGCGCGCGGAGACGGCCGGGTCGGGCCGCTCGGGGCGCGGCCGGTGCGCCGGGGTGGCACAGCGGGCCCAACGGGCCGTCGCGGCGCGGTAGTCGGGGTCGCGCCGCATCCGCTGCTGTGCCTCGGCCCGCAAGTTGTTCACGACGGCCCGCGCCCGGAACCACCGCCGCTGGTCCCCGTACAGCGCGCGCTGGGCGGCGGCGAGGCAGCCGTCGGTGTGCGCGGTGACGGTGTAGCCGGTGGCGAGGGTGACGGACAGCTCGGGGCGCCCGCGCCCGAAGACCGCCTCCTGGAGCCGCCGGTCCTCCCGGACGGCCGTACGGCTCGCCCGGGTGCGGTGGCGTGCGTCATGGCGAGGCACCGGGTGACGCAGGGTCAGGCCGCGGCGGGCCAGGCAGCGTTCGACGAGACGGTGTTCCGCGGTGTCGACGAGGGCGTCCCGGGAGCGTGCGTCGCGGGGCAGGGGCGGCCGGTCCGGACCCGACGCCTGGCCCGCGGCGCAACCGGTCAGCGCCAGGATCACGAGGGCGGCGGCGCACAGCGCGCGCAGGAGGGGCACGGGTCAGCCGACCTGGCAGTCCATCGTGGTGTCCGCGACCCCGTCGAGGCGGGCGCCCCAGGGCCAGTTGTCCGCCAGGTCGTGGGCGCGGATCAGCCGGTAGTAGCAGGTGTCGCGGGCCCAGTCGATGGCGTACACGTCGGTGTCCGCGTCCGAGCGGTACGCCGCCGCCTTGTCGTGCAGGAACTCCGGTACGTCCGTGTAGCCGGGCGGCGTGTAGCACCAGGACTGGCCGTGCTGTCCGGCTCCGGTGTAGAAGCACACGCTTCCGGCCAGCGGGGCGCCGGTGGCGGGGGCGGCGACGGCGGGGCCCGCGGCCAGGGACAGGGCGGCGGCGAGGACGGCTGCGGGCATGGCGAGGCCACGGAACATGACGGCTCCCGTCGGGAAGGGGGATTCCGGGGCGGATACCGGCCCCCGGCAAGGACAACGGTGCCCCGGCCGGTACGCGCGCACGCGCGGTTCCCGCTGATCGCCCCTTCTCGCCGAGGTGCGGGGGCACCCCTCCGGCGGCAGCTCACGAGGGCGTGAAACCCGCAGGTCCGCGCGCTCCCGACGATCTGTCCCGTTCCCTGCGCGCTACCGGCGCGGCGTCCAGGTGAGCTTGTCGCCGCCCACCCAGCGGATGGTGTCGGGGTCGTCGAGGTCGTGGACCGTGATGCCGCGGGCCGACGCGGCGATCAGGACGTCGGTCAGGTCCCTCGCCTCGCCGACCACCTCGCCGTCGATCTCGACGATGCGGAAGGGCGGCGTGCCCGGCTGCACTCCGAGCACGGTGATCCGGGGAGTGGGGATGTAGGGGCTCGCGCTTTCGGTCAT
This sequence comes from Streptomyces sp. NPDC059785, assembly GCF_042732375.1. Classification (NCBI taxonomy): domain Bacteria; kingdom Bacillati; phylum Actinomycetota; class Actinomycetes; order Kitasatosporales; family Streptomycetaceae; genus Streptomyces; species Streptomyces sp. NPDC059785. The sequence continues at coordinate 2,096 of NZ_JBHWHV010000067.1, forward strand.
ATGTCGAGGTTAAGGCGGTTCCTCCGGGTCAGCAGCCCGCCACCGGCCCGCCGTGCGGGCGGACGGCGGCTGGGCAACGCTGGACACCACAGGCGGCGCCCGCGTACCGGAGAGGCGGCGCCGGACCCGTACCGGAGGTGGCGATGGAGCCCGTGGCGGCGCTGGAGCGGATCGCGTTCCTGCTGGAGCGGGGGCAGGCGCCCACGTACCGGGTGCGGGCCTTCCGCACGGCGGCCGGGGTGCTGGCCGGGCTGCCGCAGGACGAGGTCCGGGAGCGGGCCGCGGCCGGGACGCTGGAGTCCTTGAAGGGGGTCGGGCCGAAGACGGCGCAGGCGGCGCGCGAGGCGCTCGCCGGTGAGGTGCCCGGGTATCTGCTCAAGCTGGAGAAGGCGGCCGAGGCGCCGCTCGTCCCCGGCGGTGAGACGCTGCGGGCGCTGCTGCGCGGCGACTGCCATCTGCACTCCGACTGGTCGGACGGCGGCAGCCCGATCGAGGCGATGGGCCGGGCCGCGGCCGGTCTCGGACACGAGTGGGCGGTGCTCACGGACCACTCGCCGCGGCTCACCGTCGCCCGCGGCCTCTCCCCGGACCGGCTCCGCGAACAGCTGGACGCGGTGGCGGAACTCAATCGCACCTGGGCGCCGTTCCGGCTGCTCACCGGCATCGAGTGCGACATTCTCGAGGACGGCTCGCTGGACCAGGAGCCGGAGCTGCTCGACCGGCTCGACGTCGTGGTGGTCTCCGTCCACTCCAAGCTGCGGATGGACGCGCGGTCGATGACGCGGCGCATGGTCGCCGCCGTCGGCAATCCGCTCGCGGACATTCTCGGCCACTGCACGGGGCGGCTGGTCACCGGGCGCGGGCGGCCCGAGTCCGAGTTCGACGCGGACGCCGTCTTCGCCGCGTGCGCGGAGGCCGGGACGGCCGTGGAGATCAACAGCCGTCCCGAGCGTCTGGACCCGCCCCGCCGGCTGCTGCGGCGGGCGGTGGACGCGGGCGTGCTGTTCGCCGTGGACACCGACGCGCACGCGCCGGGCCAGCTCGACTGGCAGGCGTACGGCTGCGCGCGGGCCGAGGAGTGCGGGGTGCCCGCCGAGCGTGTGATCACCACGTGGACGGTGCGTGAGGTGCTGGAGTGGACCAGGAAACGGCAGGTTCCGCAACGCGTGGCGCGTGTCTGACGTGGTACTCGGGCGGCGGCGCAGGAGGAGGAGAGGGCTCATGGAACGCGCAGCCGTGTTCGACATCGACGGCACGTTGGTCGACACCAATCATCTGCATGTGACGGCGTGGTGGGAGGCCTTCCGGCAGGCGGGCCACCAGGTGTCCATGTACGCGATCCACCGGGCGATCGGGCTCGGTTCGGCGGATCTGATAGCGCATCTGCTGGGCGAGAACCGTGATCCGGACGAGGTCGACACGATCAGCAAGGCGCACAAGGCCCTGTACGGCACCTACTTCGACCGGCTGCCGCCGCTGCGGGACGCCGGGCGGCTGCTGAAGCAGCTCGACGCGGACGGCTGGACCGTCGTCCTCGCGACCTCGGCCGGCGGCTTCGAGCTGGGCGCGCTGCGCCGGGCGATCGGCGCCGACGAGGCGATACGGGCCACCGCGAGCGCCGACGACGTGGAGCGCGGCAAGCCGGAACCGGACCCGGTCGTGCACGCGCTGGAGCTGGTGGACATCCCCGCGGCCCGAGCCGTCTTCGTCGGCGACAGCGTGTGGGACATGCGGGCGGGCGACCGGGCCGGGGTCACCACCGTGGGCGTGCTCTCCGGCGGCATCCCGCGCGCCGACCTGGAGGAGGCCGGGGCCCGTGCGATCTACCGGGACCCGGCCCATCTGCTCGCCCTGCTGCCGGACAGCCCGCTGGCCCGGGAGGGCTGAGGACCCGGGTCCGCGGAACCGGCGCTCAGGACCGGGGTGCCGCCGCCTTGCGCAGGTTTGTGATGCACATGTCCAGGGCGGCCTGGAGCTCCTCCAGGCGCTGGAGCATGTCGTCCTCGTAGATCTCCTGGATGTCGCCGCCGTCCTCGACGTCGTCGAAGGTCAGCTCCTCGAAGACCTTCGTCGCCCGCTGGAGGCTGCTGTAGAACTTCGCGCGCCGCTCCTGGACCCGCAGCTCCGGGTCGGCCCGTACGGTCTCGGCGACGAGTTCCCTGACGCTGTCGTACGCCTCGGTGGCCCACTGCCCGGCGTCCTCGTCGTCGTCGAGCTCGTCGATGAGGGAGAGGTGCCGCTCGGCCTCCGCGCGGAGGTCGGCGGGGGCGTCGATCGTCTGCCCGGCCGCGGTCTTGGCCTGGCCGTTCTCCGCGATCTGCCGCACGTAGCCGATGCGGTCGGCGGCGCGGGCCTCGGTGGCGACCGCCTTCTTGAGGTCGTCGGTCCGCGCGATGTCGCGGGCCAGCTCGGTCTGGAGGGTCGGGTCCTCCTTCAGCCGGTCGAGCAGCGCCGTCCGCGCGGCCTGCGCGGTGGAGGGGTCGCCGAGGATCGCGGCGCGCAGGGCGGTGGGGTTCTCGGCGACCTCCAGCGCCTTCGTCGGCCGGATGCCCTCGGCCTCGGCCGACGCGGAGATGGCGGCGCCGCGCTCGGAGGCGGCGCTGGAACGCGGCACGTAGTACGTGTGCCACAGGTCGGAGTCCGGCAGCTCGACGTCCGCGCCGGGCGCCAGGACCTCGAAGTACGGCACGACCCCGTCGTCCGCCGCCTTGTCCCACGCCTTGTAGTAGCGCATGACGCGCTCGGGCGAGCAGCCGGCCAGCTCGGCGAACGCCTTCGCCGACACCTTCGCCGTCTCCCCCGCGGCCTGCCCGCCGGGCCGCACGCTGCGCGCCACCTTCAGGGCGAACGCCCAGCCGCCGGCCCGCACGTACTCCCCGAAGTCGCGGGCGTCCCGGGCGACGCTCTCGTCCACGACACCGCCGTCCGACAGCTCGTCCGCGGCACCGTCCGACGATTCGTCCGACGGCTCGTCCACAGCGCCGTCGGGCAGCTCGCCCGCGGCATCGTCCGGCAGCTCGTGCGCCGCGCCGTCCGGGGCCCGGCGCCCGGCCGGGACGGCCGCGGTCACCGGGGTGGTGTCCTCGGCCGCGTCCCCCGCGGTGTCCCCGGCGACCGCCGCTGCCGCGGCCGGGGCGCCCTCGACCCAGATGTTCTCCTCGCCGGACGGCTCGGCGGCGGGCGGGACGGCCGCTTCGGACACGGCGCTCGGTACGGACACGGGGCGCTCCTCCAGATCGGTGCGGGCGGACCGGCACGCGGCCGGTCACGCGGGACGAACAGGTCGAGCAGCCTATAGGACCCCCGGTACACGCCCCGGTCAGCGCCTCGCGTGACCCGGATCACCTGGATCACCCGGAATCCCGGGAACACCGGAAGGTAGTCCACCGTTGAACCAACCGTGGGTGCGGATGGGACAGTGTCCCCGGGCCTCACCTATTGCCCACAGGGACGATCGTCCGGCTGAAGCCCTGTGGAGCGTCTCGCCGAGAGGCGACCGCCATGCGTACCCACACCCTGACGAGCCCCGGCCGTGATCCCCCCGTCCCGGTCGGGGCTCCTCCCTTGCCCGGGCCGGCCCCGCGGCCCCGCCGCGCTTGACTTCGAGCACTCTCCAATTCGTAGCGTGCTGCGCATGACCACTGCACAGCACAAGATCGGTTCCGGCTTCGGTTACCGGAGCACGGCCGACGACGTTCTGCACGGCATCGACCTCACCGGCAGGTCGGCCCTCGTCACGGGCGGCTACTCGGGCATCGGCCTGGAGACCACGCGGGCGCTGCTGAAGGCCGGGGCCCACGTGACCGTCCCCGCCCGGCGCCCTGCCACCGCCCGGGAGGCGCTCGCGGACCTCGACGGCGGCGACCGCGTCGAGGTGGACGAGCTCGACCTCGGCGACCTCGACAGCGTGCGCGGCTTCGCCGAGCGGTTCCTCGCCACGGGCCGCGTCCTCGACCTCGTCATCAACAGCGCCGGGATCATGGCCTGCCCCGAGACCCGGGTCGGACCCGGCTGGGAGGCTCAGTTCGCCACCAACCACCTCGGCCACTTCGCGCTCGTCAACCGGCTCTGGCCGGCGATCGAACCGGGCGGCGCACGGGTGGTGTCCGTCTCCTCCCGCGGCCACCACTTCTCCGGCATCCGCTGGGACGACGTCCAGTGGGAGCGGGACGCCTACGACAAATGGGTGGCGTACGGGCAGGCGAAGACGGCGAACGTGCTCTTCGCCGTGCACCTCGACCGGCTCGCCCGGGAGTCCGGAGTGCGCGCCTTCTCGCTCCACCCGGGCGGGATCATGACGCCGCTCCAGCGCCACATCCCCCTGGAGGAGAAGATCGAGCGCGGCTGGATCGACGAGAACGGCGACCCGCTCAACCCGGAGCAGTTCAAGACGCCCGAGCAGGGCGCGGCCACCCAGGTGTGGGCCGCCACCTCCCCGCAGCTCGCCGGGCTCGGCGGGGTGTACTGCGAGGACTGCGACATCGCCGGGCCCGCCGTGCCGGGCGACCAGAGCGGCGGCGTGTGCGACTACGCCGTGGACCCCGGGCAGGCGGCGCGCCTGTGGCGGCTCTCGGCGGAGCTGACCGGGGTGGACGCCTTCGCGTGACCGGCCCCGGAGCCTGACGTCCGGTCCGCCGGCCCGGACGTCAGGCCGCGCCCTGCTGCCGCTCGCGTTCCCGCGCCTCGTGCTCCAGCCGTTCGCGCTGCGGCACCACCGTGTACTTCGGGTCCTGAGCCGAGGCGATCCCGGCCTCGAAGATCCCGAAGCGGGTGCAGGCGGACCCGGCGAGCAGGGCGAGCCCGCTGACGGCCGCCGCGCCCCGGGAGCGGCCCCCGAAGAGCGCGGCGCCGATTGCGCCGCCCGCGGTGAGGGCGCGGGCGGTGCGCAGCAGCGTGCCGGCCCTGCCCTCGCGCCAGGTCTCCGCGACCATGCCGAGGCGCCGTTCCGCGGCCCGGGTGACCGCCGTCTCGGCGAGCGCGGCGAGCCCGGCGGCGCAGCGGGCGGGCCCGGTCTCCCGGGGCGGGGCGACGGCCAGCGCCATCCCGGCGGCGGCCGCGGTCGCGGAGGCGGCGAAGAGGTAGGGCAGCTCCCGGTGGGCGTCGTGCCAGGCCGGTACGGCCGTGTCCGCCGCGAGGACCGCGGTGTACGCGGCGACGGCCGGGCCGAGCAGGGCGGCGGCGCCGGTCGCGGCGGCCCCGGCCCGGGGCAGGCGGCCGGTCACGGCGGTGGCCGCGGCCACGCCCGCCGCGGGTCCGTACGCGGAGAGCAGCCAGGAGCCGACGCTCATCGGCGAGGTGGGCTTGCAGACGCGGAGCATGTTCACGAAGCGGCCGGGGCGGCCGAGGTCGTGGACGAGGGCGGCGGCGGAGAGCGAGACGGCGGTGAGCGAGGAGATCTTCAGCGCGGTCGCCGTGGTGGTCCGGCCGGTCAGGTGGGCGCCCGCCGCCAGTACGGAGCCGGCCCCGGCGAGCCCGCCGAGGAAGAAGTAACCGGCGATGTCGGACGCCGACCAGGAGGGTGCCTTGATGACGGGCCGGCCGTAGTACGAATCGAACTCGGCGCGCGGCACCATGAGTTGTTCGCCGCGCTTGCCGCGGCGCCGGCCCGGCCGCTGGGGGCGGGTGCTGTCGGTGCTGGTCATCGGCGGCCCTTTCCGGCGCCGGCGCCCTTCCCGGCGACGGCGTACGAGAGCGCGATGCCGCCGAGCAGGGAGAGGGCGGCGGCGCCCGCGTGCTTCCACATGGCGGGCAGGTCGCGGGTGGTGACGACGGGGTCCGGCGGCAGTCCGTACACCTCGGGTTCGTCGAGGAGCAGGAAGAACGCGCCGTCGCCGCCCACGCCGTTGTCGTCGTGCCCGTAGAGGCGGGCGTCGGTGACCCCGGCCTCGTGGAGCTGGTCGACGCGCAGGGCCGCCTTCTCGCGCAGTTCGTCGAGCGGGCCGAACTGGATGGACTCGGTGGGGCAGGCCTTGGCGCAGGCCGGTTCCTGGCCCGCGCCGAGCCGGTCGTAGCACATCGTGCATTTGAACGCCCGGCCGTCCGCGGGGCGTTGCTCGATGACGCCGTAGGGGCAGGCGGGTACGCAGTAGCCGCAGCCGTTGCAGATGTCCTCCTGGACGACGACCGTGCCGAACTCGGTGCGGAACAGCGAGCCGGTCGGGCAGACGTCCAGGCAGGCGGCGTGCGTGCAGTGTTTGCACACGTCGGAGGACATCAGCCAGCGCATGCCGCCGTCCGGGGTGGCGGCGGCGGTACCGGGCTGTGCGGCGTCCTGCGCCAGCGGCAGTTCGGTGCGTCCCTCCGGTTCCGGGCGCTGCGGCTGTTCGATGAACGCCACGTGCCGCCAGGTCGAGGCGCCGAGCGCTTCGGTGTTGTCGTACGACATGCCGGTCAGGGAGAGGCCGTCCTCGGGGAGGGCGTTCCACTCCTTGCAGGCCACCTCGCAGGCCTTGCAGCCGATGCAGACGGAGGTGTCGGTGAAGAAGCCGACGCGTTCCCGGCTCGTCTCCGCGCCCGTCTCCGGGCTCGTGTCCGCGCTCACTTGCGGGGCTCCGTTCCGGTGGTTTCGGTGATGCCCGCGCGGCGGCGGTACTCGGCGACCAGGCGGGGCAGTTCGGGGCCGCGCGGCCGGCGGCCGGGGCGGATGTCGGCGGTGAGCGCCTTGTCCTCCTGGATGTGGGCGTTGGGGTCGAGGGCGATGGCGACGAGTTCGTTGACGGCGTCGCCGGTGACCATGCCGTTGGGTCCCCAGTGGAAGGGCATGCCGATCTGGTGGACGGTGCGGCCGTGCACCTTCAGGGGCCGGATCCGTTCGGTCACCAGGACGCGTGCCTCGACGGCGTTGCGTGCGGTGACGACGGTGGCCCAGCCGCCGTGCGTCAGACCGCGCTCCTTCGCGAGTTCGGGTGAGATCTCGCAGAACAGCTCGGGTTGCAGCTCGGACAGATGGGACGACCAGCGGCTCATGCCGCCCGCGGTGAAGTGCTCGGTCAGCCGGTGCGTGGTCACCACGTACGGGTAGACGTCCGCGCCCGGGTCGTCGCCGCTCGGGTGGTAACGGTTGCCCTCGCGCTCGATGACCTGGCGGACCGGGGAGCGCGGGGTGGACGGGTACAGGGCGTTGGTGAACGGCGAGTCCTGCGGCTCGTAGTGCGTGGGCAGCGGGCCGTCCTCCAGACCGGCGGGCGTGAACAGCCAGCCCTTGCCGTCGGCCTGCATGATGAACGGGTCGTCGCCGCGCAGCGCGTCGGGTCCGGTGGCGTCGTCGTCGGGCACGAAGCCGGGCGCGCGGTCGGGGATGAAGTCCGGCACGTCGCGGCCGGTCCACTTCCCCTCCTCCGGGTCCCACCAGACGTACGCCTTGCGTGCGCTCCAGGGGGTGCCGTCGGGGGCGGCGGAGGCGCGGTTGTAGAGGATGCGGCGGTTGGCGGGCCAGGCCCAGGCCCATTCGGCGGCCACCCAGTCCTGTTCCGACCCCGGTTTCCGGCGGGCCGCCTGGTTGACGCCGTCCGCGTACACACCGCAGTAGATCCAGCAGCCGCAGCGGGTCGAGCCGTCGTCCTTCAGCTCGGTGTACGAGCCGAGCGGGCCGCCGTCGGGGCCCTGGCCGTTGATCTCGGCGAGCACGGCGTCGGCGACGGGCTCCTGGAGCGGCCCGGTGAGCGGGTAGTCCCAGGTCAGGTCGCGCACCGGGCGGTCCATGGGGTCGGTGGAGGCGGCCAGCCGCTCCTTGATGCGGCGGCCCAGGTGGTACATGAACCACAGGTCGCTGCGGGCGTCGCCCTCGGGTTCGACGGCCGCGTGGTGCCATTGCAGCCAGCGGTTGGTGTTGGTGAAGGAGCCTGACTTCTCGGTGTGGGCGGCGGCGGGGAAGAAGAACACCTCGGTGCCGATGTCCTCGGTGCGCAGTTCGCCCGTCTCGATCTCGGGGCCGTCGCGCCACCAGGTGGCGGACTCGATGAGGGAGAAGTCGCGGACGACCAGCCATTCGAGGTTGGCCATGCCCAGGCGCTGGAGGCGGGTGTTGGCGGAGCCGACGGCCGGGTTCTCGCCCATCAGGAAGTAGCCCTTGCAGTCGCCGTCGAGCTGCTTCATGACCGTCTGGTAGGTGGAGTGGTCGCCGGTGAGGCGCGGCAGGTGGTCGAAGCAGAAGTCGTTCTCCGCGGTGGCCGCGTCGCCGTAGTACGACTTCAGCAGGGAGACGAAGTAGGCCCGCATCTCGCCCCAGAAGCCTTTCTGCGTACGGCTGGTGGAGACGAAGTCGTCCAGGCTCATGTGCGCGTGGGCGTGCGGCATCGGCAGATAGCCGGGGAGCAGGTTGTAGAGGGTGGGGATGTCGCTGGAGCCCTGGATGGAGGCGTGGCCGCGCAGCGCCTGGATGCCGCCGCCAGGGCGTCCGATGTTGCCGAGCAGCAGCTGGAGGATGCTCGCGGCGCGGATGTACTGGGAGCCGACCGAGTGCTGGGTCCAGCCGACGGCGTACACGAAGGCGCTGGTGCGCTCGCGGCCCGAGTTCGACGTCAGGTCCTCGCAGACCTGGCGGAAGGCCTCGCGCGGGACGCCGCACACCTCCTCGACCAGTTCGGGGGTGTAGCGGGCGTAGTGCCGCTTGAGCACCTGATAGACGCAGCGGGGGTGCTGGAGGGTCTCGTCGCGCGGGGGGCGGGGCCCGGTGCGGGCGCCGCCCGAGCCGTGCGCCTCGGCGCTGGCGGTGTCCTTGAGCCGGGCCTCGTAGCGGTCGTCGACGTCGCCGGTGGGCTGCTGGACGTCGACGCCCTCGTACTGCCAGCTCGTCGTGTCGTAGTGCCGCTCGTCCTCGTCGAGGCCGGAGAAGACGCCGTCGAGGTCCTCGGTGTCCCGGAAGTCCTCGCTGACCAGGCTGGCGGCGTTGGTGTAGTTGAGGACGTACTCGCGGAAGTCCTTCTCCTCGGTGAGCACGTGGTTGATGATGCCGCCGAGGAAGGCGATGTCGCTGCCCGCCCGGATGGGTACGTGCAGGTCGGCGAGGGCGCTGGTGCGGGTGAACCGCGGGTCGACGTGGATGATGCGGGCGCCGCGCGCCTTGGCCTCCATCACCCACTGGAAGCCGACCGGATGGGCCTCGGCGAAGTTGGAGCCCTGGATGACGATGCAGTCGGCGTGCTGGAGGTCCTGCATGAAGGTGGTGGCGCCGCCGCGGCCGAAGGAGGTGCCGAGTCCGGCGACGGTGGAGCTGTGGCAGACCCGGGCCTGGTTCTCCACCTGGACCACGCCGAGGCCGGTCAGCAGCTTCTTGATGAGGTAGTTCTCCTCGTTGTCGAGGGTGGCGCCGCCGAGGCTCGCGATGCCCATGGTGCGCGCGGTGCGCACCCCGTCCTGCTCCCACTGCCAGGTCTCGCGGCGGGTGCGCACGACCCGTTCGGCGACCATGTCCATGGCCGTCTCCAGGTCCAGCGGCTCCCAGTCGGTGCCGTACGGGCGCCGGTAGAGCACCTGGTGCTCGCGCGCGGAGCCGGTGGTGAGCTGGAGCGTCGCCGAGCCCTTGGGACAGAGCCGGCCGCGGCTGACGGGCGAGTCGGGGTCGCCCTCGATCTGGACGACCTTGTCGTCCTTGACGTAGACCTGCTGGCCGCAGCCGACGGCGCAGTACGGGCAGATCGACTTGGTGATCCGTTCGGCCGAGTGGGTGCGCGGCCGCAGCTGTCCGGTGTACCTGGACTTGGCGGCGCTGCCCCGGCCCGAGGGATCCTCGCCGGTGAGCTGCCGGTAGACGGGCCAGTCGCGGAACCGGTCGGTCAGACCCATGAACACTCCCTGTGGCTCAGCCGGAGGACTCTTCGGCACCGGGGTGCTCGGGGTGAACGGTGTCCGAGCGGGGCGTGCCGTGCCGGCCGGTGCCCGCTTCGTCGGTGTCGGGCACGTCCGAGCCGGGTTCGGCGCCGTCGTCCTCGTCGCCGCCGCCCGCCGCCGGGCCCGCGTCCCACTGGTCCTCGCCCTCGTGGGCCTGCTGGTCGGGCAGGTCGCGGGGGATCGGGGTCCCGTGCTCCCCCGGGCCCTCCATCCGGTGATCGGTCACAGCGCGCTCCGTTCTTCGCTGGTACCGGGCCCGCACATGCCGGTGCGGGCCTCGGCGGCGTGGCGCCGGGTACCGCGTGGGACACCGGCGAAACCACCCTGCCCGATCGGCGCGGTGCGCGCCCGCGCGCCGGGCGGACGGCCGAACCAGCGGGCCGGGTGCGCGCCGGGCGGACGGCCGCGCTCCGCGGCCCGGTCCGCACGGGATCAGTGCGGTGCGCGCTTCCGAGGGCGGTGCTCCAGGCAGGTGACCGGCCGCGCACGGGGTCAGTGCGGTGCGCGTTCCTCCAGTGCCGTGCGCCAGGCGGGTGACCGGCCCTCCCGTACGGTCTCGGCGCGGCGGCCGCCGCGGGCGAAGAAGTCGGCGAGCGGCAGGATCGCGGCGCCGACGGTGACGGCGTCGGGGCCGAGCCTGCCGAGGTCGATGGTGACGTGCTCGGCCGGATGGCGCAGCGCGTAGGAGACGGCGTAGCGGCGGACGGCGGGCAGGAAGCGGGCGCCGAGCTGGAGTCCCGCCCAGCCGCCGATGAGGATGCGTTCGGGCTGGAAGAGGTTGATGAGGTCGGACAGGCCCGCGCCCAGGTACTCGGCGGTCTCCTCCAGGACGGCCAGGGCGACGGGGTCGGGGGCGGTGTCGTCCGCCGGGTAGGCGGCGGCGAGCATGGCGGTGAGCGAGGTCTCCTCGTCGACGCCGGCCGGCGGGCGTCCGCCCTCCTCGCGCCAGCGGTCGAGCAGCGCCTCGGCGCCCGCGTACGCCTCCAGGCAGCCGAGGGCGCCGCAGCGGCAGCGGCGGCCCCTGACCCGTACGGTCAGATGGCCCCATTCGACGGCGCGGCCCTGGTCCACCTCCTCGGTGACCAGGCTGGCGCCGACGCCCGAGCCGAACAGGACGACGACCGCGTTGCGGGCGCCGCGCCCCGCGCCGAACCACATCTCGGCCTGGCCGAGGGTCTTGGCGCCGTTGTCGGTGAAGTACGGGACGGAGTCGGGGAGCCGGGCGGTGGCGCGGAGCAGGGCTTCGAGGGGGACGGCGTCCCAGCCGATGGTCTGGCCGTGCACGACCGCGCCGTGCTCGGGGGTGCGGGCGACGATGCCGGGGACGCCGATGCCGACGCCGAGCAGCCGGTCGGGGGCGAGGTCCGCGCGGGCCAGGACCTCGGTGATGCCGTCGCCGATGTGCCCGACGATGGACTCGACGTCGTAGCCCCGGCGGGCCGGTTCCAGCGGGCGCTCGGTGCGGGCGAGTTCGGTCAGGGTGAGGTCGAACAGCTCGATGCGGACGCGGGTCTCGCCGACGTCGACGCCGATCATGTGGCCGCTGTCCGGGGCGACGCGCAGCAGGGTGCGCGGGCGGCCGCCGTCGGAGTCGACGCTGCCGGCCTCCTCCACCAGGCCGTCGGCGAGCAGTTCGGCGACCACGTTGCTGACGGAGCCGGAACTCAGTCCGGTGGCCGGGCCCAGCTCGTAGCGGCTCAGCGGCCCGTCGAAATACAAATGTTGCAGGACGGCGGTGCGATTGCCCCGCCGCAGGTCACGTACCGTCCGCCCGTTCCGCCCCGCCATGTGGGTCCCTTCCGCTTGGCCCGACCTGCAAGATACCTCTGCGCGATCCCTTGACGCGACTTTGTTCCAGGTCTTAACTCACAGCCTAAATTAAGCCCTGAGGGGCCTTCGGGAAGTGAACGCGGTGCTTCCGCCCTCCTCTTGGGGTTCTTCCTGTCCGGAAAGGGACGTCTGAGCCATGCGCAGAACCCGAGCCGCGGCCGCCGGTGCGGTCACCGTCTGCCTGCTGACCGCCGTGACCGCCTGCGGCGGCGGCTCGTCGACGGACGGCGGCGGATCCAACGAGTCGCCGAAGACGCTCACCTACTGGGCCTCCAACCAGGGGCCGAGCGTGGAGGCCGACAAGAAGATCCTCACGCCCGAGCTGAAGAAGTTCGAGAAGCAGACCGGTATCAAGGTCAAGCTGGAGGTCGTCCCCTGGTCGGACCTGCTCAACCGGATCCTCGCGGCCACCACCTCGGGCCAGGGCCCGGACGTCCTCAACATCGGCAACACCTGGTCCGCCTCGCTCCAGGCGACGGGCGCGCTGCTGCCCTGGGACCAGGCGAACTTCGACAAGATCGGCGGCAAGGACCGCTTCGTGGAGTCCGCGCTCGGCTCGGCGGGTGCCGAGGGGCAGGACCCGGCCGCGGTCCCGCTGTACTCGATGGCCTACGCGCTCTACTACAACAAGAACATGTTCGCCGACGCGGGCATCTCGAAGCCCCCCGCGACCTGGGACGAGCTGGTCGCCGACGGCAAGAAGATCTCCAAGGACGACAAGTGGGCGCTGGGCGCCGAGGGCGCCAACCTGTCGGAGAACATCCACCACGTCTTCGTCCTCGGCAAGCAGCACGGCGCCGACTTCTTCGACGCCGAGGGCAAGCCCGACTTCACCTCGGACGGCGCCGTGGCGGCCGTCCAGCAGTACGTCGGCCTGATGGGCACGGACAAGATCATCGCCCCGGGCAACGCCGAGTACGCGCAGAACCAGTCCCTGACGGACTTCGCCAAGGACAAGACGGCGATGGTGCTGTGGCAGACCGCGTCCGCCACCTTCGAGGCGCACGGCATGAGCGACGACGAGTGGGGCGTCGCCCCGGTGCCGGTGCAGTCCGGCACGCCCGGCTCGGGCACCGCCACCAACTCGATGGTCGCCGGCATCAACATGGCCGTCTTCAAGAACACCAAGAACATCGACGGCGCCACCGAGTTCGTGAAGTTCATGACCAGTGACGCCGAGCAGAAGATCCTCAACAAGACGTACGGCTCGATCCCGCCGGTGAAGACCGCGCAGGCGGACAAGGCGTTCAGCACCCCCGCCCTCGCCGTCATCCGGGACACCCTCGCCAAGAGCGCCGCGCCGCTGCCGCAGGTCACCGAGGAGTCGCAGTTCGAGACGGCCGTGGGCACCGCGGTGAAGGAACTGTTCGCGGACGCCGCCGCCGGACGGGCGGTGACCACCGCCTCGGTGAAGTCGGCGCTCGCCAAGGCCGAGCAGCAGATGCCGAAGAAGTGAGCGCCCGGATGCCTGTGAAGTCCGCGACCGGCTGGAAGGCGGGCGCTGCATGACCGTGACCGCCGTCCCCGGCACCGACGGGCGGACGGTGGGCAAGGACTCTCCCGGGACGGCGCGCGGCCGGCGCCGCCGTCCCGGGCGGATCCGCCGCACCGGCCTGCCCTACCTGCTCCTGCTGCCCGCCCTGCTCCTCGAACTCCTCGTCCACCTGGTGCCGATGGCCGTCGGCATCCTGATGAGCTTCAAGCAGCTCACCAACCTCTACATCCGCAACTGGGACGCCGCGCCCTGGGCGGCCCTGGACAACTACCGCCTGGTGGTGGACTTCGACGCCCCGCTCGGGGAGTCGCTGCTCCACTCCTTCTACGTCACCTGCGGCTTCACCGTGCTGTCCGTCGGGCTGTGCTGGCTGCTCGGCACGGCGACGGCGGTCTTCCTCCAGGAGACGTTCCGCGGCCGTGGCCTGCTGCGCGCGCTGTTCCTGATCCCGTACGCACTGCCGGTCTACGCGGCCACCATCACCTGGGCGTTCATGTTCCAGCACGACAACGGCCTGGTGAACCACGTCCTGCACGACCAGCTCGGACTCACCGACCAGCCGTCCTTCTGGCTGATCGGCGACAACAGCTTCTGGGCGCTGCTGACCGTCTCGGTCTGGAAGGGCTGGCCGTTCGCCTTCCTGATCGTGATGGCGGGACTGCAGAACATCCCCAAGGAGCTGTACGAGGCCGCCGCCATCGACGGCGCCGGGATCCGGCAGCAGATCCGCCGCATCACCCTGCCGTCGCTGCGCCCGGTCAACCAGGTCCTCGTCCTGGTGCTGTTCCTGTGGACGTTCAACGACTTCAACACGCCGTACGTGCTGTTCGGCAAGTCGGCGCCGAAACCCGCCGACCTGATCTCCATCCACATCTACCAGTCGTCGTTCCTGACCTGGGACTTCGGCACCGGCTCCGCGATGTCCGTCCTGCTGCTGCTCTTCCTGCTGGTGGTGACCGGCGGCTATCTGGCCGTCACCTCGCGCGAACGGAGGTCCGCCCGTGCCTAGGACCGCGCCGCCCCGGTCCCCGATGGCGCCGCCGGCGTCCTTCCTGTGGTCGCGGCGGATCTTCCTCACCCTGCTCACCGGCTTCGTCCTGCTGCCGGTGTACGTGATGCTCTCCAGCTCGCTGAAGCCGCTTCAGGACGTGTCGGGCAAGTTCCGCTGGCTGCCGAGCGGGCTGACCGTCCGTCCCTACATCGACATCTGGTCGACCGTCCCGCTGGCCAAGTACTTCGTCAACTCGGCGATCGTGGCGGGCGCGGCGACGGTCTGCTCGGTGGTGATCGCGGTGTTCGCCGCGTACGGCGTCAGCCGCTACCGCTTCCGCGGCCGGCGCGTCTTCACGGTGACCGTGCTGTCCACCCAGATGTTCCCCGGCATCCTCTTCCTGCTCCCGCTGTTCCTGCTGTACGTGAACATCGGCAACGCCACCGGCATCGCCCTGTTCGGCTCGCGCGGCGGCCTGATCCTCACCTACCTCACGTTCTCGCTGCCGTTCTCGATCTGGATGCTCATCGGGTACTTCGACTCGGTGCCGCGGGATCTGGACGAGGCGGCGACGGTGGACGGCTGCGGGCCGTTCGGCGCGCTGTTCCGGGTCGTCGTGCCCGCCGCGGTCCCGGGGATCGTCGCGGTCGCCGTGTACGCCTTCATGACCGCCTGGGGCGAGGTGCTGTTCGCCTCCGTCATGACCAACGACACCACCCGCACCCTCGCCGTCGGCCTCCAGGGCTACGCCACCCAGAACGACGTGTACTGGAACCAGGTGATGGCCGCCTCGCTCGTCGTCAGCGTCCCCGTGGTCGCCGGGTTCCTGCTCCTCCAGCGCTACCTGGTGGCCGGCCTCACGGCGGGAGCCGTCAAGTGACCCGAACCCCTCTTACCGATCCCCTCGAAAGGACCTCCGTGACCATCGATCTCGCCGCACTCCCCCGGGACTTCCTCTGGGGCACGGCCACCTCGGCCTACCAGATCGAGGGCGCCGTCGCCGAGGACGGCCGCTCCCCCTCCATCTGGGACACGTTCTCGCACACCCCCGGCAAGATCGACAACGGTGACGACGGGGACATCGCCTGCGACCACTACCACCGCTGGCGCGAGGACATCGCCCTGATGCGGCGGCTCGGCACCAACGCCTACCGGCTGTCCGTCGCCTGGCCCCGGGTGCTGCCCGGCGGCGACGGCGAGGTCAACACGCGCGGCCTGGACTTCTACGACGCGCTCATCGACGCCCTGCTGGAGGCGGGCATCACCCCGTCCGTCACCCTCTACCACTGGGACCTGCCGCAGGTGCTCCAGGACCGCGGCGGCTGGCCGGAGCGGGACACGGCCCACCACCTGGCCGCGTACGCGTCGGTCGTCGCGGAGCGTCTCGGCGACCGCGTGCAGCACTGGACCACCCTCAACGAGCCGCTGTGCTCGGCATGGATCGGCCACCTGGAGGGCCGGATGGCGCCCGGCTGGACCGACCTCACCGCCGCGGTCCGCGCCTCGTACCACCTGCTGCTCGGGCACGGGCTCGCCGCCCAGGCGATCCGCGCGGCGGCCCCGGACGCGCAGGTCGGCATCGTCAACAACCTCTCCAGCGTCGAGCCCGCCACCGACCGCCCCGAGGACGTCGCCGCCGCGCTCCGCATGGACGGCCACACCAACCGCTGGTGGCTGGACCCGGTGCACGGCCGCGGCTTCCCCGCCGACATGCGGGAGGTCTACCGGGTCGAACTCCCGGAACAGGCAGGCGACCTGGAAACCATCGCCCAGCCGCTCGACTGGCTGGGCCTGAACTACTACTTCCCGACCGCGATCGCCGACGACCCCACGGGCCCGGCCCCCCGCGCCCGCGAGGTGCGCAGGCCCGGCGTCCCGCGCACCGGCATGGACTGGGAGGTCGACGCCGCCGGCATCGAGAGCCTGCTGCTGCGCCTCACCCACGACTACAAGGCGCCCAAGCTGTACGTCACGGAGAACGGCTCCGCCTACCCGGACGTCGTACGCCCGGACGGGACCGTCGACGACCCCGAGCGCACGGCGTACCTGGAGCAGCATCTCGCGGCGTGCGCCTCGGCGGCCCGCAAGGGCGCCCCGCTCGCCGGCTACTTCGCCTGGTCCCTGCTGGACAACTTCGAGTGGGCCTACGGCTACGACAAGCGGTTCGGGCTCGTGCACGTCGACTACCGGACGCAGGCGCGGACGGTGAAGGGCAGCGGGCACCGGTACGCGGACCTCATCCGCGGGCACGGCGGCCGCGGGCGCAGCGCGGCCTGATCCCGGGGCCCGGGCTCACGCGGCGCCACGGTCCAGCTCCGCCAGCGCGGCGAGCAGTGCGGGATCCGTGTAGGCGCGTACCCGGGCCACGTGTGCCGGGTCGTACGCGCGGGGCACCGTCTCCGTCAGCATGATCAAGTAGAGGTAGCTGCGGTAGAGGGCGAGGCGGCGGCGGGCCGGCGGGCCGAGGGCGGCGGGCCCGTCCCCGGCCCGGTAGCCGGTCAGGAAGTCCTCGTCCCGGGTGATGTCCCCGAGGAGGGCGAGCGAGACGAAGTCCGCCACGGGGTCGCCCCAGAGCATGCGCTCACCGTCGATCAGCCCGCCGATCCGCGGCGCCGCCCCCGCCCGGTCCACGAGGATGTTCCCCCGCCACAGGTCGAAGTGGACCAGGCGCGGCTCGGTCACCTCGTCGAGCAGGTCGTAGGCCCTCTTCGCCGTACGGGCCACCTCGTCCACCGGCCGGGGCAGCCGGGCGCCGTAGCGGCGGGCGTCGTCCAGGACCGCCTCGTACATGGCGGTGAAGGCGGTGCGCCAGTCGGCGGCGAGCGGTCCGAGCGCGCCGGACGGGTAGCCGAAGCCGGGGCCCGTCACCCGGTGCAGGCGCGCCGTCAGCCCGCCCAGTTCGGTGCGCAGGACGGCCCGGTCGGCGTCGTCGGCGGCACCCCACGGGTCGCCCGGACAGGCCGTCATCAGCAGGTAGCGGCCCGTCGGCGCGGACGCGTCGGTGCACACGCCGACGGCCTCGGGCGCGGGCACGCCGACGGTGGCGGCCGCCCGGTAGAACTCGGCCTCCGCCGCCAGCAGGTTCCGCTCGTGCGCGAGACCGGGGGCGGCGAGCGGCGGCGGGATCTTCAGCATGTACCGGCTGCCGTCGGTCAGCCGCAGCTCCTCGACCGCGTTGTACGTGCCACCGGGCAGCGGTCGGCTCACCGCGAGGGCGTCCGGCGGCAGGCCCGCCGCCGCCAGGACCAGCCGTGCCCGTTCCCGGATGTCCACCGCGGCCCCCGTCCGTCACCGGTGGGCCCACTGTGCCAGCCGGGTCCACCGCCGCGCACCCCTCACGCCGGCCTCAGCCCGCGTACACGTCCTCGGCGTAACGCCCTTGCGCCATCAGCCCGTTGAGCCACTCTTCGGGATCGCCGTCCGGGACGCGGTCCCGGTGCAGCGTCCGGAACGCCTCCCGCACCCCGGGGGCCATCCGGGCGCCGTCGCCGCACACGTACACCCGCGCTCCCGCCTCCAGCAGTCCCCAGACCTCGTCGGCCTCGGCGGCGATCCGGTGCTGGACGAAGGCGGCGTCCGCGACCGGTGCGGCGCTGAAGGCGGGCCGCAGCGAGACGGCGCCGGCCGCCTCGGCGGCGTGCAGTTCGTCCGCGTGCAGATAGTCCGCGTCGGGGGCGTCGCAGCCGAAGTAGCAGATCGCGGGCGCGAGTCGAGCCCCGGTGGCCAGGAGCGAGACACGGTCGGCGACGGCGGCGCGGAACGGGGCGAGGCCGGTACCGGCCGCGATCAGGATGACCGGCGTGTGCGCGTCGTGCACGACACGGAACGCCTCCCGGCAGGGCTGCACCCCGGCGAGGACGGTGTCCCCGGGCTTGACGGTGGCCAGATAGCCGGAGCCGGTCCCCCGGTACGTCCCGTCGCCCGAGCGGGCCGGCGCCTGGAGCAGCGAGACCATCAGGTCGGCGTGGGCGGGGTCGGTGGCGGGCGAGGAGGACACCGAGTAGTGCCGCGGGCGCAGCGGGGTCAGGACGTCGAGCAGGGCCGGCCAGTCCAGGGCGCCGCGCAGGGCGGGGTGCGCCTCGGCGAGCTCGGCCAGGGTCCGCGGGTCGTCGGTGAGCGCGGCGAGGGCCGCCCGCTCGGGCGGGCACGGGTTCGCCGCCGCGACCACGGCGAGCTGCGCCTTTGTCGGTCGGGCCTGCAATTCGACGTGGTGGGTGAGCAGGTGGCGTACGGTCAGCGGCCGGTCGACGGCGAGCCCGTCGCGGCGCGGGCGGGTGGCCCGGATGTCGAGGACGGTGTCGAGGTCCAGGCCGAGGGCCGTGGCGGTACGGGTCACGAGGGCCGGGTCGTTGACCGGGAGGACGGTGAGGTGGTCGCCGCTGCGGTAGGCCGTGCCGTCCGGCAGGGCGAGGCGGACGAACCGCTTGGTGCGCGGATGATCCGGCGCGGTGAGGTCGTGGGCGTCGGTCACGGTCATGGGCACCAGACCGTGCCGTTCGGCGAGCGCGTCGAGCGGGCCGCCGGTGACCACGCGCACCTCGTACGCCGCTTCGGGCGCGGCGTCGGCCGCCGTGGCGGCGGGGTCTCCGTACCGCTCCAGGAGGGCGGTGCGCAGCCGGGCCGTGAAGGCGGCGACGGTGCCGGTCAGGTCGCCGGAGGCATCGGCGGCGGCGCGGTCCAGGAGGCGGGTGCCGCCGAGTTCCGCGAGGCGTTCGTCGATACGGGTGGGGACGTGCTGGTAGGTGGCGGCCCAGTTGCGGTCGCCGACGCCGAGGACGGCGTAGGCCGGTTCGCCGATTCCCGCGGACCGCTCCAGCCGGGCGGCGAAGGCCGTGGCGTCGTCCGTCGGGCGGCCGTTGTACGAGGCCGCGGTGATGACCACGGGCCGGTCGGCGGGCAGTCCGTCCGCGTAGGCGTCCAGCGGGGCGACCTCCGCCTCGCAGCCGATCGCGGCGGCCTCGTCGGCGAGTCGGGCGGCGATCTCTCGGCACGTCCCGTAGTTGCTGCCGTGCAGGAAGAGGACGCGGGTGCCGGGACGTACACGGGCGGGCATCGATCCCGCTCCGGCCGGAGTCCCGGCCGGGACGGTGCCCGTGCCCGTGCCCGTGCCCGGGAGCGGCGCGTGCGTGCGGTCGGCGGCGGTGCGCGGCGAGAGGGTCAGCGTAAAGCCGTCCGGCTTCAGGGTCAGCGTCTCCCTGACCGTGAGCCGGTAGCCGGCGTGGTCGTGCAGCCGGTAGCGGTGGACCAGCATCGCCAGCAGCATGGTCGCCTCGTGCAGCGCGAACTGCCGCCCGATGCAAGCCCGTTCACCGGTGCCGAACGGCTTGAACGCGTGCGGCGAGCGGGCGGCCTCCGCCCCGGGCGCGAACCGGGAGGGGTCGAACAGCTCGGGGTTGTCACCCCAGACCGGCTGCCGGTGCAGCATCGGCGTCAGGACGGAGACCGGCTGCCCGGCCTTGAGCGGGATCCGCCCGCCGAGCAGGGTGTCCTCGCGCGCCTGCCGGCCGAACGCGGCGGCCGTCGGCCACAGCCGCAGCGCCTCGTTCAGCACCTGCCGGGTGAAGTCCAGCCGCCCGACGTCCTCGAAGGTCGGCTCGGGGTCCGCGGCGTCGCCCCACAGGGCGTCCACCTCCCGCCGTACGAGATCGAGCACCGCCGGGTGCTTGGCCAGGTAGTACAGCGCGAAGGACATGGCGCCCGACGTGGTCTCGTGCCCGGCGATCAGGAAGGTGATGACCTGGTTGCGGATGTTGGCGGCGTCCAGGGTGGTGCCGTCGGCGGGGTGCTCGGCGGTGAGCATGAGCCCGAGCAGGTCCCCGGCGGACCCGTCGCCCCCGGCGACACGTGCGGCGATGACCTCGTCGACGACCTGCGCCAGGTGGTCCGCGTCCCGCCGGAACGCCGCGTCCGCCTCGCTGTGGTCGCTGCCCGGGACCCGGGCCAGCCGGGTCATGCTCCACTCCAGACAGCGGACCATCGACTCCACGAACGGGTGCGGCTCGGCGCGTGTGAAGGAGCCGAAGTCGTAGCCGAACCCGGCCAGGCCGATGGTGTCGAGCGTCATCCGGGTCATGTCCTCGGGGACCTCGACCGGGCGCCCGTCCCGCTGGGCGCGGTCCCAGGAGTCGATCAGTCTGCGGGCCACCCGCAGCATGACGGGGTGGTAGGTGTGCATCGAGCCGAGCGCGAAGGCGGGCATCAGGATGTCGTGCGCCTTCGCCCAGTTCGGCTCGTCGTTGTACGCGGTGAACAGGCCGTCGGCGGCGAACTCCCGGACGTTGCGCAGGGCGGGCCCGACGGCCTTCGCGAACCTGGTCTCGTCGGACAGCTCCGTGACCAGGTCGAGCTCGCTCACGAACAGCACGTCCCGGCCGTGCAGGCGCCGCACCAGGGCCGGGCCGTGCTCCCGCATCAGCTCCATCACCTGCTGCATGGGCGTACGTCCCGGCCCGGTGCGGGAGACGTCGACGACGGGTACGGGGTGGGAGTCGGCCGGGGACGAGGGGCGCTCGGTGGGGGGCATGCGCGGCAACTGCCTTTCGCGGTACGTAAGTCCTGCCCCACCAGCCTGGCCGCCGGAGCCCGCCGGAACGCGTGTCGCGACTACATGATTGTGTAGTGCATGTACAGCGGCCGGTCTTGCCCCGGCCCCGTCCGGATGGCTCTGGAGACACGGTGGATCTCACTCTCGCCCGGCCCGACGCGGTGGTGTGGCGGAACCGGGCACTGCTGCTGTTCGACCGCATCCCGCTGCCGGTGGCGGTCTGCGACGTGCAGGGGGCCGTCGCCCTGGCCAATCCCGCGATGGCGACGGAGTGGGGCACGACGCCGGGCGGGCTGCGCGGGCGCAATGTGCTGGAGCTGTTCAGACCGCAGGAGAAGACGCAGGTGGCGCGGATCGTGCAGGCGCTCAGGCTGGGGCACCGCTCGCGCTATCCCGTCTCGGTGTGCTGGGACGCCGCCGACGGGGCGCGGCGGCACGGGGAGCTGACCGCGGACCCGGTCAGCGACTCCGCCGAGGCGCCCACGGCGCTGCTCGTCGCGGTCCGGGTGCTCGGCGAGCGGCCCCGTCCTGACGAGCCGCCCGCGGAGCCCCCGGCGAGCCCCGCCGAGGCGGAGATCCTCGCCCTGCTGGCGGGCGGCGCGACCACGGCCCGGGCCGCCCGGGAGACGGGCCGGACGGTGGACGGGGTCAACTACCATCTGCGGCGGCTCTCCGCCCGCTGGGGCGCCGCCAACCGCACGGAACTGATCGCCCGCGCGTACGCGCTGGGTGTGCTGGCCCCGGGCGAGTGGCCGCCCAGGGCGATGCCGCCCGCGTCCTGAGGGCCGGTGCCGGACGGGCCGGCACCCTCCGCACCACCGTCACACACGGGCCCGCGCCCCCTCACCCGAGGGCGGCGTCCGCGTCCTTCGTGGTGCCGACCCGCAGGGCTGTCCCCGCTCCCGGCGGTGCGCCGAAGCGGGCGAGGCAGTGCCAGACCTTCTTCAGGTCCTGGAGTTCGTGGCGGCCGGTGCGCGCGGCGTCGCCGATGATCCGCGGGTCGAGCCGGCCGTCCCGGGCGATGCGGGCGCCGAGCTCGACGTACTCCGGGCCCCGGAAACCGGGACGGCGCCGCAGTTCCGTGACGGAGAGCCGGTAGCCCGGGTGCCACTCGACGGGGCACGGCAGCCGCCGGGCCGCCGCCTCCACCTCCGTGCCACGGAAGCTCGCGTCGAGGACGAGTGCCTCCACGTCGCGGTCGAGGAGGACGCCGCCGTGCACCTGCGCCTCGATGTAGTCGTCGAGCGCGTCCCGGTCGTCCGCCTCGGCCAGCGCGACGAGGGACAGGCCCGCGGCGACCCCGAACGCGGACGGCTCGGCCGCGCTGCCGGGGTAGCAGAACGTGGCGCGCCGGGTCGCCGCGCCGGTCAGCCGGAAGTGGGACGAGCCGAACCGCGGCGCCGCCCCGACCACCTGGCGCCGGAAGTCGAGGCCGCCGTAGACCGGGCGCTCGTGCGGGGCCGCGGTGTCGTAGCAGCCGCCGAAGATCCGGCTCTCCCAGCGCCAGCGGTCGCCGCCGGGGTGCGCGGTGAACCCGCCGTTGCTCGTGCCCGTGACGAACTGGGAGTGGTACCCGCCGTCCTCGGCCAGCGCCCGCAGGATGGGCAGCCCGCGCACCGGCCGGTCGGGGTGGAAGTTCAGGGTCACCCGCAGCGCGGGGTCCACGGCCGGGCCCGAGGAGAGCGCCGCGACATGGCGCAGCGCGCGGTCACCCGCCGACAGGGCCTGCGGTGGCGGCGCGCCGGCCGGCTCCCCCGGGCGGACGGCGTCGGCACGCACGGAAACCCTCACCCCTCCCCTGGCCACCGGCGGTGCGGTGGGCCGTCCATGAGATCACACCGCGGGCGAAGCGTGCACGGCTCGTGGGCCGGGCCCTGTGGCGCGGGCCTCCCCCGCCCTGTGGATTCATCCGCTCGAAACGGGTGAATACGTTCCTTGATCCACGTGAGAGGAGTGGAGCGCGAGGATGCCAGAGGTTCGTGGGGAAAGGGCGAGGTCCGTCGTCCGGTTCGTGCAGCGACGCCGGGAACCGGTGGTCGTCCAGGCGCTCAGATCGGCCGCGGCCGCCACCGTCGCCTATGTGGTCGCCGTGCGCCTGAGCCCCGAGGCGGCGCCGCTCACCGCACCGCTGACGGCTCTGCTGGTCGTGCAGGTCACCCTGTACGCCACCATCTGGATGAGCATGCGGCGGGTCAACGCGGTCGTGGCGGGGGTGCTCGTCGCGATCGGCTTCAGCTCGCTGGTGGGGCTGACCTGGTGGAGCCTGTTCACCATCATCGTCGCCTCACTGGCCGTCGGGCATCTGGTGCGGGTCGAGGAGTTCGTGGCCGAGGTGGCGATCAGCGCCATGCTGGTCCTCGGTGTCACGAACGTGGGCGACACCGCGTGGGCGCGCATCCTGGAGACACTGATCGGCGCGGTCGTGGGGCTCGGCTTCAACCTGCTGTTCGCTCCCCCGGTGTGGGTGGGCGCGGCCGGCGAGTCCATCGAGGACCTGGCCCGCCGGATGCGGCAGCTGATGCTGCGGCTCGGTGAGGAGGCCGCGGGGCACACCCCGTACGCGCAGGCGGCGGAGCGGCTGCACGAGGCGCGGCGGCTGGACCAGGACATCGCGCGGGTCGACGGGGCGCTGCGGCAGGCCGAGGACAGTCTGAAGCTCAATCCGCGCGTCCGGGAGGGGCTGCTGTACCGGATCGTGCTGCGCACCGGCCTGGACACCCTGGAGATCTGCACGGTGGTGCTGCGGGTCCTGGCGCGCAGTCTCACCGACCTCGCCAAGGAGCAGGACCCGGAGCCGTTGTTCGAGCCGAAGGCCGGGGAGGTCGTGGAGCAGTTGCTCGCCGAGACGGGTGACGCGGTGGTGAGCTTCGCGGTGCTGGTGACGACGCCGGTGGCCAGCAACGCGGAGTCCGCGGAGGAACGGCTCACCGCGGAGCTGGCCACCGCCGCCGCCACCCGCGACAGGCTGGCCGGGCTGCTGGCCGAGGGCGTCCGGCGGGACGACCGGCTGTGGCATCTGCACGGCGCGGTGCTGACCGAGGTGAACCGGGTCATCGACGAACTCGACCTGGAACACCGCTCGCGCCGCCTCCTGGAGGAGCTGGACAACTGCGCCCGCGCCCAGCGGGAGCGCTGGCCGCGGCTGACCCGGCTGCGGCAGCGGCTGCGCGCACTGGTGCGCTCGCTCCGGAACCGCCGCTCCCCCGGCAGGCGTTCTACCTGACGGGCGCCGCCGGGACCCGCGGCGCCGGAGCTACGAGGGGAAGTGTTGCGATGCCCGACGGCACCGTGCGGATCGACGGCGACTCAACTCTGCTGCCCGGGGGTGTGCGTGTCCGGTTCATCCGGACGCTGCGCCTGCCCGAGACGGGGACGCACGCGTTGCCGCCGGGGCTCGGCCAGTTCCCCGTCCGCCGGGTGGAGGACTACGCGGACACGGTGCCCGCCGATTGGCGGGCGCGCGGTGGGGTGATGCTGCCGGTGTATCTGCGTGAGGCCATGTGGCTCAGCTTCGCGGGCTCGGGCGAACCGGCGGCCCTCCAGGTGGGGGCGGGCAAGGTGTGCGCCGTCTCGGGCAAGCCGTGGAGCGACCGCCTCGACCGCGACCCGCAGAACTACGTGGTGCTGCCGCGTCAGCCGTGGCTCGACGGCATCAAGTCGGGCAAGGGGACGGTCCGCCAGTTCGTGGCGGTGCCGCTCGGTCTGGGGGCCACCGTCGAGGGCCAGGTGACCGGCGAGGAGACGTTCGGCGGGATCCAGTTGCAGAGCTTCCCGCTTGCCGCGGTGAAGCTGGCCGAGTGGCGCGAGGAGCAGCGTCTCGCGGCGGAGCGGGCACGGGAGCAGGCGTCCCAGATGTCCTGGATGTCCTACGGGGCGCCGCCCGCGCCGGGAGCGGGACCGGCGGCGCCCGCCGCGATGGCCGCGCCCGCCGCGCCGGGGGGCGCCCCGCAGCGGGCAGCGGCGATGGGCCTGGGCGTCGGCGGTTCGATGCGCCAGGAGGTCTACCAGGACACCTGGCCGCGCGGCAGTTGGGCCGAGCGGCCCGCGGGCCGGGTCTTCGTGCATCTGGTGACGCCTCCGGAGTGGCGGCGCATCACCGGCGAGGCCCCGCCGCCGTCCCCGGTGGACCGGGCGGCGTACACCCGGGCCGGGCTGCCCTGGTTCGACTACTACGACGAGGGCGCCGAGGACGTGACACCGACGGACACCCTGGGTGGCGTGCGGCCGGTCGGCGACTGGCTCGGCGACGACCACGAGCCCTGGCAGCCGCCCGCCCCCGGCCAGATCAAGCCGCTCGGTGACGCACCGGGCAAGCCGGTCGGCGACGGCGACTGGTGACCGACCGCACGCACGCCCCGGTCACTGCCCGGGGCTTCCTCGCGCCACGCGGGTCGCGCACACCAGGGTGACCGCCGGACCGGGGCGAGCCACCCGCGAGGTGCAGGCATGAACGGTGGAGGCAGGCCGGGACCGGCCGCACCGGGCGGCTGGAGCAGGCGGCGGTTCGCCGGGGCGGTCACGGCCGTCGCGGCTCGCGGGCGAGCCGTTCGCCTCACCGGTCGCGGTCTGTGCGCTGCCGCTCCAGCGGACGGGGGCAGGCCGCGGAGCCGGCCTGGGCGGTCACGGCCGTCGCGGCTCGCGGGCGAGCCGTTCGCCTCACCGGTCGCGGTCTGTGCGCTGCCGCTCCAGCGGACGGGGGCAGGCCGCGGAGCCGGCCTGGGCGAGCAGGACGTGCATGCGCTCGGTGAGCTGGCCGAGGTCGTCGGCGGGCCGGTGGAAGGGCAGCCGTACGTCGCCGTTGCCGCGGGCGCGTTCGATGCGCAGGGTGAGCCCGTGCCGGTCGACGGCGAGCGGCTGCACCCGGACCGCGGCGTGCAGGCTGTCGGGCTCGACGAGCCGGGTCAGCCGCTCGACGGCGTCGGGGTGGGCGTCCGCGAGGTGGGTGAGGAGTTTGGCCTCGGCGGTCGCGAGCGGGTCGGGCGCGGCGGCGGCCAGCTCCTCCAGGCCGACGACGACCGTCCCCGACGCCTCGCGCAGCACCACGCGGGAGGGCTGGAAGGCGAGCCGTCCGTCGTCCTCCAGGGCGAACCAGCCGGCGAGCCACAGTCTGGCCCGGATCCGGTTGCGCACCGGGACGGGCGCGACGTCGGCGAACTCCAGGACGGCGGACGGCTCGCCGCGCGGCGCGCAGATCGCGGCCGCGACGAGTGTGCTGTCCTCCGGTACCTGCAGCAGCACCCGGCCGTCGTCGTCGACCGTGTGCGCGCCGACGAACTCCTCCCGGCCGCCCTCCGCGGTCACCGCGCAGGACCATGCGGCGGCGAGCACCGAGCGGGCGCGTTCGGCCGCGGCAGGCGCGGCCGTCCAGGTGTGACGGTCACCCATCCTGTTCCTCCTTAGGTAAGGCTCACCTAACCTATCGAAGATCGGGGTGTACGCCAACCGCGCCGCGCCGCCTGTGTGCCCGCTGTTCAGGAAGTGACGGCGCCCAGCAGCGCCCGCGCGCAGAGGTCGCGCACCTGTTCCCGGGTCAACTCCCCGTCGCGCAGCCACTCCAGGCAGACGGCCGTGGTGAAGGCCAGCCAGCCCCGGACGGCGATGCGGAGTTCGGGACGCCCCTCGGGCGTGCAGCCCAGTTCGGGGTCCGCGGCGAGGGCGTCGAGGATCTGCCGCTCCTGATCGGCCAGCGCCCGCCGGTAGACCTTCCGCACCGCCTGGTCGCCCGCCGCGTCGGCCCGGTGGAAGGCGCGGAAGCCGTGCGCGTGCTCCTCCACGTAGCCGAGGAAGGTGTCGAGGCCCGCGCGGAGCTGCTCACGCACCGGGACGCCGGGGACCGCGGCCGTCATCCGCAGCATCCGCGCGCTCTCGCGCTCGACGACCCCGGCGAAGAAGTCCCGTTTCGTCGGGAAGTAGTGGTACAGCAGCCCGCGCGAGACACCGGCGAGCTCGGCCACCTGCTCGATCCACACTTCGTCGTACGGATTCTCCGAGAACAGCCTCGCGCCGACCGACAGGAGCTGCTCGCGGCGCTCCCCGGTACTGAGCCGACGGCGCCTGCGCTCCTCCTGCTGCCCGGCCATGGCCGCACTTTACTTGACGCCGTTTCCGCGCCGGGACCACACTGGAAACCGTTATTGAACTCACGTACAACAGGTGCAACCAGCCGTGGACGCAAGGGAGATGGCGTGATGGACGGTACGAAGGGAGCCGCGCCGCCCGCGCTGCCCAAGGGGTTCCGCAGTGCCGAGCTGGGCTGGCCCGAGCTGCGCCGCATCCCGCACCCGCCGTACCGGATCCCGTTCGCCGGCGACCTGATCGGCGCGAGCGTGAGCACGCCGGTGCAGGACTCGCTGCGCCACGGGCGCCGGCTCGGCCCGGTCTTCCGGCGCAAGGCGTTCGGCAAGGAGATCGTCTTCGTGTGGGGCGGCGGCCTCGCGGCGGAGCTGGCCGACGAGTCGCGGTTCGCCAAGCACGTGGGGCTCGGCGTGGCCAACCTCCGCCCGGTCGCCGGGGACGGCCTGTTCACGGCGTACAACCACGAGCCAAACTGGCAGCTCGCGCACGACGTCCTGGCGCCCGGCTTCAGCCGTGAGGCCATGGAGACCTACCACCCGATGATGCTGGCCGTGACCGAGCGGCTGATGGAGCACTGGGACCGGTCGCGGTCCGCGGGCCGGGCCGTGGACGTCCCCGGCGACATGACCAAGCTCACCCTGGAGACGATCGCGCGCACCGGCTTCGGCCACGACTTCGCCTCCTTCGAGCGCACCGAACCGCACCCCTTCGTACGGGCCATGGTGGGCGCCCTGACCTACGCGCAGCGCCGCAACGTCGTCCCCGCGCCGCTGGCCCCGCTGCTGCTGCGCGGCGCCGCCCGGCGCAACGCGGCGGACACGGCGTACCTCGACCGGACGGTCGACGCGGTGATCGCGGCCCGCCGCGCGGGCAGCGGGGAGAGCGGCGGCGGAGCGGGCGGCGGCAAGGGCGATCTGCTCGACCGGATGCTGGCGACCGCGCATCCGGAGACCGGTGAGCGGCTGGCCCCGGAGAACATCCGGCGGCAGGTCATCACCTTCCTGATCGCCGGGCACGAGACCACCTCGGGCGCGCTCTCCTTCGCACTGCACTACCTCTCCCGGCACCCGGACATCGCCGCGCGGGCGCGGGCCGAGGTGGACCGGGTCTGGGGCGACGCCGACCGGCCCGGCTACGAGCAGGTCGCCCGGCTGCGGCTGGTGCGCCGGGTGCTCGACGAATCGCTGCGGCTGTGGCCGACGGCGCCCGCCTTCGCCCGCGAGGCGCGCCGGGACACGGTCCTCGGCGGGGTCCACCCGATGCGGCAGGGCGCCTGGGCGCTGGTCCTGACGACGCTGCTGCACCGAGACCCGGAGGTGTGGGGCGCCGACGCCGAGCGGTTCGACCCCGACCGCTTCGACCCCGGGGCCGTACGCGCCCGGCCCGGGCACACCTTCAAGCCCTTCGGCACCGGCGCGCGGGCCTGCATCGGCCGCCAGTTCGCGCTGCACGAGGCGGCCCTGGTCCTCGGACTGCTGCTGCGCCGCTACGACTTCGTGCCCGACCCGGGCTACCGGCTGCGGGTGGCCGAACGGCTCACCCTGATGCCGGACGGGCTGCGCCTGCACCTCGGACACCGGGCGCCCGCCACGCCGGACGGGCCCCGGGCCGAGGAGGCCGTCTCAGCCGCGCGCTGTCCAGTGACCGGGGCACGCGACTGACCCGGGGAGCTTCGTCCCGGCGCCGCCCCTGGCCCCGTCGACCTGCGGCTGGGTGAGGAAGAACGCGCCGGTCAGGTCCGCGTCGGTGAGATCGGCGTCGCGCAGGTCCGCGCCGATCAAGTCCGTGTCGCGCAGGTCCGCGCCGGTGAGGTCGGCCGCGATCAGGTAGGCGCCGCGCAGACTGGCGCCCCGCAGATCGGCGCCCCGGAGCCGGGCGCCCATCAGGTCGGCGCCGCGCCGGTCCCTGGGCTTCTTGCCGCGCCGGGTCCGCACGCCGGCCCGGGCCAGTTCGCTGGTCCGCAGCAGCAGGACGTTGACCTCCTGGCGGTGCGCGCCCACGTCGAGGCCGGACAGCTCCTTCGGGGGCAGCAGGGCCAGCCCCTCGGTCCGCTCCAGCATGCCGCGCAGCTCGGCGTGGACCGGCCGGGCGGCGGGCAGGGACAGCGCCTCGGTCAGATACCGCAGCAGTTCGTGGAGCTGCCGCATCACGGGGAAGACGTCGAACATCAGCCTGGCGCGCTCCGGCGGCCCCGACCGCCAGTCCTGGCCGCCGAAGGTGACCTGGGAGACCCGCTGCCCGGCGCCGAAGCAGTCGTAGACCGTGCAGCCGGTGAAGCCCTTCCGCCGCAGCCCGGTGTGGATGCCGCACCGGAAGTCGGCCGCCAGGTTCGAGCAGGGCTTCCCGGCCGGCTTGTCCACGGCGAAGTCCGCCGAGCGGGCGAAGGGCAGCGCCACACAGCACAGCCCGAAGCAGCGGGCGCAGTCGGCGCTCAGCTCCGCACCCGGCTCAGGGCCCGGCTCCGCGCTCCGGTCCCGCACGTCCCCCGCCGCCCCGCTGTCTTCTCGCATGACGACCAGCGTACTGACCTGCGCGGGAGCAGCGGAAACGGAAAACGGACGGGTTCAGACGGCCGCCTCGTACTGATGGGCCGCGGCGCCGCGCCAGTGGATCCACTCCGGGTCGTCGAGCAGGTCCTCGGCGTCGGGCAGCCCGGCCCGCCCGAGGAACTCGACCACGTCCTCGTCGGTGAAGGCCAGGCCGAGGTCCTCGCCGCGCGCGGTGACGCGGCGGCCTCCGGTGCCTTCCGGCGGGTGTACGACCACTGGGGCCCGTCCTGACATGTCTTAAGGATCGCCCGGCGGGCCACGGCCCGCACCCGGAGTGTCCCCGGGCCGGTCAGACCTCGTCGCGGGCCAGGGCGAGCAGCCGGTCCAGGACCCGCGGGCCGCCCGCGCGCACCCCGTCGTGCTCGAACTCGTCCGTCACCCAGGTGCGCAGTCCCCGCACGGCGCGCGCCGTGCGCAGCGAGTGGTCGCGGTCCACGTACATGTCGTCGTGGTAGACCGCCGCCGCGACCGGCACCTCGTTCCCGGCGAGGCGGGCCGGGTCGTAGAGCGGCGTCCAGGCGTGCGCGGCCAGTGCCTCGGCGGTCTCCCGCAGCGGGCGCAGCGCCGGGTCGTTCTCGAACATCCAGGGGTGGATGGATTCGCCGGTGAACAGCAGCGGCCGGTCCTCGGTGAGCGTCTTGGCCGCGTCGAACTGCGGGAACTCGGCGCGCACGCGCTCCGCGGACCAGTTCGTGGGCCGGTCGTCCTGGCCGTAGCACGCCTCGTGGACCAGGGCGTACAGGGGGTGGCCCGCGTAGGAGAGCAGGCCCTGGACCTCCTCCTGGAAGGCGTCGGACAAGGCGGAGCCCTGCGGGGTGCGCACGAAGGCGTGCTCCAGGAGGAAGTGCAGGCGGTGGCTGCCCTCGCCGCCGCCGAGCAGGATGCCGAGCGACTGGAACGCCTCGACGGTGAGCCGGTAGCCGCCGGGCAGCACCGGCTCGTGCGCGATCAGGTACTCGGCGATCTGCCGGGCCCGCTCGACGTCCTGCGGGTAGCGGGCGTAATGCGCGGCGACCTTGCGCTCGATGCGCGGGTAGGCGGCCCGGTAGACGTCGTCGGCGTGCGCGTCGAGCGAGGGCAGTCCGCCGGTGACGAGCGCGGTGCGCAGGCCCTCGGGGGCGGTGGACAGGTAGTTCACCGTGCAGAAGCCGCCGAAGCTCTGGCCGAGCACGGTCCAGGGGGCGCCGCCGGTGACCTGCGGGCGGACGGCCTCGCAGTCACGGACGATGGAGTCGGCGCGGAAGTGCGCGAGGTAGTCGGCCTGCTCCCGGGGGCCGCCGCGCAGCGGGAGGGTCTGCCGGTTGGCGGGGGTGGAGTGCCCGGTGCCGCGCTGGTCGAGCAGCAGCACCCGGAACTCCTTCAGGGCGCGGCCGAGCCAGGCCTGCCGGCCGACGAAGCGGTGGGCGCCGAACCCGGGCCCGCCCTGGAGGTACAGCAGCCACGGCAGGTCCTGGTCCGCCTTGTCGCCGGCGACGGCCTCGCGGGCGAAGAGCTCGACGGTCTCTCCCGTCGGGTCGTCGTGGTCGAGCGGCACGGTGAAGTACCGGTCGGTGAGGACGACGCCGGGCTGGCGGTAGCTGGTGGTCAACAGGGCTCCCGAGAGATACGGATCCAGGCTGCGTCCCAGTTGACCACATGCGGCGCGCCGGGCCGTGGCCGGGACCGGCATCCGGTACTGAACGGCTGCTCAGCGCTCCGTCGGAACGCGTACTGAACAGCCGCTCAGCACCCGGGCCGTGGAACCCCGCCGTCCGCGGGCGGCTCAGCGCGCCGACAGGCTGGAGCGGCGGACCACCAGCTCCGGCTGGAGGACGACCTTGCGGTGTTCGTGCACCGTGGGCGCGGTCTCCGCCTCGGTCTCCTCCAGGAGCAGCTCGGCGGCGAGGGCGCCCATGGTCACGGCGGGCTGGCGGACCGAGGTGAGCGGGACGGCGGCGGCGGCCGCGAACTCGATGTCGTCGTAGCCGACGATCGCGAGGTCGTCGGGGACGGCGACACCGGCCGCGTACAGGGCCTGGAGGACGCCGAGCGCGAGCAGGTCGTTGGCGCAGAAGACGGCGGTCGGGCGCTCGGCGAGGCCGAGGAGGCGGGCGCCGGCGTCCCGTCCGGCGGCCACGTCGAGGCGTTCGGTGGGCAGTTCGCGCAGCGCGTCGGGCCCGAGCCCGGCCTCGGCGAGCGCGTTCAGGGCGCCCTCGCGGCGGTCCCTGACCTGGTTGAGTCCGGGCGGTCCGCTGACGTAGGCGATGGAGCGGTGCCCGGCGTCCACGAGGTGGCGGACGGCGAGGGCGCCGCCCGCCACGTCGTCGACGGAGACGGAGCACTCGGTGACGCCCTCGGCGACCCGGTCGACGAGCACGAACGGGATGCCGTGCCGCCGGAACGTCTCGATGTTGCGCCCGGTGGCGTCGGCGGGGGTCAGCAGCACCCCGCGGACCCGCTGTTCGGCGAAGAGGGAGAGGTAGTCGTTCTCCTCGGCGGGGCTCTGCGCGCTGTTGCAGACCATGACGCCGAGTCCGGCGTCGCGCGCGGCGCGCTCGGCGCCGCGCGCCACGTCCACGAAGAACGGGTTGCCCATGTCGAGCACGAGCAGGCCCATGATGCGGCTGCGGCCCGCCCTGAGCTGGCGCGCGGACTCGCTGCGGACGTAGCCGAGCCGGTCGATGGCGGACAGGACGCGCGCCCGGGTCTCGGACGCGACCGTGTCCGGGCGGTTGATGACGTTCGAGACCGTGCCGACGGAGACTCCGGCGACGCGGGCGACGTCCTTGATACCCACCGACTGGGCCATCGGGCGGGGACCTCCAGAACGAAGAGAGAGGGACAACGGGAGCGGCGGGCAGGGAACCTACACATTACCGGCGCGGGCGCCGCCCGCCGTGCTCACGCGGGAAGCCGGAAGTCGGCGACGTGCAGCGGCGAGGGCGTCGTACCGGTGGACTTCTCCTGGTACAGGAACGACAGTGTTCCGTCCTGCGCCACGCGTGTCTCGTCGATGACGACCTCGCCGAACGCGTTGAGCCCGGCGGCGTCGTACAGCAGGCTCCAGTCGGTGTACCCGGAGGACTTCGAGGCGGCGGCGATCCGGC
Organism: Streptomyces sp. NPDC059785; assembly: GCF_042732375.1. NCBI lineage: Bacteria > Bacillati > Actinomycetota > Actinomycetes > Kitasatosporales > Streptomycetaceae > Streptomyces > Streptomyces sp. NPDC059785. The sequence continues at coordinate 34,494 of NZ_JBHWHV010000067.1, forward strand.
CGAACGGCAGGACCGCGTAGGCGTTGTCGTAGCGGTCGAGGACGAGTTTGGTGCGCTGGCTGGAGCCCGGCGGGACCGGGATCTCGGTCTTGGTCCAGCTTCCCGAGGCGTTCTTGCGCAGGTGGAAGGCGCGGCCGTTGGCGGTGCGGTCGGCGACGTAGTCGGTGGTGCACTGGCCGAAGCGGCCGGGTACGTAGCTGATGATCGCGTGCGGCCGCCCGGCGGAGTCGGTGGCCTGGCTCTCCTGGTTCATCAGCGAGTGGTCGGGGTTGAGCGCGTCGACCACAAGACCGGCGTCGGTGACGAGGACCTGGTTCGCGCCGCCGGTGGTGCCGACGACGGTGCCCGCGTCGTTGCGCCAGGTGCGTCCCCGGTCGGTGGAGTACACGTAGCCGGTGTCGTGGTTGGTGATGCCGCCGCCGGCGCACATGACGGAGGCGGACTGCTCGCGCCAGGTGAACAGGGCGTGCAGCCGGCCGTCGGGGCCGTAGTCGATGCCGTGCAGATACATGTTGCGGGCGGTGCTGGAGCCGTGCTCGCTGGTGTACGTGCCGGTCGAGCCGCTCCATTCGCCGAGCGCCGTCCATGCCGAACCGCCGTACTCGGCAAGGGCGTTGCGCCCGTTGCCCGAGACGCCCGCCCGGTAGCTGAGCTGGAGCCGGCCCTCGGGGGTGGCCACGAACTGCGGATAGGTGAACTGCGAGGTGAGCACGAGCCCGTCCAGGCTGGTCTGTACGGCGCCGAAGGCGGCGGCGGTCCAGGCGGTGGACGCCGGGCCGTCCATCAGTCCGGCCGCGGACTTGACGTAGAAGAAGCCGTCGCTGTGCGCGTCCATGACGGCGTGCAGCCTGCCGTCGGTCCTGGACACGCCCAGCGAGATGACGTTGTGCGAGTCGTCGCTCTTGAGCTTGTGGGCGAGCGTGACGGTGGACCAGGTGGTCGCGGTGAGCGCCCGGCGGGCCAGGACGGCGCTGCGGTCGGCGGTGTACCAGGCCGCGTACTGGTAGCCCTTGTACGTCAGCAGGCCGTTCTTCTGGAACGCGTTGTTGTTGACCAGGCCGTCGTAGGAGACGAAGAACAGCGCGCGGGCGTCGAGCCGGGTGGTGCCGGCCGGGGTGACCGACGGACCGGGGTCCGCCGCCCGTGCCGTACCGGGGGCCGCCACGACGCCCGCGAGGGCGGTCATCAGCAGAGTGCGTCTTCTCATGTGGGGGGACTCCTCTGTTCGGTTGTTCGGTCGACAACGGACGGACAAGAGGGACGAAGAGAGGTACCGGCACAAGCGTCAGGCCAGGTGGAACACCTCGCTGAGGGGTTTCATGGCCTCGTCGGGTCTGGCGCCGTCCAGCGACTCGAAGAACGGCGCCATCTCCGCCTGCCAGCGTGCGTTGACGTCGGTGGCCTCCATGGCGGCCTGGGCAGCCGCGAAGTCCTCGGTCTCCAGATAGCCGACCAGCAGTCCGTCGTCGCGCAGGAAGAGCGAGTAGTTGTGCCAGCCGGTGGCCGAGAGCGCCTCGCGCATCTCGGACCACACGTCGGCGTGGAGCTCGCGGTACTCCTCGACCCGGTCCGCCCGGACTTTCAGCAGGAAGCACACACGCTGCATCGAAGGATCCCTTCCATGACCCGGCGGGCTCAGAAGTCGAAGTCGTCGACGTTCTTCTTGTCGAAGACGGTCGGCTTGCCGAGGTTGATCACGCCGTCCTTGCCGATGGTGTACTCGCCCATGTCACCGGCCTTGAAGGTCTCGCCCTCCTTGCCGGTGATCTGCCCGGAGGACAGCGCGACGGCGGTACGGGCGGCCAGCTCGCCGAGCTTGGCCGGGTCCCACAGCTCGAAGGCGTCGACGGTGCCGTTCTTGACGTACTTGCGCATGTCGTTCGGGGTGCCGAGGCCGGTCAGCTTGACCTTGCCCTTGTACTTGGAGCCGGACAGGTACTGGGCCGCGGCCTTGATGCCGACGGTGGTCGGGGAGATGATCCCGGCCAGCTTCGGGTGCTCCTGGAGCAGGCCCTGGGTCTGCTGGAAGGACTGCTGGGCGTCGTCGTTGCCGTACGCGACCTTCACCAGCTTCATGTTCTTGTACTTGGGATCCTTCAGCTCGTCCTTCATGAAGTCGATCCAGGTGTTCTGGTTCGTCGCGGTCTGCGCGGCGGACAGGATCGCGATCTCGCCCTTGTAGTCGAGCTGTTCGGCGAGGAGCTGCACCTCGGTGCGGCCCAGGTCCTCGGCGGACGCCTGGGAGACGAAGGCGTTGCGGCAGTCGGTCTTGGTGTCGGAGTCGTAGGTGACGACCTTGATGTCGTTCTTCATGGCCTGCTTGAGCGCGGTGCACAGGGCACCCGGGTCCTGCGCGGACACGGCCATCGCGTTCACCTGCTGCTGGGTGAGCGTGTTGACGTAGCTGACCTGCCCGGAGGTGTCGGTGGCGCTGGACGGGCCGACCTCCTTGTAGGTGGAGCCCAGCTCCTTGACGGCCTTCTCGCCGCCCTTGTCGGCGGAGGTGAAGTACGGGTTGTTGACCTGCTTGGGCAGGAAGCCGACCGTCAGGCCCTTCTTGGTGGCGGCGTTCGGGTCGGCCTTGCCGGCCGTCTGGTTGGAGCCGCCCTCGTCCTTGACGTCGTCCTTGGTGGTGCCGCCGCACGCGGTGACGGCCAGGGCGAGGGAGGTGACGGCCGCGAGGGCGGCACAGGTACGGCGGATCGAGCGCTTGCGCATGGTGAAGATCCTTTACGAGGTACGAGGTACGAGGGACGAGGTGCGGTTACGGAGTGGGAGTCGGGGTGGAGGCGGCTCTGCGCCCCGCCCTCGCCACGGAGATCTGGCGGCCGACCCGGGGTCCGAGCACGGAGACGACGAGCAGGACGCCGGTGACGACGATCTGGGACTGTGCGGAGACGTTCAGCAGGCTCATCACGTTCTGGAGCGCGCCGAGCAGGAAGACACCGGCGACGGCGCCGCCGAGGGTGCCCTTGCCGCCGTCGAAGTCGATGCCGCCGAGCAGCACGGCCGCGACGACGGACAGTTCGAGTCCGGTGGCGTTGTCGTAGCGGGCGCTGGCGTAGTGCAGGGCCCAGAAGATGCCGGTGAGCGAGGCCATGAAGCCGGTGGCGACGAAGAGGATCAGCTTCTGCCGCTTGACGCGGATGCCGGCGAACCGGGCGGCCTCCTCGCTGGCGCCGACCGCGAACAGCGACCGGCCGAACGGGGTGGCGTGCAGGACGACGACGGCGACGGCCAGCAGCACCAGGAAGGGCAGCAGCGCCTGCGGAATGAAGGTGTCGCCGATGCGTCCGGAGGCGAAGTCGAGGTACTGGGTGGGGAAGTCGGTGACCGCGTCGGAGCCGAGGACGATCTGCGCGATGCCGCGGTAGGCGGCGAGCGTGCCGATGGTGACGGCCAGCGACGGCAGCCCGAGGCGGGTCACCAGCAGACCGTTGACCAGCCCGCACACCACGCCGAGGAGCAGGCACAGCGGGATGATCGTCTCGATGGTCATGCCCTGGTTCCACAGGGCGCCCATCACCGCGCCGGACAGTCCGGCCGTGGAGGCGACCGACAGGTCGATCTCGCCGGACACCACCAGCAGGGTCATCGGCAGCGCGATCAGCGCGATGGGCAGCGTGTTGCCGATCAGGAAGGACAGGTTGAGCGCGTTGCCGAAGCCGTCCACGAATCCGAAGGAGAACAGCAGGACGACGATCAGGAGGGCACCGACCACCGTGTCCCAGCGGACGGCGCGCGCGAGGGGCGAGTCAGCCATGGCGGGCGTTCCTCTTCTTCAGGGCGGAGGCCACGCGCAGGGCGACGATCCGGTCGACCGCGATGGCGAGGATGAGCAGGACGCCGTTGATGGCGAGCACCCAGACGGAGCTGACGCCGAGGGCGGGCAGCATGCTGTTGACGGAGGTGAGCAGCAGGGCTCCGAGCGCCGCGCCGTAGACGCTGCCGGAGCCGCCGGTGAAGACGACGCCGCCGACCACGACCGCGCTGACGACGGTGAGTTCATAGCCGTTGCCGGTGCTGGAGTCGACGTTGCCGAACCGGGCCAGGTACAGCGCTCCGGCGAGCCCTGCGAGGGCGCCGCAGAAGGTGTACGCGACGAGGATCCGCTTGCGGACCGGGATGCCCGCGAGCCGGGCGGCCTCCGGGTTGGAGCCCAGCGCGTACAGCTCACGGCCGCTGCCGAAGTGCTTGAGGTAGTACGCCGTCGCCACCAGGACCGCGAGCGCGATCAGCGCGAGGTAGGGCACCGCGGAGACGCCGCCGGAGCCGAAGTCGACGAAGCCGTCCGGGAGGTCGGCCGCGGTGATCTGCCGGGAGCCGACCCAGATGGAGTCGATGCCGCGGATGATGTAGAGCGTGCCGAGGGTGACGACCAGCGCGGGCACCTGGCCGAGGCTGACCAGCAGTCCGTTGACCAGGCCCCAGCCGATGCCCAGCAGCACCGCGAGGACGATCGCGACGACGGGGTTGCCGCCGCCCTGGAGGTAGGTGCCGGCCGCGAAGGCGCTGATGCCGAGGGTCGAGCCGACCGACAGGTCCACGTTCCGGGTGATCACGACGAGCGACTGGCCGGTGGCGACGAGCACCAGGATGGTCGCGTTCAGCAGCAGGTCCTTGATCCCCTGCTCGGAGAGGAACTCGCTGTTGCCCGCCTGGGTGACGGCGATCATCACCAGGAAGACGACCAGGATCGCCAGCTCCCGCATCTTGAAGACACGGTCGGCCAGGCGGGTGCCGCTGGACTTGGGCACCTCGGCGACGGGGGCGGGGTTGGGCGCGGTCACCGTCATGCCCCTGCCTTTCTGTTCGCTTCTCCGCCCACGCGGCGCAGAGGCGCGGGCATCGTGTCTGTCTGCGGCTGAGCGGCCGCGCGTGCGTCGCTCACGCGGCCCTCCCGGTGGCTGCGGCCATCACGGTTTCCTCGGTGGCTTCGGAGCGCGGGATCTCGGCGGTGAGGCGGCCCTCGTGCATCACCAGCACGCGGTCGGCCATGCCGAGGATCTCGGGCAGGTCGGAGGAGATCATCAGGACGGCCACGCCGTCCGCGGCCAGCTCGCTGAGCAGCCGGTGCACCTCGGCCTTGGTGCCGACGTCGATGCCGCGGGTCGGCTCGTCGACGATCAGCACCTTGGGTCCGGTGGCGAGCCACTTGGCGAGGACGACCTTCTGCTGGTTGCCGCCGGACAGGGTGGCGACGGTGTCCGCGATGCGCGCGTACTTCACCTGGAGCTTGACGGCCCAGTCGAGCGACCGGCTGCGCTCGGCGCCCCGGTCCATCAGGCCTGCCTTGACGGTCGTACGGAGTCCGGTGAGGCCGATGTTGCGCTCGATGGACATGTCCATCACCAGGCCCTGGGCGCGCCGGTCCTCGGGGACCAGGGCGAGGCCCGCGGCCATGGCCGTGGAGGGGGCGCCGTTGGTGAGGCCCTTGCCGTCGACCTCCACCTCTCCGGCGTCCCAGCGGTCGACGCCGAAGACGGCGCGGGCGACCTCGGTGCGGCCGGCGCCGACGAGCCCGGCGAGGCCGACGATCTCGCCGCGGCGGACGTCGAAGGAGACGTCGGTGAAGACGCCCTCGCGGGTCAGCCGGCGCACGCTGAGGGCGACCTCACCCGCCTCGACGTCCTGCTTGGGGTAGAGCTCCTCGAGGTCGCGGCCGACCATGCGGCGCACCAGGTCGTCCTCGGTCATGCCGTCCAGCGGCTCGCTGGAGATCCAGGCGCCGTCGCGCAGGGTGGTGACCCGCTGGCAGATCTGGAAGATCTCTTCGAGGCGGTGCGAGATGAAGAGGACGGCGGAGCCCTGTTCGCGCAGGGTGCGCACGACGCCGAAGAGCCGGGCGACCTCGCTGCCGGTGAGCGCGGCGGTCGGCTCGTCCATGATCAGGACGCGGGCGTCGAAGGAGAGGGCCTTGGCGATCTCGACGATCTGCTGGTCGGCGATGGACAGGCCGCGGGCCGGGCGGTCGGGGTCCAGCTCCACGCCGAGCCGCTTCATCAGGGCGAGCGTGGCGGCGTGGGTGGCCTTGTGGTCGATACGGCCGAGGGCGCGCCGGGGCTGGCGGCCCATGAAGATGTTCTCGGCGATCGACAGGTCGGGGAAGAGCGTGGGCTCCTGGTAGATCACCGCGATGCCCGCGTCGCGGGCGTCGGCGGGGCCGTGGAAGACTGCTCGCTCGCCGTCCAGCAGCACCGAGCCGGCGTCCGGTCGGTGCACGCCGGCGAGCGTCTTGATCAGGGTCGACTTGCCCGCGCCGTTCTCACCGGCGAGCGCGTGCACCTCGCCGGGGAACAGTTCCAGGGACACGTCCCGCAGGGCGCGTACGGCACCAAAGGACTTCGAGATGTCCCTGAGCGCCAGCACGGGGGCCGGACCCGCGTCGGACCGGTGGGTCATGAGGGCTCCTCAACGGCGCGGGCGAGTCGGCCTCACGACGTCGTGAAAGGTTTCAACTAGGTTGCCGGGACGTTAGGCAGGCGACGCAGGTCACGTCAATGGGTCCGGGCCGAAATTTTCGATCCCTAGAGGTCACGACCGAATCACGGGAAGGAGTCCGCGCGCAGGGGGTTGACAGCCTTCTGCGGGGCTCATAGCTTCGGCTTTCTGAATCGTTTCAGACGACCGGGTCGTTCTGAACCGAGGCAGAACACGTACGAGATCCGTGTGAGAACCGAAGTCGCACCCGAAGTCACAGGAGCCCCGAAGTGACCGAGCTCGCCGCGGTGAAGGCCGCCCTCAAGACCCAGGCAGTAGAGACGCCGTCGTGGGCGTACGGCAACTCGGGAACCCGCTTCAAGGTGTTCGCACAGCCCGGCGTCCCGCGCACGCCCCAGGAGAAACTGGACGACGCCGCGAAGGTCCACGAGTTCACCGGTGCCGCCCCGACCGTCGCCCTGCACATCCCCTGGGACAAGGTCGACGACTACGCCGCCCTCGCCAAGCACGCCGGGGAGCGCGGCGTGAAGCTGGGCGCCGTCAACTCCAACACCTTCCAGGACGACGACTACAAGCTGGGCAGCGTCTGCCACCCCGACGCCGCGGTCCGCCGCAAGGCCGTCGACCACCTCCTGGAGTGCGTCGACATCATGGACGCGACCGGGTCCCGGGACCTGAAGCTGTGGTTCGCCGACGGCACCAACTACCCCGGCCAGGACGACGTCCGCGGCCGGCAGGACCGGCTCGCCGAGTCGCTGGCCGCGGTCTACGAGCGGCTCGGCGACGACCAGCGGATGCTCCTCGAGTACAAGCTCTTCGAGCCCGCCTTCTACACCACCGACGTCCCGGACTGGGGCACCGCGTACGCGCACTGCCTCAAGCTCGGCCCCAAGGCGCAGGTCGTGGTCGACACCGGGCACCACGCGCCGGGCACCAACATCGAGTTCATCGTCGCCACGCTGCTGCGGGAGGGCAAGCTCGGCGGGTTCGACTTCAACTCGCGCTTCTACGCCGACGACGACCTGATGGTGGGCGCCGCCGACCCCTTCCAGCTCTTCCGCATCATGTACGAGGTCGTCCGCGGCGGCGGCCTCGCCTCCGACGTCGCCTTCATGCTCGACCAGTGCCACAACATCGAGGCCAAGATCCCGGCGATCATCCGCTCCGTGATGAACGTGCAGGAGGCCACGGCGAAGGCGCTCCTGGTGGACCGCGAGGCGCTGGCCGCGGCGCAGCGGGCCGGTGACGTGCTCGGCGCGAACGCCGTGCTCATGGACGCGTACAACACGGATGTGCGGCCGCTGCTGCGGGAGGTCCGCGAGGAGTCGGGGCTCGACGGGGACCCGATGGCGGCGTACGCCCGCTCCGGGTGGGCGGAGAAGATCGTCGCGGAGCGCATGGGAGGAGAGCAGGCCGGCTGGGGAGCGTGAGCGTCTGCCACCTCGCGTCTCCCGGCGACTGTCCGCCGTATGCGGCCGGTCGCGCAGTTCCCCGCGCCCCTCAAGGAGCGCTCGTACCCACCCTCCTCTGAAAAGGAACGAAGTTCATGGCACCCCACCCCGAAGCCGCCGCTCTGCTGGCTCGTTCGCATCGGCTCGGAGCGGATCCCCGTAACACCAACTACGCCGGCGGCAACGCGTCCGCGAAGGGGCGGGGAAGTGATCCGGTCACCGGTGGTGACGTCGAGCTGATGTGGGTCAAGGGGTCCGGTGGCGACCTCGGGACCCTGACCGAGGGCGGGCTCGCCGTGCTGCGGCTCGACCGGATGCGCGCGCTGACCGAGGTGTACCCGGGCGTGGAGCGCGAGGACGAGATGGTCGCCGCGTTCGACTACTGCCTGCACGGCAAGGGTGGTGCCGCGCCGTCGATCGACACCGCCATGCACGGGCTCGTCGACGCCGCGCACGTCGACCACCTCCACCCGGACTCCGGGATCGCCCTTGCCTGCGCGGCCGACGGCGAGAAGCTGACCGCCGAGTGTTTCGGGGACAGCGTGGTGTGGGTGCCCTGGCGGCGGCCCGGATTCCAGCTCGGTCTGGACATCGCCGCCGTGAAGGAGGCCAACCCGCAGGCGATCGGCTGCATCCTGGGCGGGCACGGCATCACCGCCTGGGGCGACACCTCCGAGGAGTGCGAGCGCAACTCGCTGCACATCATCCGTACCGCCGAGAAGTTCCTTCAGGAGCGGGGGAAGGCCGAGCCGTTCGGGCCCGTCATCGAGGGGTACGGCGCGCTGCCCGAGGGCGAGCGGCGGGAGCGGGCCGCCGCGCTCGCGCCGTACGTGCGGGCCCTCGCCTCGCAGGACCGGCCGCAGGTCGGGCACTTCACCGACTCCGGCGTGGTGCTCGACTTCCTCGCCGCCGCCGAGCACCCGCGGCTCGCGGCCCTCGGTACTTCCTGCCCCGACCACTTCCTGCGGACCAAGGTGCGTCCGCTGGTCCTGGACCTGCCGCCCACCACGCCCGTGGACGAGGCCGTCGCGCGGCTCAAGGAGTTGCACGCCGAGTACCGCACCGAGTACGCCGCCTACTACGAGCGGCACGCCGACGCCGACTCCCCCGCGATGCGCGGCGCGGACCCGGCGATCGTGCTGGTCCCGGGCGTCGGCATGTTCTCCTTCGGCAAGGACAAGCAGACCGCGCGCGTGGCCGGTGAGTTCTACGTCAACGCGATCAACGTGATGCGCGGCGCCGAGGCGGTGTCGGCGTACGCGCCGATCGAGGAGTCGGAGAAGTTCCGCATCGAGTACTGGGCGCTGGAAGAGGCCAAGCTCCAGCGGATGCCGAAGCCGAAGCCGCTCGCGACGCGGGTGGCGCTGGTGACGGGGGCCGGGAGCGGGATCGGGAAGGCCATCGCGCACCGGCTCGTCGCCGAGGGCGCGTGTGTCGTCGTCGCGGATCTCGACGCCGAGAACGCCGCCGCCGTGGCCGAGGAGCTGGGCGGGGCGGACAAGGCCGTCGCCGTGCGTGTGGACGTGACGGACGAGGAGCAGATCGCCGCGGCCTTCAAGGCCGCCGTGCTCGCCTTCGGCGGGGTCGACCTGGTCGTCAACAACGCCGGTATCTCCATCTCCAAGCCGCTGCTCGAAACCACCGCCAAGGACTGGGACCTCCAGCACGACATCATGGCGCGCGGCTCCTTCCTCGTCTCGCGCGAGGCGGCCCGGGTGATGATCGCGCAGGGCCTCGGCGGCGACGTCGTCTACATCGCCTCCAAGAACGCGGTCTTCGCCGGACCGAACAACATCGCCTACTCCGCCACCAAGGCCGACCAGGCACACCAAGTCCGGCTGCTGGCGGCCGAGTTGGGTGAGCACGGCATCCGCGTCAACGGGGTCAACCCGGACGGTGTGGTGCGCGGCTCGGGGATCTTCGCGGGCGGCTGGGGCGCCAAGCGCGCCGCCGTGTACGGGGTGGAGGAGGAGAAGCTCGGCGAGTTCTACGCCCAGCGGACCATCCTCAAGCGCGAGGTGCTGCCCGAGCACGTCGCGAACGCCGTGTTCGCGCTGACGGGCGGGGACCTGACGCACACCACGGGGCTGCACGTCCCGGTCGACGCCGGCGTGGCCGCCGCCTTCCTGCGGTGACCGCTGTGCACACGTACGCCGCGGTCGACCTCGGCGCGTCCAGCGGGCGCGTCATGGTCGGCCGCGTGGGCCCCGGCTCGCTGGAGCTGACCGAGGCGCACCGCTTCGCCAACCGGCCGGTCCGCACCCCTGACGGCCTGCGCTGGGACATCCTCGCGCTGTACGCGGGCGTCCTGGACGGGCTGCGGGCGGCCGGGGCCCGCTCCGGCGGGCGGCTCGACTCCGCCGGCATCGACAGCTGGGCCGTGGACTACGGGCTGCTCGACGCCGACGGCGCTCTGCTCGGCAACCCGGTGCACTACCGCGACGCCCGCACCGAGGGCGTCGCGGAGCAGGTGTGGCAGACGGTGCCCGCCGCCGACCTGTACGCGGCGACCGGGCTCCAGTACGCGCCCTTCAACACGCTGTACCAGCTCGTCGCGGCCCGCCCTTCCGCCCAACTGGCGCACGCGGAGCGGCTGTTGCTGATACCCGACCTGCTGACGTACTGGCTGACGGGCGAGGCGGGCACCGAGCTGACCAATGCCTCCACCACCCAGCTCATCGATCCGCGGACCGGGGACTGGGCGCGGGAGGTCGCGGACCGGCTCGGTGTCGACCTGAAGCTGTTCGCGCCGCTTCGCCGCCCCGGCGATCCGGCGGGCGTGCTGCGCCCGCACGTCCTGGAGGAGACCGGACTGACCGGTCCCGTCCCGGTGACGACCGTCGGCTCGCACGACACCGCCTCCGCGGTCGCCGCCGTACCGGCCGCCGGTGAGAACTTCGCCTACATCTGCACCGGCACCTGGTCGCTCGCCGGTCTCGAACTGACGGCGCCGGTGCTGAGCGAGGCGAGCCGGGCCGCCAACTTCACCAACGAGCTGGGCCTGGACGGCACGGTCCGCTATCTGCGCAACATCATGGGCCTGTGGCTGCTCCAGGAGTGCGTACGGGAATGGGGCGACCCCGACCTGGCCGTACTGCTGCGGGAGGCCGCCGAGGCGCCGTCGCTGCGCTCGGTGGTGGACGCGGGGGACGCCGCGTTCCTCGCGCCGGGCCGGATGCCCGAGCGGATCACGGCGGCGTGCCGGGAGTCGGGTCAGCCCGAGCCGCGCTCGCGCGGCGAGATCACCCGCTGCATCCTCGACTCGCTCGCCCTCGCCCACCGCCGGGCGGTCGCCGAGGCGCAGGAGCTCGCCGACCATCCGGTGGACGTGGTGCACATCGTCGGCGGCGGCGCCCGCAACGAGCTGCTGTGCCGGCTCACCGCCGACGCCTGCGGACTGCCGGTGGTGGCGGGCCCGTCCGAGGCCGCCGCGCTCGGCAACGTACTCGTCCAGGCCCGTGCCCAGGGCGTGGTGGGCGACCGCGCGGAGCTGCGCGCACTGCTCGCGGACACCCAGCCGCTCAAGCGGTACGAGCCCGGCGGCGACCCGGCCGCCTGGCTCGCGGCGGAGCGCCGGCTCGCCGGCCGGTGAGCCGAGCGCCGACTCACCGGCCGGTGAGCGGGACCTCCCCGGCCCCGCGCCCGCCGCGTAACCTGCACCCCATCCGATGATCGACCCCGAGGAGCCGCGATGCGTGTCGCTCTGTTCCTGACCTGTGTCAACGACACGCTCTATCCGGACACCGGCCGCGCCACGGTGAAGCTGCTGAACCGCCTGGGGGTCGACGTCGACTTCCCGATGGGCCAGACCTGCTGCGGGCAGGCCCACTACAACACCGGGTACCGGCACGAGGCCGAGCCGCTGGCCCGGCACTTCTCGGAGGTCTTCGCCGGGTACGAGGCGATCGTGACGCCGTCCGGCTCGTGCGGCGCGATGGTGCGGGAGCTGTACCCGCGGATGGGCGAGCGGGCGCGGGCCGAGGGCCGCGGGGGTTCCCTCGCGGCCACCCTCGCGCCGGTGGTGCCGAAGACGTACGAGCTGACCGAGTTCCTGGTCGACGTGCTCGGGGTGACGGACGTCGGCGCGTACTTCCCGCACACGGTGACGTACCACCCGACCTGCCACGGGTTGCGCAGCCTCGGGCTCGGGGACCGGCCGCGGCGGCTGCTGGAGGCGGTGAAGGGGCTCGAACTGCGGGAGCTGCCGGGCGCGGAGGAGTGCTGCGGCTTCGGCGGCACGTTCGCGGTGAAGAACGCGGACGTGTCGACGGCGATGGGCACCGACAAGGTGCGCAACGCCGAGTCGACGGGGGCCGAGGTGCTGTGCGCCGCGGACAACTCCTGCCTGATGCACATCGGCGGCACGATGACCCGCCTGGAGACGGAGATGCGGCCGGTGCACATCGCGGAGATCCTGGCGAGTACGGAGGACCAGCCCCTGGTCGGAACGGAGCGCCGGGCATGAGCGGGACCTTCGTCGGGATGCCGGCCTTTCCGAAGGCCGCGCACGACGCCGTCCGTGACACGACGCTGCGCGGCAATCTGAAACACGCCACCCACACCATCCGCGCCAAGCGCGCCAAGGCGGTCGCCGAGGTGTCCGACTGGGCGGAGCTGCGCGAGGCGGGCAAGCAGATCAAGGACCACACGCTGCGCCATCTCGACCGCTATCTGGTCCAGTTGGAGGAGGCGGTCACGGCGGCCGGGGGCACCGTGCACTGGGCCGCCGACGCCGACGAGGCCAACCGGATCGTCGCGGACCTGGTGAAGGCGACCGGCGAGAGCGAGGTCGTCAAGGTCAAGTCGATGGCGACCCAGGAGATCGGACTCAACGAGGCCCTGGAGGCCGAGGGCATCCACGCCTACGAGACCGACCTCGCCGAACTCATCGTGCAGCTCGGCAAGGACCGCCCCTCGCACATCCTGGTCCCCGCCATCCACCGCAACCGCGGCGAGATCCGGGACATTTTCGCCCGCGAGATGGGCGAGTGGGGCCGCCCGGCCCCGGAGGGCCTGACCGACACGCCCGCCGAGCTCGCCGAGGCGGCCCGGCTGCACCTGCGGGAGAAGTTCCTGCGGGCCAGGGTCGGCATCTCCGGCGCCAACTTCATGGTCGCGGAGACCGGCACCCTGGTGGTCGTGGAGTCCGAGGGCAACGGGCGGATGTGCCTGACCCTGCCCGAGACGCTGATCTCGGTCGTCGGCATCGAGAAGACCGTGCCGACCTGGCGGGACCTGGAGGTGTTCCTCCAGACCCTCCCCCGCTCCTCGACGGCCGAGCGGATGAACCCGTACACGTCGATGTGGACGGGCACCACGGACGGCGACGGTCCCCGGACCTTCCATCTGGTCCTCCTGGACAACGGGCGGACCGACACGCTCGCCGACGAGGTCGGGCGCCAGGCGCTGCGCTGCATCCGCTGCTCGGCCTGCCTCAACGTCTGCCCGGTGTACGAGCGGGCGGGCGGCCACGCGTACGGCTCGGTCTACCCGGGCCCGATCGGCGCCATCCTCAGCCCCCAACTGCGCGGTACGCAGAGCGAGATCGACGCCTCACTGCCGTACGCCTCCTCGCTGTGCGGCGCCTGCTACGAGGTCTGCCCGGTGGCCATCGACATCCCGGAAGTACTGGTGCACTTGCGGGAGCGGGTCGCCGAGGGCGGTGTGGTGACGCGGGACGGCGGCAAGGTGCTGCTGAAGCCCGCGAAGGGGCATGCCGCCGAGCGGGCGGCGATGCGGGCGGCGCGCTGGGCCTTCGGGCGTCCGGGCGCGCTGCGCGCCGGGCAGCGGCTCGCCTCCCGCTCGCGCCGCTTCCATCCGCGGACCCTGCCGGGTCCGGGACGGGCCTGGAGCGCGTCCCGTGACCTGCCCGCCGTGCCCGCGGAACCCTTCCGCGACTGGTGGCAGCGCACATACGGCGGCAACGGCGCGAAGGGGGCCGGCAAGTGAGCGGCACGGACATGAACGGCAGGGACGTGATCCTGGGCCGGGTGCGGCGCGCCCTGGCCGGTACGCAGCGGGACGAGGAGCCGTACGAGCGGGCGGTCGAGCGCGGCTATCTGCGTGAGCACGGTGCGCGGAGCGTCGCGGAGACGGTCGATCTGCTCGCCGGGAACCTGGCGGACTACCGGGCGCTCGTGCACCGCTGCACGGCCGGGGAGCTGCCGGGCCTGCTGGCGCGGCTGCTGGCCGAGCGGGGCTCGCGCGGCGTCCTCGCCCCGCCGGGACTGCCGCCGCACTGGCTCGCGGCGGTCGGCACGGACCGCGTCGAGGACGATCCGGAAAGCACCCCGCACCAGCTCGACGAGGTGGACAGCGTGGTGACGGGCTGCGCGGTGGCGATCGCGGAGACCGGCACCATCGTCCTGGACGGTTCCCCCGACCAGGGCCGCCGCCGCGTCACGCTGGTGCCCGACCACCACGTCTGCGTCGTACGGGTGCCGGAGCAGGTGGTCTCCGCCGTCCCGCAGGCCCTCGGACGCCTCGACCCGGCGCGGCCGCTGACCTGGATCTCCGGACCGTCCGCGACCAGTGACATCGAGCTGGACCGGGTGGAGGGGGTGCACGGTCCGCGCACCCTGGAAGTCGTCCTGGTGAGCGGGGACTGACCGGCGCGGTCAGCGTGTGGTCATGATCCGGTTCGAGCAGGTCACGAAGCGGTACCCGGACGGCACGACCGCCGTGGACGGCCTCTCCTTCGAGGTCGCCGAGGGCGAACTCGTCACCCTCGTCGGACCGTCCGGCTGCGGCAAGACGACGACCATGATGATGGTGAACCGGCTCATCGAACCGACGTCCGGCCGGATCCTCGTGGACGGCGAGGACATCGCGGCGGTCGACCCGGTACGGCTGCGGCGGCGGATCGGTTACGTCATCCAGCAGGTGGGCCTGTTCCCGCACCGGACGGTGCTCGACAACACGGCGACGGTGCCCTCGCTCGTCGGCTGGAAGCGGGCGAAGGCACGGGCGCGCGCCGCGGAACTCCTCGACCTGGTCGGCCTCGAGCCGTCGGTGTACGGCGACCGCTACCCCGAGCAGCTCTCCGGCGGCCAGCGGCAACGGGTGGGCGTGGCCCGCGCGCTGGCCGCCGACCCGCCGGTGCTGCTCATGGACGAGCCGTTCGGAGCCGTCGACCCGGTGGTCCGCGAGCACCTCCAGAACGAGTTCCTGCGCCTCCAGCAGTCCGTCCGCAAGACCGTGCTCTTCGTCACCCACGACATCGAGGAGGCGGTACGCCTCGGCGACCGCATCGCCGTCTACGGCGCCGGGCGCATCGAGCAGTTCGACACGCCGGGCGCCGTGCTGGGCGCGCCCGCCACGCCGTACGTGGCCGGGTTCGTGGGCGCGGACCGGGGCCTGTAGCGGCTCTCGGTCACCGAGATCCAGGCCGACGACCTGGAAGAACCGCCCGTCGCCCGGCTCGGCGAACCCGCCGCGCGGGCCGCGGCCCGGCTGCGCGCGGAGGGCGCCCGCTGGGCCGTGGTCCTGGACGCCGGGGGCGATCTGCACGGCTGGGTCGGCGTCGACGAGGTCGATCGCGCCGGGGCCGGGGGCACCGTCGGCGACCTCGTCCACCGGATGAACGCGTGGGTCCCGGTGGGCGCGCCGCTGAAGCAGGCGTTCGGCGTCATGCTCCAGCACGACGCGGGCTGGGTGGCGGTCCTCGACGACACCCGCTTTCTCGGCGTCCTCACCCCGTCGAGACTCCACGAGTCCCTCCGCCGCTCCGTGGACGCGGACGCCCGCGGAGTCCCACGCGACCAGGTCCCCTTCGACTCGGTGTCGGACGCGTGAGCGCCCGGGGCGCGGCGCGCGAGCGGGCCGGCGCGCCCGTCGCCTCAGTGT
Organism: Streptomyces sp. NPDC059785; assembly: GCF_042732375.1. Classification (NCBI taxonomy): domain Bacteria; kingdom Bacillati; phylum Actinomycetota; class Actinomycetes; order Kitasatosporales; family Streptomycetaceae; genus Streptomyces; species Streptomyces sp. NPDC059785. The sequence continues at coordinate 50,231 of NZ_JBHWHV010000067.1, forward strand.
GGCTTCGGCCCCGGTTTCGAGGTGGCGTCGCGGCCCAGTAAGCCGTACGCCCAGCGTTCGTTGAAGCCCGCTACGAAGCCGACGGCGCACCAGAAGCCCCAGAACTTCGTGCCCTTGTCCGCGCTGCCTTCCCGGCCGGCCGCCGGGCAGATGTCGGCGGGGTTGTCGGGCAGGTCGACCAGGGTGACGAAGTCCGACGTGAGCAGGAAGTACACCGCGAGCGCCAGGATCCAGCCGACGAAGACGCGGTAGACGCCCTCGCGGAGCATGCTGCTGGACATCTGGGCGGGCGCGACGACGCCCTCGTGGCCGTTGGTCCGGCGGCGGGACAGCTCGTCGCCGCTGTTGCGCAGCCGCACCAGGACGCTGAGCACCGCGCCGAAGGCGCCGACGCCGCCGCAGACGAACGCGCCCATCAGGCTCCACCGGTCGGTGCAGCTGAGCGTGGCGCCCGAGATGCCGTGCAGCAGCCGTTCGCCCCACAGCAGGGGCACGCTCAGCAGCAGCATGCTGATCAGCGTGCCCAGGCCGAGCCCCAGGTTGAGCCCGCGGCTGACGGCCACCGCCCGGTCCTGCCCGAGCCTGGCCTTCAGGCCGATGATCTCCTGGTCCAGGTACTCGGCCACGTACGGGTTGGCCGGCGCGTCGCCCAGCCGCGGATCGCCCAGCACACTGCGCAGCACGCACTGCAGGGTGACCCGCAGCGAGTCCCTGGTCCGGGCCTCGAACGCGCGCTGCGAGGCACCGAAGAGCACCTGCAACTGCACCTGCTGTTCCGGATAGGTGTCGCCGAGCTGCGCGTAGGCCCGTTCGGCCCCGCGCGGCACGAGGTCGACGAGTCCTTCCGGTTCCCGTTCCGCGCCCGCCCCGTCCGGCGCTCCGCGTCCCCGCCGGCCCCTCACATTCGGTTTCCGCCACCACCTCGGGTGGCGCTTTCCCCCGTTTTCCCCCATGGGACAGGTGTACCGAACGCACGCCGGGGCCGAGAACCCGAAGGCCCGCACCAGTACCGTAATGACGGTCACAGAGGTGTCACTTCAGCAGTCCCTTGTCCTTCAGGTAGCGGCGGGCCACGTCCCGCGGCAGCCGGCGCCAGCTGTCGACCTGCTCGTTCATCGACGCCAGGTCGGCGGTGGTGAGCACCTCGTTGAGCCTGTTCAGGGCCTTGGCGGCGCGGCCCCCGCCGGCCCGGGAGCGGTTGACGACGGGGACCAGGTGATCGGCGTTCTGCACATGCCTGTCGTCGGTGAGCAGGACGAGCCCGAAGTCGTCCAGGGTCGCGTCCGTCGTCGTGGTCAGCACGAGCTGGTCCCGGCCGTCCTGCACGGCGCGCTTGGCCTGGGTGGTGCCCACACCCTTGGGGTCCACGGCGGTCACGTCGATGCCGTAGGTCTTCTTCAGGCCCGGTGCGCAGTACGGCCGCCGCACGCATTCGTCGCCCGCCGCGAGCCGTACCGCCGGCCCGGACGCGCCGAGGTCGCCGAGCGTCTTCAGCCGGTGCCGCCGCGCGAAGTCGCGGGTCACGGCGAAGGCGTTCTGGTCGACGGCCCGGCCGGGTCGGAGGACGGTGAGCCCGCGGGGCGCGGCCAGCCTCCGCAGGGCGGTCATCGTGGTGCCGAGGTCGGGCGAGCCGACGGCGGGCGCGTCGGCGCCGTGGGTCTTGGCGTTCAGCCAGTCGGCGAAGGTCGCCGCGTACTCCGCCACGACGTCGATCTGACCGGCCTCCAGGGCGGGTTCGTACAGCTCGCGGTTGGCGACGGTGAGCAGGGAGGTGCGGTAGCCGGCCCGGTCCAGGAGCAGGGCGTACATCTGGGCCAGCAGGTCGCTCTCGGTGAATCCGGCGGAGCCGACGGTCAGCCGGCTGCTGTCGCCGGGCGACGCGGTGACCTCGCCGCGGTTCTCCAGGGAGGGGCCGGTGGCGCATCCCGCGAGCAGGGGTACGCCCGTCAGGACGCAGACGGCTGGTCTGCCGCGCCGCTTCACCGGGCGCCCCTGGTCCAGTGCGGCGCGAGGCGTTCCACGAGCGCGAACAGTCCCTCGACGAGCAGGGCGAAGACGGCGACGAGGACGGCCCCGGCAACGACCTGCGGGGTGCTCGCCAGGTTGAACCCGGCGGTGATGATCCGGCCGAGTCCGCCGCCGCCCGCCAGCGCCGCGATGGTGGCGGTGGCGACGAGCTGGACGGCCGCGATCCGTACCCCGTTCATCACCAGGGGCAGCGCGAGGGGCAGTTCGACCCGCAGCAGCATCTGCCGGCCCGTCATCCCCATACCGCGCGCGGCCCGCACCACATCGCGGTCGACCTCGCGCATGCCGACGTAGGCGTTGGTGAGCAGCGGCGGTACGGCGAACAGCACCAGGGCGACGACCGTGGGGCCCTCGCCGTACCGGCCGAGCGGGGTGAGCAGCAGCAGGACGAGGACGGCGAAGGTGGGGACGGCCCGGCCGGTGTTGGCGAGGTTGACGGCGAGCGCGCCGCCCCTGCCGAGGTGGCCGAGGACGAGCGCCACCGGGAGGGCGATCAGACAGCTCACGGCCAGGCAGACGGCGGTCAGCAGCAGGTGCTGGACGAGCCGGTGCCCGATGCCGTCGTCGCCCGCCCAGTGCGCGGCGTCGGTGAGCCACCGCCAGGAGTCGCCGAGGGTCTTCACGCTCCGCCTCCCCCGCTCGCCGCACGCGCCGCGCCGCACCCGCTCCCGTTCCCGCGCCCGCTCACCGGCGGGCCGCCCGGATCCACGGCGTGATCCACCACTGCACCCCGAGCAGCAGCAGGTCGGCGGCGACGGCGATGACCACGCACAGCACGGACGCGGTGAGGACCTGGGCCTTGAAGTAGGTGTTCATACCCGCGTAGATGAGGTTGCCGAGCCCGCCGAAGCCGACGATCGCGCCGACCGTCGCCAGGGACACCGCCGAGACCGTGGCGATCCGCAGCCCTGCCATGGCGGCGGGCAGGGCGAGCGGCAGTTCGACGGCGAGCAGCAGGCGGACGGGGCCGTAGCCGAGGCCCCGGGCCGCCTGCCGGGTCTCCTCGGGCACCGCGCGCAGGCCCGCGAGGATGTTGCGGACCAGCAGGGTCAGCGAGTACAGGACGAGTCCGGCGACGACCAGGGCGGCCGACAGCCCGTACAGGGGCAGCAGCAGCGAGAACATCGCGAGGGACGGGATCGTGTAGAGGACCGTGGTCAGCGCGAGGACCGGGCCCGCGGCCCAGCGCAGCCGGCGGGCGAGGACGGCCAGCGGGAGGGCGATCGCGAGGCCGATGAGCACCGAGACGGCGGTCAGCTGGAGGTGCTGGACGGTCGCGTCGAGGAGGATGTGCCGGCGGCTGGAGAGGTAGGCGCCGCAGATCCACTCGTTGCGCGCGAGGCAGTCGTCCGGGGGCGCGGTCACCCGTCCATTGCACCGGACCCGCGCTCCGGTCCGCGCGTTCAGCTCGCCCGTACGGGCGGGCTTCCGGCCCGGGGGTGGCGTTGAGTACACCCCCCGATACGGGTTCTGCGCCCCGTGTGGTGCGTGCGCCGGCTCCGTAGTTTCGACGGTGAGGCAGGCGCAGGGCGTGCCGGACGGGGAGTGATGACGATGACGGTGCTTCGCCGGAGCGCGCGGTCCGCGCAGCGCACCGGGCCTTCGCGGGAGGCCCTGCGGCTGGTGAAGGTCAGCAAGACCTACGGGAGCGGCGACGGTGCCGTGACCGCTCTGGACGGGGTGTCGCTCAGTCTGGCGCGGGGCACCTTCACGGCGGTCATGGGGCCGTCCGGGTCAGGCAAGTCCACGCTGTTGCAGTGCGCGGCGGGGCTCGACCGGCCCGACGGCGGGATCGTGACGGTGGACGGGGCGGAGATGACGGGCGGCACCGAGACGGAGCTGACGAAGTTCCGCCGCCGCCGGATCGGTTTCGTCTTCCAGCAGTACAACCTCCTGGACACGCTGACGGTGGCGCAGAACACGGTGCTGCCGCTGCGGCTCGCCGGGCGGCGCGTGGACGGGCGGCGGGCGCAGGAGGTGTTGACGGCGGTAGGGCTCGGCGACCGCCTCGGCCACCGTCCCGACCAGTTGTCAGGAGGGCAACGGCAGCGGGTGGCGATCGCCCGGGCCCTGGTCACCGAGCCCGCCGTGATCTTCGCGGACGAGCCGACCGGCGCCCTCGACACCCGCAGCGCGCGGGACGTGCTGCGGCTGCTCCGGGAGACGGTACGGGCGCACGGGCGGACCGTGGTGATGGTGACGCACGATCCAGTGGCCGCGTCGTACGCCGACTCGGTGCTGTTCCTGGCCGACGGCCGGCTCGCGGGCGAGCTGCCCGCGCCGACGGTGGACGCGGTCGCCGAGCGCCTGGCGCACCTGGGCGACGACGTGCGAACGGCGGTGTGAGCGATGTTCTCGCTGGCTGTACGGTCCGTGCGGCAGCGCCCCGGGCGCTTCGTCGCGACGCTGCTGTCCGCCTTCCTGGGCGCGGCGATCGTCATGACCTTCAACTCGATGCACGACACGGCGGGACAGCCGGGCGTCGACTCCGTCAGCGCTCAGTCGCTGACCCTGTCGGCGAACGTCGTCGGCGGTTACGGGACCCTGCTGGTGTTCTTCGCCGTCGCCTCGACGCTGACGGTGAACGTCCGTCAGCGCGCCGCCGAGATGGAGCTCTTGCGCTGCTCGGGGGCGACGCCCGCGCAGCTCGGCCGGATGGTGGTGGGCGAGTCGGTGGCGGTGGCGCTGCTCGGCGTGGTGGCGGCCGTGGGGCCCGCGGTGCTCGGCGGGCGGGCCCTGCTCGGCCTCTTCCAGGACAGCGGCCAGGTCGCCCGCTCGGTGGACTACTCCTTCGGGCCCGTCGCCCTGCTGTCCGGGCTGGCGGTCACCCTCGTCGCGTCGGCCGGTGCCGCGTTCCTCGCCGTGCGGCGCGCGACCCGCGGCCGGCGCCCGGCGGGCCGGCTGCGCCGGTACGGGGCGTACGCCGCGCTGATCGCCGGTGCGGTGTCCGTCTGCTCGACGTTCGGCCTCTCCGCCACCGACTCGGCGCTGATGGCGCCGGCCGCGTACGGGGCGATCGTGCTCTCGGCGGGGTTCGCGCTGCTCGCGCCGCGGCTGCTGCCGGCGGTCCTGAAGCGGCTGCCGCTGACGGGCGCGAGCGGCTGGCTGGCCGTGCGGACGATGCGCCAGGGGTCCGAGCGCCTGGCCGGGGTGCTGATGCCGCTGATCATGTTCACCGGTACGGCGGTCGCCACGCTGTACATGCAGGGCGTGGAAAGCGACGCGGTCGAGGCGTCCGGCCTCACCAAGTCGGTCGGGGACAAGAACCTGGAGACACTGAACTTCACGGTCGTCGGGATCATCGTCGCCTTCTGCTGCATCATGCTGGTCAATTCGCTGTACTCGGCGACCGTCTTCCGCACGGGCGAGTTCGGGCGGCAGCGCCTGACCGGGGCGACGCCGGGCCAGGTGCTCCGGACGGTCGGCGTCGAGGGCCTGCTCCTGACCGTGACCGGTGTCTTCTTCGGGACGGTGGCGGGGCTCGCCGGGATCGTGCCCTTCACCGTGGTCCGCGCCGACTCCGTACTGCCCGGCCAGGGCCTCGGGATCTGGCTGGCGACCGTCGCGGTCGCCGCGGCGGCGACGCTCGGCACCGGACTGCTCACCGCCTGGCGGACCCTGCGGACCCCGGCGGTGGCGGCGGTCCGGCTCGCGGCCTGAGCCGACGGGCCGCGCGTCCGGCACTGGCAGGGGCGGCTCCGGGC
>NZ_JBHWHV010000068.1:0-55142 GCF_042732375.1 Streptomyces sp. NPDC059785
CCGACTCTATCAGACCGTTTCCGGTTCCGATTTCCTCGGTGCTTTCCAGGTTTCCGCTCTCGCGGTTTCCTTTCCGGCGGTTCCGACTTTATCAGTAATTCCCCGGCTCCCTGACCACCGTCCTGCGCACATGCAGAACAGAACCCCGAGATAGGATCTGATGAGTTGGATGCTGCTGGGCGAGGGTGCGTGATCGCGCCGCTCAGCCGCAGGCAGGTCTTTGACTGTACATGGGTCCCGGGAGCGGGCGCAAATCGTTTCCGCTCTGCCCTACGGCGTGCAACCGGTCCTTCTCGCACGGAACCGGCAGGTCATATGACATACGCTGCTCAACAGTGCGCCGTCCGGGAACAGGTAGTGACGGCCCGTATGAATCTCCACCCCTGGGAGGCTTCCCATGTCCACAGTGACGTCCCCTCTCGCTGGGCGCGCCATCGCGCTCACCGCAGTGCCGGACCCCGTCTTCTCCGGAGCCATGGTCGGCCCCGGCATGGCGGTCGACCCCGCGCGTGAGTCCTCGGAGGCCGTGGCCCCCGTGGACGGCGTGGTCGTCTCGCTCCACCCGCACGCCTTCGTCGTCGTCGACGACGAGGGGCACGGCGTGCTCACGCACCTCGGGATCGACACCGTGCAGCTCAACGGCGAGGGCTTCGAGCTACTCGTGAACAAGGGCGACACCGTGACCCGCGGTCAGGCCGTGGTCCGCTGGAACCCGGCCGCCGTGGAGGCCGCCGGCAAGTCTCCGATCTGCCCCGTCGTGGCGCTGGAGGCCACGGCCGAGTCCCTCTCGTCCGTGCGTGAGGACGGCGACGTGAAGGCCGGCGACAGCCTTTTCGGCTGGCAGTGACGGCAGGTCCGTCCTGGACGGCCAGTAGGACAACCACCGCGGCGGCGGGACGCCCCGCACTACCGGAGACGGGTGAGATGGAGACAACGCTGCGAGGCGTCGGCGTGAGCCACGGTGTGGCGATCGGCGAGGTTCGGCACATGGGAACGGCGGTTCTCGAACCGCCTGCCAAGCAGATTCCCGCGGAGGAGGCGGAGCGCGAACAGGGGCGCGCCCGCAAGGCCGTGGAAGCTGTGGCGGCCGATCTGATGGCGCGCGGCAATCTGGCGGGGGGCGAGGCCCAGGCCGTGCTCGAGGCGCAGGCCATGATGGCCGAGGACCCCGAGCTGATGACGGACGTGGAGCGGCGGATCGCCGTCGGCAGCACCGCTGAGCGTGCCGTCTACGACGCGTTCGCAGCGTACCGTGCGCTCCTCGCGGGTGCCGGTGAGTATCTCGCGGGGCGGGTGGCGGACCTCGACGACGTGCGGAACCGCATTGTCGCGCGGCTGCTAGGGGTGCCCATGCCGGGTGTGCCGGACAGCGACGAGCCGTACGTGCTGATCGCCCGGGATCTGGCGCCGGCCGACACGGCGCTGCTCGACCCGGCGCTGGTGCTCGGCTTCGTCACCGAGGAGGGCGGGCCGACCAGCCACAGCGCGATCCTGGCGCGGGCGCTCGGTGTGCCCGCCGTGGTGGCGCTGCCCGGTGCGGGTGAGCTGGCCGAGGGCACGGTGATCGCCGTGGACGGCAGCACCGGCGAGATCTTCGTGGCACCCGGCGCCGAGAAGAGGGCGCAGCTCGAAGCGGCGGCTGCCGAGCGCAAGGCCGCGCTGTCCGCCTCCTCGGGTCCCGGTGCGACGTCCGACGGTCACAAGGTGCCGCTGCTGGCGAACATCGGCGGGCCCGCCGATGTGCAGGCGGCCGTCGAGGCCGGCGCGGAGGGCGTGGGTCTGTTCCGCACCGAGTTCCTCTTCCTGGACGACAGCAAGAACGCGCCGTCCGAGGAGAAGCAGGTGGAGTCCTACCGGCAGGTGCTGGAGGCCTTCCCGGAGAGCCGCGTGGTCGTGCGGGTGCTCGACGCCGGTGCGGACAAACCGCTGGACTTCCTGACTCCGGCGGACGAGCCCAACCCTGCGCTGGGTGTGCGGGGCCTGCGCTCGCTGCTCGATCACCCGGACGTGCTGCGTACGCAGCTCACGGCGCTGGCGAAGGCCGCCGAGGGGCTGCCGGTCTATCTCGAGGTCATGGCGCCGATGGTCGCCGACCGTACCGACGCGAAGGCGTTCGCCGACGCGTGCCGGGAGGCCGGGCTGCGGGCCAAGTTCGGTGCGATGGTCGAGATTCCGTCGGCCGCGCTGCGTGCGCGGTCGATCTTGCAGGAGGTCGAGTTCCTGTCGCTGGGCACCAATGACCTCGCGCAATACACCTTCGCCGCCGACCGCCAGGTGGGCGCGGTCTCGCGGCTGCAGGACCCGTGGCAGCCGGCGCTGCTGGACCTGGTGGCGCTGTCCGCGGAGGCCGCGCGGGCGGAGGGCAAGAGCTGCGGTGTGTGCGGTGAGGCGGCGTCGGACCCGCTGCTCGCCTGTGTGCTGACCGGTCTGGGCGTCACCTCTCTCTCCATGGGTGCGGCGTCGATTCCGTACGTGCGGTCGACGCTGGCTAAGTACACGCTGGCGCAGTGCGAGCGTGCCGCGGCTGCCGCGCGGGCCACGGACAGCGCCGAGGAGGCGCGGAACGCGGCTCAGGCGGTGCTGTCCGGCGAGTAGCCGACGGCCGGTGGCCGGTACGCGTGGCCGGCCATTGCTCTGCTTGCCGCCAGGGGCGCCCCATCCTCGGGTGGGGCGCCCCTGGCGCGTTCAGTGGGTGTGTCCGCTCGTCCGGTCCTCGTCCCCGAGGTCCGGGGGTGTGCAGTAGTCGACGCCGGATTCCGGGGAGACCAGGTCGCCGGATTCGATGTCGGTGCAGTAGGCGTCGAAGACCTCTCCCGCGGTGAGCGGTTCCAGGTCGCCGCCGCGCAGGCGCCAGCCGTAGACGCGGTCGGTGGTGCCGGGTGCGGTGGTGCGCATGACGAGGCCGCCGCGGGCGCTGGTGGCGATGCCGAGGGCCAGGACCGTGGTGAGTTCCAGGGCCGCGGTCTCGTCGAGGTGTGTGCTGTCCTCTGTGCTGGTCGAGTGGAGGACGGCGACCAGGCTCTCGGGGGCCGCCGAGACGCTGCACACGATGTGGCGTTCGCCGGGGTCGGCGGTCTCGAGGATGCGCGTGACGAGGTGCGCGGCGCGCTCGAATCCGGCTCGTCCGATGTCCTCGCCGCAGGAGGCGCAGTCGCCGATCCGGGCGAGGGCCGTGGTCGCGTACTCCCAGGTGGCCCGGCGGACGGCTTCGTCGACGAGGTCCGGGACCAGGGTGGTGAGGGGCTGGCCCTCGTACGTGACGGTCGGGCCCGTGGCGGCCAGGCGGGCGGTGAAGCGGGTGCGGCTGGCCGGGGTGTCCGGGTCCAGGCCGGCTTCGGCGCAGTAGTCGGCGTACTCCTCGGGGTCGAAGAGGGCCACCGCGGTGTGGCTGCCCTGGGCGGCGAGTGTCCTGAGGAGGGCTTCCACCTGTTTCAGGTAGGTGGTGTGGTCGTCGAAGGCGAAGGTGCGGTAGCGGCGCATGGCCGTGAAGTCGTGCTCGTCGGTGAGCAGGCCGATGGTGCCGGCGACTTCGCGGCGTAGTGCGCGTCGCGTGATCCGGTGCTTGGTGGCCGCCATGTTTCCCCCTGTGCTGTGCGCAGTCCGATCAATGCTCACTCAGAGTAGTCGCGGGCACTGACATCGCGGTGCGGGTGAGCCTGCTGCGGATCAGGCGGTGCTGAACGGTGCAGGTCAGCGCGATGGTCGAGCCGAAGAGGGCCCAGCCGGCGGGGCCGGTGGCGATGGCCGCGGTGACCGCCAGCGGTCCGAGACTGCGCTGGGCGGACTGCGCGAGGCCGTGGACTCCGAGGTAGGCGCCCTGTGCGGTGTCGGGGGCGAGGGCGAGGGAAAGTTCCCAGGAGACGGTGGCGTGCAGCATCTCGGCGACGGTGAACGCGATGGCCGCGGTGGTGAGGAACAGTGTCGCGGCGACGGGGCCGCCGGTCGCGGAGAGCGCCATAGCGGCGCCGCCCGCGGCGAAGACCGCGGAGAGCGGGAGCAGCAGGGCCCGGGCCGCCGCGGTGGTGGCGCCGAGCCGGGCCAGGGGGACCTGGCCCGCCACGACCATCACGTTGTTGAGCACCATGAGGAGCGGTGCGAGGCCGTGGGGTGCGGTGCTCTGGTGGGCGATCCACAGCGGCAGGCCCACTTTGAAGACGGCGTCGTCGAGGAAGAGGACCGTTTCGGTGGCGACGTAGGCGAGGTAGGTGCGGTCGCGCCAGGGGCTGGTCTGCCGGGTCTTCGGCAGGGGGTGTTCCGCGGACGCCACGGTGCGGGAGGGGGACGGTGGTTCACCGCAGCGGACGGTCACGAGGGCGGCGGCGACGAAGGAGAGGCCGTCGCCCATGAGCAGCCACCGGTAGGCGGCCGTGCTGCCGATACCGAGGGCGAGCGCCGCGACGAGGCCGCCCAGGGCCCAGCCGGCGTTGGCCACGGTTCTGTTGACGGCCTGGTAACGGACGCGTTCGGGGCCGGCGACGCGTGCCGCGTACAGCTTGGTGAGGACGTTGGCGGCCCGGTCGCCGAGGCTGCCGACGGCCGAGACGGCGAGCAGCAGGGCGTACTCGTCCGTGGTGAGCAGGGCGAGGGAGGCGGCGGCGCGCAGGAGTTGCAGGACGATCAGGACACGGGTGAGGGGCAGGCGGTCGGCGATGCGGCCGCCGAGTGGTGCGCCGGCGATGCCGATGGCCGCGGAGACGGCGACGAGCGTGCCGACCTCGGCGACGGAGAGCTCAGTGACGTAGGTGAAGTACAGGACGGAGACTGAGGCCCACAGGCCGCTGCCGGTCCGGTCGACCAGGGCGATCCAGAGCATTCTGCGGCCGTCGCGGCCTCCTGGTACGCGTGTCCACCGTGCCCGCCATGCGGTGGCGCGACGTGTGCTGCTCACGGCTCCCCCTTGCCTTCAGTTATGTACTGATACATAATTAGCAACGTGGCAACACAATATGCGATCAGTGGGACGACGGCCAAGGGGATTGCCGCGTCGGTGGAACAGGGCGTGGCCGACGGGGTGTTGGGGCCCGGCTTCACGCTGCCCCCGGTGCGCCGGCTCGCGGACGATCTGGGGGTGAGCCCGGGAACGGTCGCGACCGCCTACAAAGAGCTGCGGCGACGCGGGATCGTGGTGACGCGCGGGCGCGCCGGGACGGTGGTGGCCGCCAGGCCCGCGGTCGCCTCCCGCCGGCCGCCCAAGGTCCCCGCCGGGCTGCGGGATCTGGCGGGCGGGCACCCCGCCCCGGAACTGCTCCCCCACCTGGTGCCTCCCACCCGCCTCTCCCCGGGCGCGCGCTCGCACCGGAGCACGCCCCGGGTGGCACATCTCGAGGAGGCGGTGCGCGACTGGCTGGCGCCCGACGGTGTACCCACCGGCCATGTGACCTTCGCCCACGGTGCGCTGGACCTCATCGGGCGGCTGCTCTCCGTGGAGCTGCGTCCCGGGGACGCGGTGGCCATGGAGGACCCCGGTTACCACCATGTGCTCGATCTGGTCACGGCGCTGGGCCTGCGTACCGTGCCGGTCGCGGTGGACGACGCGGGTCTGCGCCCGGACGCGCTGCGCGTCGCACTGCGGGCAGGGGTGCGGGCCGTGGTGTGCAGCCCGCGCGCGCAGAACCCGTACGGCGGGTTCTTCACGGCGGAGCGCCGTGACGCGCTGGTGGAGGTGCTGCGCGAGGCGCCCGAGGTGCTCGTCGTGGAGAACGACCACGCGTCCGCCGTCGCGGGCGTCCCGCTGCACACCCTGACCTCGGGCGGTCCGGCGCGCTGGGTGCACGTCCGGACGGTGAGCAAGTTCCTGGGGACCGACCTGCGGTGGGCCGCGGCGGCGTGCGACGGGACGACCCTGGCCCGGCACGACGGCCGGCTGCTGCTGACCTCCGGCTGGGTCAGCCATCTGCTCCAGGAGACGGTGTACGCGCTGCTGGCGGACGGGAGCACGCGCGCGTTGACCACGCGCGCGCGGGACGTCTACGCACTGCGGCGGACGGCGCTCATGAACGAGCTCAGCGCGCGCGGGATCGAGGCCCGTGGGGTGAGCGGGATGAACCTGTGGGTGCCCGTGCGGGACGAGTCGGCCGTGGTGAACGGGTTGCGGACGCACGGCTGGTGGGTCGCGGCGGGGGCCCGCTTCCGGATCGCGTCCACACCGGGCGTACGGATCTCGGTCGCGGATCTGGAACCGGCCGACGCGGCGCGGCTGGCCTCGGACTTCGCCGCCGTCCTGGGCGAGGCCGAGGCCACCTACGGAGGCTGATCAGGCGCGCTCGCGGGCCAGCTCCTCGTAGAAGCGGAGCAGTTCCACGTTGTCCACGGAGCCGATATTGACGGCCTTCTCCAGGGAGGCGCCCTGGAGGAGGCGTTTGACGGGGACCTCGATGCGCTTGCCGGTGAGGGTGTGCGGGACTCCGGGGACCTCGATGACCTCGTCGGGTACGTGCCGCGGCGAGAGCTGCTCGCGGATGGTGCGCTTGATGCGGTCCAGGAGGGCGTCGTCGAGGACGGCTCCCGGGGCGAGGTGCACGAAGAGCGGCATCCAGTAGCCGCCGTCGGGCTGTTCGACCCCGATGACGAGCGATTCCCTGATCTCCGGCAGCCGCTCGACGGCTTCGTAGATGTCCGCGGATCCCATCCGCACGCCCTGCCGGTTGAGCGTGGAGTCGGAGCGGCCGTGGATGACGACGGAGCCGCGGGAGGTGACGGTGATCCAGTCCCCGTGGCGCCAGACGCCGGGATAGGTGTCGAAGTAGCTGTCGTGGTAGCGGCTGCCGTCCGGGTCGTTCCAGAAGCGGATCGGCATGGACGGCATGGGGTTCGTGACCACCAGTTCGCCGACCTCTTCGGTGAGGGGCTTTCCGCCGGGGTCCCAGGACTGGAGGTCGGTGCCGAGGCTCGGGGCCTGGAGCTCGCCGATGTGCACCGGGAGGGTGGGCACGGCTCCGGCGAAGCAGGAGCACACGTCCGTGCCGCCGCTGACCGAGGCGATCCACAGGTCGGCCCCGCTCGCGGCGAACTCGTCGTGCAGCCAGCGGAAGCCGTCGGGCGGCAGCGGCGAGCCGGTGGTCGCGACGCACTGGACCCGCGAGAGGTCGTGGTCCCGGGCGGGGTGGACGCCCGCCTTGCGGCACGCCATGACGTAGGCCGCCGAGGTGCCGTACAGGGTGGCTCCGGTGCGTTCGGCGACGCGCCACTGGGCGCCGGTGTCGGGGAAGCCGGGGCTGCCGTCGTACAGGACGATCGTGGTGCCCGTGAGCAGGCCGGAGACGAGGAAGTTCCACATCATCCAGCCGGTGGACGTGTACCAGAAGAAGCGGTCCCCGGGACCCAGGTCGCAGTGCAGGCCGAGCTGCTTGAGGTGTTCGACGAGGATGCCTCCCTGGGACTGCACGATCGCCTTGGGGAGGCCGGTCGTGCCCGAGGAGTAGAGCACCCACAGGGGGTGGTCGAAGGGCACCTGCTCGAAGACGGGCTCGGTGTCGGCGGACGTCAGGGCCGACCACTCCAGGGCGCCCTCCGGCGCGTCGGTGCCCAGCAGCGGGATGTGGACCACGGCGCGCAGGCTCGGCAGTTCACCGCGGAGCTGCGCCACGGTGTCGCGGCGGTCGTGCTTCTTGCCGCCGTAGCGGTAGCCGTCGACGGTGAACAGGACGACGGGTTCCACCTGCTGGAAGCGGTCCAGGACGCTGCGGGCGCCGAAGTCGGGGGCGCAGGACGTCCAGACGCCGCCGACGGCGGCCGTGGCGAGGAGGGCGACGACGGCCTGCGGCACGTTCGGGAGGTAGCCGCTGACGCGGTCCCCGGGGCGGACGCCGAGGGCGCGGAGCTCGCCGGCCAGGGAGCCGACCTGGCGGCGCAGCTCCGACCAGCTCACCGGGGCCGGCTCGTGGGTCTCGTCCACGTACAGCAGCGCGGGTTCGTCCGGGCGGAAGGCGGCGGCGCGCAAGGCGTGTTCGGCGTAGTTGAGGGTCGCCCCGGGGAACCACTCGGCGCCCGGCATGGAGCGGTCGCCGAGCACGCGCGCGTAGGGGGTGGAGAAGCGGACGTCGAAGAACTCGGTGACGGCTTTCCAGAAGGTGTCGAGTTCGTCGACGGACCAGCGGTGGAGTGCGGCGTAGCCGCCGTCCGCCGGGGCTCCGTGGTGCTCCGCCGCCCAGGCCTGGAACCTCGTGACCTGTGCCTGCGCGATGCGTTCCGGATCGGGCTGCCAGAGCGGCGACGGGTTCGCTGGGGACGAGGACATGGGGCGGCTCCCGGACTGTGCGCGTCGTGTGCGTCGGACGCGCACGGGCAGGGGTGTGCGCGTCACGCGGCTGACACGGACGATGCCATGTGATCGACTTCTGCACTAGGGCGTGCCCCACATAGTCCTCCACGTGAAGATGTGCGGGCGCCATGGGTGAACGGTAGTTGAACGGCTCGCACTTGCGGCGCCGTCAGTGGCAGGGTGAGCAGCATGGACGGTCGTGACCTGGTGCGTTCGGTGAAAGCGGTCGGTTCGGGGGGTGCCGCGCAGGGGTTGCGCACGGTGCGGGCCGCGTGGCGCAGGAGGCGCGCCGACGCCACCGGGTTGCCCGAGCGGGGCGGCGAGCGGGCACGGGTGCCCGGATCGGTGCTGGACGTGGAGCCCGGGCCCGGCGGCGGAGTCGTCCGGTTCACCCGTTCCGAGCTGCGGATCACCGTCGCGGCGAACGGGGCCGTCTTCTGGGGCTGGGACGGGGCCGCGCCCGAGCCGTCGTACGCGCTCGCGGGGCGCGGTCCCGAGGCCGATCCCCGGGCCGCCCTGGAGCCGGACAAGGACGGCGGCTGGCGGATCGTGGCCGAGCGGGTCACGGTCGCCGTCTCGCGCCACGGTGCGGTGGAGGTGCGTACGCCCGGCGGGGTGACCCTGCGCCGCGATCTGCCGCCCCGGTGGTGGGAGCCCGCCGACGGTGGCCCCGGGCGCTGGATGCAGCGCTCGGAAGTCGCCGCGGACGCCCGGTTCTTCGGGCTCGGCGGGCGTGCCTCGGGTCCGCGGCTGCGCGACGGCACGTACCGGCTGTGGAACACGGACCCCGGCCATGCGTTCGGGCCCGGTGACGACCCGCTGTACCTCACCATGCCGGTGCAGATGGTCGTGGCCGACGCCGCCACCCATCTGGCGTTCCACGACACCTCCTGGGACGGCACGGTGACGCTGCGGGAGGGCGAGGAGGGGGCCGGGTCCGGGCACGACCGGGCCGGGACCAGCGAGCTGCGCATGGACGGCGGCCCGCTGCGCTGCTGGGTGATGGTGGGCACCCCCGCGCGCGTGCTGCACACCTGGGCGGCGCTCACCGGAGCGCCCGCCCTGCCGCCGTCCTGGGCGCTCGGGCACCAGCACGCCCGGTGGGGCTTCGGCAGCGAGCAGGAGGTGCGGCGGATCGTCCGGGGCTACCGGGAGCGCGGGCTGCCGCTCGGCGCGGTCCACCTGGACATCGACCACTACGACGGGCACCGGGTGTTCACCGTCGACCGGGAGAACTTCCCGAAGCTGCCGGCGCTCGCCGAGGAGCTGCGGCGCGACGGGATCCGGCTGGTGTCGATCATCGACCCGGCGGTCGAGGCCGAGCCGGGCAACACCGTCCACGACAGCGGTGTCGCGGAGGACACCTTCGTACGGGACGCGGCGGGACGGCTCGTGGAGGGGGTCGTGTGGCCCGGGGAGTCGCTGCATCCGGACTTCACCGACGCGCGCGTGCGCAAGTGGTGGGGCGGGCTCTACGCGGAGCGGCTCGCGCAGGGCTTCGCGGGTTTCTGGCACGACATGAACGAGCCGACGTCGTTCACGGCCTTCGGGGAGAACACGCTGCCGCGGTCGGCGCGGCACGCCCTGGAGGGCCGTGGCGGGGACCATCGCGAGGCGCACAACGTGTACGCGCTGTGCATGGCCCGGGCCGCCTACGAGGGGCTGCGGGAACTGGCCCCCCATGAGCGGCCGTTCCTCTTCTCCCGCTCCGGGTGGGCCGGTCTGCAGCGCTACGGGGGCACCTGGTCCGGCGACGTGGCGACCGGCTGGCCGGGACTGCGGGCGTCGCTGTCGCTGGTCGTGGGTCTCGGCCTGTGCGGGGTGCCGTACTCGGGGCCCGACGTGGGCGGCTTCGACGGGAGCCCTTCTCCTGAGCTGTATCTGCGGTGGTTCCAGCTGGGCGCGTACCTGCCGCTGTTCCGTACGCACGCCAGTCTGCGCGCGGGGCGGCGGGAGCCCTGGGAGTTCGGGGAGGACGTACTGGGGCACGCGCGCGTGGCGCTCGTCGAACGGCGGCGTCTGCTGCCGTACTTCGTGACCCTGGCGCATCTCGCGCGGCGCACGGGCGCGCCCTATGTGCGGCCCGTCTGGTGGGGCGCGCCGGAGGACCGGGCGCTGCGCGACTGCGAGGACGCGTTCCTGCTGGGCGACTGTCTGCTGGTGGCGCCGGTGCTGGACCCGGGGAGGGAGCGCAGGACCGTGCAGCTCCCGCGCGGGCGCTGGTACGACACGGCGACCGAGGAGGTCTTCGAGGGGCCCGCCCAGATCGTGGTCGACGCCCCCTTGTCGCGCGTTCCGGTGCTCGTGCGCGCGGGGGCCGTGCTGCCCGTGCGGGGCGACGGCGGCGGCCTGGAGCTGGAGGTGTGGGCTCCGGAGCCCGGCCGTACCGGGTTCGGGGTGGTGGTGCCGGACGCGGGCGACGGCTGGAACGAGCCGGACATCGAACGCTTCACCGCCCACTGGGACGAGCAGCGGGTCGTCGTCGAACGGGAGGGCCGGGACGGCGGCGAGGGGCCGGACGAGTCCCCGTACCCGGTGCGGATACGGGGACTGTCGGCACACTGAGCGGGCCGTCAGACGTAGCGGCCCTCGAAGAACGCGCGCGCGGCCGCCGTGTGCAGCGAGAAGGCGAGTCCGGCCGGCCGGCGCAGCAAGTGCCAGCCCGCCGTCTCGTCCGTGGCGGCGGACGGCGGCAGGTCGGCGGCCGGGCGTTCGGGCAGCAGCCCGAACAGCAGCAGATGGCCGTCGGGAGAGCTCATCGCGTCGGCGAGGCGGATGTCCCGGCTCGCGGCGTCGATGCCCGTCTCCTCCTTCAGCTCGCGCGCGACGGCGTGGCGCCAGTCCTCGCGGTCGTCGATGAACCCTCCGGGCAGGGCGACGCCCCCGCGCGCGGGGGAGATCGTCCGGGTGATGACCACCAGGGCGGTGCCTTGGGTGTCATACACGGGCTGTAGAGCCACCGCGACGGGCAGCGGGTTGCGGTAGGCGACCGCGCCGCACGCGGCGCAGGTACGGGGCCAGCCGGAGACACCTGCTCCGTAGGGCGCTCCGCAGCTCGAGCAGTGCGAGCCGGGTGCGTGGCCGGCGGTCTGATCATGGGTCACGGACACGCCGCGGACTGTATCCGATCACGCGGAAGGCGTCGCCAGGGGTGGCCCTTCGAGCCGTCGGCGCGACGGAATCTCGGCTCCAAGGGCCCCTGGGCGGCGGTTATCGGCGTGCCGGGGCCAGCGACTTCCGGGACACGGGGAAGTCGAAATAGGTGTCCGGGTACGGCTCGGGCTTGTACGTGTAGTGCCACCACTCCTCGGCGAGGTTCACGAAGCCGAGGTCTTCGAGGGTGCTCTTCAGCAGCAGGCGGTGGGCGCGCTGTTCACCCTGGACGCGCGGGTCGAGCGTGTGCGCCAGGGTGTCGAAGCAGTCGAAACCGGTGCCCATGTCGACGGAGTTGTCGGGGAAACGCTCGTCCCGGGGCGCGTAACAGGGGACGAGGGGCTCCCCGGGGCGGTAGGGCCGGGTGGGCCGCGCCGGGAGCCGCACGATGGTCAGGTCGGCCGTGGACCCGCGGCTGTGCCCGGACTTCTCGGCGATGTAGCCGTCCTCGAACAGCCGGCTCTTGTCGACCTGCGGGTAGAACTCCGCCTTCATCGCCTCGTCGTCGAGGTCCTCGGCCCAGCGCACGAAGTGGTCCACGGCGCGCTGCGGGCGATAGCAGTCGTACACCTTGAGGCTGTAGCCCTGGCGCAGCAGTGTGCGCTGGGCCCGGTGCAGGGCCTCGGCGGCGGGCCGGGTGAGGATGCACATCGGCTGCCGGTAGCCGTCGATGTGCGCGCCCACGAAGTTGTGCGGTGTGAAGTACCGGATCTCCTGGAGGATGGTCGGGTCGACGGATCTCAGGGCCACGAAGTCCGCGGGGGCCTTGGGGGCGGTCTCCGCCCGGGCGGTGGCGGAGACGGAGGTCACGGCGAGGAGCGCCGCGAGCGTGGTCATCAGTCCCCGTACTGCGGTGGAGAGTCGTGTCATGTCCCCTGCGTCTATCAGGCCCGGGTTCCGCCTGGGAAGGCCGCGCAGGGCCCTGCCCGGCGAGCGCGCCCCGTGCCACACTTCTGACGTACCGTCAGACGACGTCGCACTGGAGGGACCGTGCCGCGCACACGTACACCCTTAGTGACCGGATGGTTCACCGGCGACGGGGACGGTTTCCGGCTGCTCGGCACGCGCTGTTCCGCCTGCGCGGCCGTTTTCTTCCCCCGCGAGGACCTGAGCTGCCGGAATCCGGACTGCGCGGGCGGTGATCTGGAGGAGGTGCCGCTGTCCCGGCGCGGGCGCGTCTGGTCCTACACCGACAGCCGCTACCGGCCGCCGTCACCCTACGTGTCCGATCCGGAACTTCCGTGGGAGCCGTACACGTTGATCGCAGTGGAGCTGGCCGCCGAGTGCATCGTGGTGCTGGGACAGGCGGTTCCCGGGGTCACCGTCGCCGACCTGGCGGTGGGCATGGAGGTGGAGGCCGTCCCCGGCGTGCTGAGCGAGGACGCGGAGACGGTCTGGACGACATGGCACTGGCGGCCGACGGGGGGTGGCGCGGTGAGGGACGACCGGCACAAGGGGGTGGAGGCATGAGGGGGGACGTCGCCGTGCTCGGCACGGGCATGCACCCGTGGGGCAAGTGGGGACGCGGCTTCGTGGCGTACGGGACGGCGGCCGCGCGGGCGGCGCTGGCCGACGCGGGGCTCGACTGGCGCGCTGTCGGCTCCGTCGTGGGGGCCGCCACGGTACGCGGCGGATATCCGGGTCACGTGGCGGGGGCGACGTTCGCCAGAGCGCTGGGGTGGCAGGGCGCCCGGGTGACGAGCGTGTACGCGGCCTGCGCCTCGGGGGCGCAGGCGATCGCCACCGCGCGGGCACAGATCCTCGCGGGGCTGGCGGACGTGGTGCTGGTGGTGGGCGCGGACGCGGCGCCCAAGGGGTTCTTCCGCCCGGCGGGCGGCGACCGGCCCGACGACCCGGACTGGCTGCGGTTCCGGCTCCTCGGCGCGACGAATCCGGCGTACTTCGGGCTCTACGCGCGCCGGCGGATGGCCGTGCACGGCGACACACTGGAAGACTTCGCGCAGGTCAAGGTGAAGAACGCCGCCTCGGGGGCGCTCAATCCGCTCGCCCGTTACCGCAAGCGCGTCACCGCCGAGGAGGTCGCCGCCTCCGCGGTCGTGGCGGACCCGCTGCGGCTGCTCGACATCTGCGCCACCTCGGACGGCGGCGCGGCCGTGGTGCTGTCGAGCATGGAGTTCGCGCGACGGCACGGGGCGGCGGACCCGGTGCGCATACGCGCGGTGTCCACGGTGACTCCGCGGTATCCCAGGACCCAGCTCGACCTGCCGGACATCGCGACCGACTCCGCGGTGACGGTGGCGGACCCGGGGGCCGCGTGCGCCTTCCGCGCCTCGATCGCCCGCGCGGCGTACGAGGAGGCGGCCCTGGGACCGGAGGACCTGTCGCTCGCCGAGGTCTACGACCTGTCCACGGCGCTGGAGTTGCAGTGGTACGAGGATCTGGGGCTGTGCGGCGAGGGCGAGGCGGCGAAGCTGCTGAGATCCGGGGCAACGGCGCCGGGCGGCCGCATACCCGTGAACGTCAGCGGCGGGCTCGCCTCCTTCGGGGAGGCGGTTCCGGCACAGGCCATAGCCCAGGTCTGCGAGCTGACGCGGCAGTTGCGGGGGGACGCCGGGGCGCGTCAGGTCGAGGGCGCCCGGGTGGGCATCACGGCCAATCAGGGGCTTTTCGGACACGGGTCGTCCGTGATCGCCGTCGCGTGAGCGCTGCCGGTTGAGCGCCGTCAAGTGAGTGTGGCACGGGCTGCGCGGCGGCTGCCCCCGTTCGTACACCATCCCGAGCCGCCTGCGCATCACCCTTGAGCCGCCCGCGTGCCGCCCCCGGACAGGCCCACGGCAGGCTCGGAACGCGCCCGAGGCGGGCCCCACGCAGCCCCCGAAGACGCGCCCGAGGCAGGTCCCCGCCCCCTCCCCAACCGTTGCGGTCGGCGACCTTGACGCCCCCAGGGCGCCGGTGAACACTTCCCGGTGTCAGTCGGCATCGCCGCATCCGGGCGCCTTCGAGCGCTGCGCCGCTCGGGCTCCCGCCTGCTCGAAGAGCCTTCCCCCCACGGGCGATTCCGCTGCTGCGGCAACGCTCGTCACCGACGCCGGGCGGGGCTCGGGACCTCCCTGCCCAGGCTGAAGTGGCCATGGGAAACACCCTGCACGGTGGACCGGGGGGATCACCCCGGGCGAGGGCCTAGGAGCCGCCATGAGCAACGGAGACATTTTCACAGGTGAGGTCATCGGCACCGCGATCCTCATCCTGTTCGGCGCCGGCGTCTGCGCCGCCGTCACCCTCAGGTACTCGAAGGCGCGGGCCTCGGGCTGGATCGTGATCGCGTTCGGCTGGGGTTTCGGCGTGCTGGCGGGCGCCTACACGGCGGCGCCGCTGTCCGGCGGCCACCTCAACCCGGCCGTCACCCTGGGCGTGGCCGTCGACACCGGTGACTGGGACAAGGTCTGGCTCTACTGGCTGGGCCAGATGGTCGGCGCCATGCTCGGCGCCGCGCTCGCCTACCTGGTCTACTTCGCCCAGTTCCGGGCCAACACCCGTACGACCGGCACCACGGAGGGCACCGCCGACGAGCCGACGCCGACCCTCGGCATCTTCTCCACGATCCCCGAGATCCGGCATCCGGTCGCCAACCTGGTCACCGAGGTGATCGCCACGATCTCCCTGGTCCTGCCCATCCTCGCCTTCGGCGGGAACATCGGCATCGGCATCGGCCAGGTCCCCGGCGAGCAGACGGGCATCTACGGTTCCGGCATCTCGATCCTGCTGGTGTCCCTGCTCGTCGTCGGCATCGGCCTCTCCCTGGGCGGGCCCACCGGTTACGCCATCAACCCGGCGCGCGACCTCGGCCCGCGCATCGTGCACACCTTCCTGCCCATCCCCAACAAGGGCACCTCCGACTGGGGCTACTCCTGGGTCCCGGTCGCCGGCCCGCTGATCGGAGGGGCGCTCGCGGGCCTCATCCACAACGCAGCCTTCTGACCAGCCTTCCGACCGAGCCGATCCGGCTGACCGAGCGACCATCAAGGGGTATCCATGACGGACAACGCCGAGAAGTACGTCGCCGCAATCGACCAGGGCACCACCTCCAGCCGCTGCATCATCTTCGACCGGGGCGGCGCGATCGTCGCCGTCGACCAGCGCGAGCACCGCCAGATCTTCCCGAAGCCTGGCTGGGTGGAGCACGACGCCACCGAGATCTGGTCGAAGGTGCAGGCCGTGGTCGCTGGGGCGATCGCCAAGGCGGGGCTGCACGCGGACCGGTTGAGCGCGCTCGGGATCACCAACCAGCGGGAGACGACGGTCCTGTGGGACCGGGCCACGGGCAAGCCCGTCCACAACGCGATCGTCTGGCAGGACACCCGTACCTCGGCGCTCTGCGGCCAACTGGGCGGCGCGGACGGGCAGGACCGGTTCCGCGAGCGCACCGGACTGCCGCTGGCCAGCTACTTCTCCGGGCCCAAGGCGGCCTGGCTGCTGGACAACGTACCGGGGCTGCGGGCCAGGGCGGAGCGCGGCGAGATCGCCTTCGGCACGATCGACTCCTGGCTGATCTGGAACCTGACCGGCGGCACGGACGGGGGACGGCACGTCACCGACGTGACGAACGCCGGACGCACCATGCTGATGAACCTGGAGTCCCTCCAGTGGGACCCGTCCATCCTGTCCGCGATGGACATCCCCGAAGCGGTGCTGCCGGAGATCAGGTCCTCGTCCGAGGTGTACGGCACCGCGGTGGGCCAGCTCGCGGGTGTCCCCGTCGCCTCGGCCCTGGGCGATCAGCAGGCGGCCGTGTTCGGGCAGGCCTGCTACGACGTCGGCACGGCCAAGAACACCTACGGCACCGGCAGCTTCCTGCTGCTGAACACCGGGAACCGGCCGGTCCCCTCCAAGAGCGGGCTGCTGACGACCATGGGCTACAAGATCGGCGACGAGGCCCCGGTGTACTGCCTCGAAGGGGCCATCGCGATCACCGGCGCCCTGGTGCAGTGGTTCCGCGACCAGCTCGGCATCATCCGCGCCGCGGACGAGATCGAGACGCTCGCGGCGAGCGTGGAGGACAACGGCGGCGCGTACATCGTGCCCGCCTTCTCCGGCCTGTTCGCCCCGTACTGGCGGTCCGACGCGCGCGGGGTCGTCACCGGGCTCACCCGGTACGTCACGAAGGCGCATCTCGCGCGCGCGGTCCTGGAGGCGACGAGCTGGCAGACCCGTGAGGTCGTGGACGCCATGTTCCAGGACTCCGGGGTGGCGATCACCACCCTCAAGGTGGACGGCGGCATGACCAAGAACAACCTCCTGATGCAGCACCAGGCGGACGTCCTCGGGGTGCCGGTGATCCGTCCGAAGGTGTCCGAGACGACGTGTCTGGGCGCCGCGTACGCGGCCGGGCTCGCCACGGGTGTGTGGCACGACCTCGACGAGCTGAAGTCGCACTGGCAGAAGGACGCCGAGTGGACGCCGGCCATGGCGGACGCGGAGCGCGACCGCGAGTACCACAACTGGCGCAAGGCGGTCGAGAAGAGCTTCGGCTGGCTCGAGGAGGGCGCGAACTGACGGGCGATCGCGCGGGCGTGCGTCCGGACGCCCGTGCTCGCGCCTGCGTGCGCGCTTTTCGTCGCCCACGCGCGCGTGTCTGATTTCCCATGGGCCACGCGCGTGTGCCAGGACTGCGGCCCGTACCCCAGTCGGCGGGGGTACGGGCCGTACGCCCCGCACTGCTCGAGAGCTGAAAGCCTTGTGCCGGTCGGCCGGTGTCCGCTCTCAAGTGGTGAGGCTCTCGCGGCGCCGCACCGCGTAGGTGTGCGCGTGTCCGACGACCTTCACCAGGACGTCCTTCACCGAGCCGCGGTCCCGGGCGTCGCAGAGCAGCACCGGTACCGCGTCGTCCAGGTCGAGGGCGCGGCGGACGTCCTCGATCGGGTAACGGGCTGCTCCCTCGAAGCAGTTGACGGCCATGACGAAGGGTATGGAGCGCCGCTCGAAGTAGTCGACCGCGGCGAAGCAGTCCTCCAGGCGGCGGGTGTCGGCCAGCACGATCGCGCCCAGCGCGCCGGTGGCGAGTTCGTCCCACAGGAACCAGAACCGGTCCTGTCCCGGTGTCCCGAACAGGTACAGCACCAGGTCCTCGCGGAGGGTGATGCGGCCGAAGTCCATGACGACGGTGGTCGTGCTCTTGTCCTCCACGCCGCTGAGGTCGTCGACCGGCCGGCCCGCCTCGGTCAGCATCTCCTCCGTACGCAGCGGCTTGATCTCGCTGACCGCGCCGACGAGGGTCGTCTTGCCCACGCCGAAACCGCCGGCCACAAGGATCTTGAGCGTGACGGGCTCGACCGGGGGCTTGCCGCGCTCAGAACGCCCGAAGATCATCGATCTGTTCTCCTGCTTCGCTGGTGTCGCGCTTCGCTGGTGTCGCGCGGTGGCGGACCGTACCCGCCACCGCCGTGGGTTCCGACAACGAGTACGTCCGCGGTGCCGGCTTCCACCGCATCACTTCCGCCAAGTTCGGTGACCGGCCGTCGCCGCGCCGCCGGTCCCCGGAGCCGTGTTCCCCGCCGGTCCCGGAGCCGTGCTTCACGCCGGCCCCGGCCTCGGTCGCCCCCGCGCTGTTCAGAGCGCCCGCAGGCCACTGATCACGTCGCGCAGGATACTCTCGTCCACCAGTTCGGCGGGGGGTACGGGGCGGCTCACGCGGACCAGTTGCTCGTCCACGAGGTCTCCGATGAGGACCCGTACCACGCCGATCGGCAGGTCGAGTCCGGCGGCGAGTTCGGCGACCGACTGAGGGGTGTCACTGCAGAGTCCGACGATGTCCATGTGTTCCGGGGACAGCGTCGGGTCGTCGTCCGGTCCGCCCGCGTGCGGCTCGGCGAAGACGACCGCGATCAGATCGAGCCGGTGCTGGCCCGGGCTGGTGGTGCGGCCCCGCGTCATGGCGTACGGACGCACCACCGGTCCGGCGTCGTCATCGAACCAGTGGCGTGCTCCCTGACCGTCTCCGCTCATGCCACCCCACTATCCGCCGGCGGACAGGTCGGTGCGCGGGGCGGCGCCCAGGTGGATGCCGACCCGCTTGACGAGCAGTGTCATCTCGTACGCGACCTGTCCGACGTCGGAGTCGGCGTCCGAGAGGACGGCGAGACAGCTTCCGTCGCCCGCGGCCGTGACGAAGAGGAAGGCGTCGTCGAGTTCGACGATGGTCTGCCGGACGCTGCCGGCCTCGAAATGCCGTCCCACGCCCTTGGCGAGGCTGTGGAATCCGGAGGCGACGGCGGCCAGGTGCTCGCTGTCCTCCCGGGTGAGGTCCTTGGAGACCCCGGTCGGCAGACCGTCGCTGGAGAGCACCAGTGCCTTGCGGATGCTGGCCACCCGGTCCACCAGGTCGTCGAGGAGCCAGTTGAGCTCCCCCGACGCCGTGCCGTTCGTGTTGTGGCCCTCGGCCTTCGGTGCGGTCATCGACCGTCCCCCTCTGTCGTTCCTTGTGCTGAGCCGTTCTGGGCGCTTTCGCCCTCGGCGTTCTCCTCGCGGCCGCGCCGCCAGCCCCGCTGGAGCGAGGCCATCCGGTCGCGTACCTCGTCGGCGTCCCGGTCGGCGGGGTCGGCCCCGCCGGTACCGGCCCGGTCGCGCTCGGGGCGCCACGGGCCGTCCTTGAGCTGCGGGGCCAGGTTGGCCTGCCGTACGCGGCGCGGCAGCGCGCTCGTGCCCGGCTGCGCCGCTCCGTCCGTCGTCCGCGGATCCGCGGCCGGCTCGTCCGTGCCGCCGGGTCCTGCGGCACGGCGTCTGCGCTGGGGCAGCACGGGGGCCGCCCCGGACTCGCCACGTCCGCTCGTGGGACCGGCGCCCGTGGCGTCGGCGCGTCCCGCCTCCCCACGGCGGTCGAACGTCTCGCCGCGACCGGAGCGGGACGGCAGTCCGGTGCGGTCGGTGGCGCCGGGGCGGCTCGCCGCGCGGCGGGCGAGCAGCGGGGCGGTGTCCTCGAACTCGTCCGCTCCGGACGGCTGCTGGTCCTGCGGGGGCTGTGCGCCGGACTCGCCGCGCCGCTGCCCGGCGTCCGTCACCGGCCGCCCGTGGGAGCTGACGAGCTTGGGGCTCCGGCGCCGCTGCGGCAGCGAGACGGGGGCGTCGGTGCCGTCCGCGTCACCGGGACGGGCCGGCTCGCCCTGGCCGTCGTGCGCCTGCTGGTGGTCCTCGCCCGGCGGATCGGCGATGGAGCGGCGGCGCCGGAAGATGCCGCCGCGCTCGCTGTCCTCGTCGCGCAGGACGCCCGGGAATCCGCTGAGGGTGTCGAACCCGACCGGTGCCTCCAGTTCGACCGGTCCGTCCAGGATCGAGCCGGGCAGACCGGGCAGTTGCACCGGGACCTGGGCGAGGGCCGCCTTGCGGTCCTCGGCGTCGCCCTCCGTGGCCGGCAGCACCCGGTCGAGCCGGAAACCGATGCCGTTGGTGTCCGGGACGTCGTCGGTGAGCAGCGCGTCGGGGATGAAGACGACCGCGGTGGTGCCGCCGTACGGGGACGTCTGGAGGGAGACGCGGACGTTCTGCCGCTGGGCGAGCCGGCTGACCACGAAGAGGCCGAGGCGGTCGGTGTCGGACAGTTCGAACTCGGGGGTCTCGGCGAGCCGCAGGTTGGCGTCGAGCAGGGCCTCGGCCGCCATGCCCAGGCCGCGGTCGTGGATCTCGAGGGTGAAGCCGTTGGCGACGCGCTCGCCGAGAACCTGTACGGCGGTGTGCGGGGGCGAGAACACCGTGGCGTTCTCCAGGAGTTCGGCCACGAGGTGGGTGAGGTCGGCGACGGCGGGGCCGGTGACCGCGACGCGCGGCAGCCGGCGCACCTCGATGCGCTCGTAGTCCTCCACCTCGGCGACGGCGGCGCGGACGATGTCCATGAGCTGGATGGGCTTGCGCCACTGCCGGGACGGGGCGGCGCCGGAGAGGATGACCAGGCCCTCGGCGTGTCTGCGCATCCGTGTGGTCAGGTGGTCCAGGCGGAACAGGTCGGCGAGTTCGTCGGTGTCCTCGGTCCTGCGCTCCATCGCGTCGAGCAGGGTGAGCTGCTTGTGCAGCAGGACCTGGCTGCGGCGGGCGAGGTTGACGAAGACCTCGGAGACGCCCTCGCGCAGTTCGGACTGTTTGACGGCGGCCTCGACGGCGGCGCGCTGGAGGGTGTTGAGGGCCTGGCCGACCTCGCCGATCTCGTTCTTGTCGTATTCGAGGCGCGGCGCTTCCGTCTCGACGTCGACCTTCTCGCCCGCGGACAGCCGGCGCATCACGCTGGGCAGCCGCACACCGGACGCCTCGTGGGCCTCCAGGCGCAGCCGGCGCAGGTCACGGATGAGGCCGCGGCCGATCCGCACGGACATCACCAGCGAGACCAGCACGGCGGCGAGGCCGAGGATGCCCGCGACGGCCGCCTTGATGACGACGTTGGTGGCCAGCGGTTCGACGCGGTCCTGGTAGCGGTCCGCCGCCTCGTCGTCGAGGTCGCCCAGCTCGTCCAGTACCTGCTTGGCGGCCTCGTCCCAGCTCTTGGCGGTGACGCCGCTGGGCTTGCCGGGGTCGGAGGCGATGACGGCCTGTTCGGCGACGCGCAGCGGGGCGGTGTCGGCGTTCTTCCAGTAGCGCTCGAAGCGTTCGCGGTCGGCGGAGGGCAGCAGGGGCAGGCTGATGTCGTAGAGCAGGGTGCGCTGGGCCACGAGGTCGGAGACGTCGCGGATGTCGTCGCCGGTGATGCGGCCGGCGACGAGGGCGGAGCCGAGCAGCGCGTCCTCGCGGGAGAGCAGTTCGCGGGCGCGGACCACGTTTGCGAGTGCACGGCCCTGCTTGTCCATCTCGACGTTGTCGAGGATGTGCAGATTGGCCAGCAGCGCGTAGCAGGGGTCGACGAGCCGGTTGTAGAGGTCGAGTGCCTGGGACCGGTTGACGGTGCCCTCCTCGACGCCGCGGCGCAGCGAGTCGACTCCGTCGAGGGCGTCCAGGATCGCGGTGACGCGTTCCGTGGTGCCTTCGCCCTCCATCCGGTCGCGGGTCTCGGCGTCCGCGGCGTTCTCGCGGAGTTCGGCCACCACGTCGTCCGTGGCGGTCCGGCTGCGCCGCAGGGCCGCGAGGGCGTCCGAGGCGCGCGGATCGGCGAGGTAGACGAGGGTCTGGCGGCGCTCCTCCTGGAGGACGCTGACGGTGTCCTCGGTGGGGAAGCCGATCTTCTCCACGACGTTCGCCACGTCGATCAGATGGCCGGCCTCACGTCCCGTGAGCACCGTGGCGAAGGCCCAGACGCCGGTCAGGGAGAGGAGCGGCACGAGCAGCAGCGCCACGATCTTCCGGCGGATGGACTTCCCGCGAAAGCGCATGGCCTCCCCCAGCTCGACCCCCACCTGCCACAGGGGTACACATGTGCGTCAACAAACGGCGTGAGCCTACTACTGACGCGGGGGTAACCCGAAGGGCCGTCCGGAGGGCGGCTGGTCATGGACGGCACGAGTCATCCGCAGTTGTCCGGGCATTGCGGGAGATTGTCTCCCCTTATTTCACAAGGGACAGGTCACGGAACCGGACGGCACACCCGGGCTGTTGGCCGGTTTTCTTCGCTCACCGGGAATCTTCGGGGGGCTTCGTTCGTCTTTCTGTACGGGAAGCGAGAGCGGAACCGGCCACACGCGCCGCACGCCGCTCTCAGGTCGCGTAAAACAACGCAAGCCGGGCACCCACATGGGGAGCGGGAGTCTTGAAGGGCCGGGGCACGCGGTCCTCTGGCGATGGGAAGTGACAAGTTGATGGGCACGGCGGAGCGGCCTGAGTCGCTCGAAGGCGGCGTTGCGACGCCTGTGGCGGGGTTGCGGGGGACGGGGGGACCGGATCGGGAGAACGTTCAGGGGCACGGACCGGAAGCCGAGCAGGAGACCGAGGAGGACCAGGAGCAGGGGTACCGCAGGCCGTTGTGGGTGGAGGAGCCCGCGCGCAGGCGGCGCCTGCCTGATCCGGTGCGCACGGCGGCCGTCCGGGCGGTGCTGATAGTCGCCGTGACCCTCATTCAGGCGGTGGTGGCGTTCCTGTGCACCCTGGCCGGGTCCTGGCTCGCCTTCCCGATGGTGCTGAGCAGCGTCGCCTTCACGGTCGCCGCGACCTGGGGCGTCCTGGACGTCTGGGTCACCCGCCAGGTGTGGAACCAGCGCCATGGCGTGGTCTCCGCGCCCAGCAGCACGGCCAGGGCCCTGCGGCGCGAGCGGCGCATCGCCCGGCGTCAGGCCCGGGCGGCGGAGCGGGCCCGCAGGCGAATACACCGGCGGGGCGGGGCCGGGCAGTTGTCCCACCCCTAGGGCCTGTCGTCACCCCTGCTTGAACACGGTGGGGGGAGACCCTCGCTCAGCGCACCGCTGCCGACCGCACCGGGGAGGCGTCGTCGGCGTCGGACGTCAGCGTCCGGCGGGCCCGCGTGAACGGGCGGGGACGGTCGATCGAAAGCACCGCTGTCGTCCGGCCGTCCCGCTCGTACCGGGCCAGGAGACCGTCCGCTCCGGGCGCGCCGTCCTCCACGGCGCCCTCCACGACACGCACGGCGTCGCCCTCCCGGTACCGTCCGGCGAACTGGACGCGGGACCCGTACTGGTCGGACCAGAAGCAGGGCACCGACCGGAAGCTGTCCCGTGTGCGGCCGGCGAGCAGATTGCGTACGGCGACGCGGGGTTGCTCGGTGGCCGAGGTCCAGTGCTCGGTCCTGTCGCCGCCGACCCGGGCGACGTCTCCGACGGCGACCACCTGAGGCAGCGCCGTGACGCACCCGTAGTCGCACAGGACGCCGTCGTGCAGCGCGAGGGGCGAGCCCGCGAGCCAGCCGGTTGCGGGCACGGCACCGATGCCCACGATGACGGTGTCGGCGGGCAGGATCCGGCCGTCGGAGAGCTCCACACCGGTGACGCCCCGCCCGGCCGCGTACGTGTTGTCCCTCGTCCCGTTGCCCGTCTCGTTGTCCGTCCCGTTGCAGTTCCTGTCTGCCGTCCCGTGCAGTTCGGTGACGCCCGTGCCGGTGAGCAGGCGGACGCCGCCGCGGCGGTGCAGCGCGGCGCAGACGGCCGCCATGGCGGGGCCGAGCTGCGGTACGAGCGGCAGCGCGGCGGCCTCGACCACGGTGACGTCATGGCCGAGGGCCGCGCAGGACGAGGCGGTCTCGGCGCCGATGAAGCCGCCGCCGATGACGACCACGCGACGCGTGCCCAGGGCGAGTTCGGCGCGCAGGGCACGGGCGTCGTCGAGGGTGCGCAGGGTGTGCACGCCGGTGAGGCGGGGGCCGGGAAGCCGGCGGGCGGTCGCGCCGGTAGCGATGACGACGCCGTCGGTGGGGACCGTACGGCCGCCGTCGGGCAGGACGGCGCGTCCGCGGGCGTCGAGGCCGTGGGCGCGTACGCCGAGCAGCCACTCGGCGTCCAGGTCCGCCGTCTCCCCGGGGTCGGTGAGGGTCAGCCGTTCCTCGGGGGTCCCGCCCAGGAGGAAATCCTTCGACAACGGCGGGCGGTCGTAGGGGCCGTGGGACTCCTCGCCGACGACGACCAGCCGTCCGTCGAACCCCTGGGCGCGCAGTTCGCGGGCCGCGTACAGCCCGGAGAGCGAGGCTCCGACGACCGTCACGGTTCTCATGGGGCGCACCGCCCGTGCCGTGCGGCGGTCCGGGGCCGGGCTCCCCTCATGCGGCGGTCCCTTCTTCCGCCGTCAGGTGGACGTGGACGATGCCGTCGTCGACGGTGACGCGGTGCGTGCGTACGGGGCGGCGGGCGGGCAGGCAGGCCGGCTGTCCGGTGCGCAGGTCGAACGCGGCGGCGTGCAGCGGGCATTCGACGAGGCAGCCCTCCAGCCAGCCCTCGGAGAGGGAGGCGTCCTGGTGCGTGCAGGTGTCGTCGATCGCATACAGCTCTCCGCCGGTGTGGAAGACGGCGACGGGCGGGGTGGTGTCGAGGCGGACGGACTCGCCCTCGGGCAGGTCGGCGAGGCGGCAGACGGGAATCATGGTGCCCCCCTCCCGGTCTCGGACACGCTGTCCGGGACCTTGTGGTCCAGGCGGTCGGGCCCCTTTCCGGGACCGGACGCTTCGGTAACAATGATGTTTCGTATGGCGCACGAGGGAGTGCTGTGCGCAACAGAATCCGCGCGGGGATCCCGTCACGTCAAGGGCTTCCCGCCGATGCGGTCCGGGCAGGGGCCGCCAGGTGGTGAGGATCGAGCCATGACCCGCACGCAGCAGCAGGCCGAGGACACCGAGGGTGCCGAGGAGGCCGGCCGGACGCCGGACCGGCGGAGCGGCCGGGGCGCGGGCAGCGCCGTGCAGTCGGTGGACCGGGCGGTGAGCGTGCTGGAGATCCTGGCCCGGCACGGCGAGGCGGGCGTCACCGAGATCGCCGAGGAACTGGACGTGCACAAGTCCACGGCCTTCCGGCTGCTCGGGGTGCTGGAGAACCGGGGGCTGGTCACGCAGGCGCAGGACCGCGGCAAGTACTACCTCGGCGCCGGCGTGCTGCGGCTGGCCGGGGCGGCGGCCGTGCGCCTCGACATCTCGCAGGAGGGCGTGCCGGTCTGCCGCGAACTCGCCGACGACCTGGGCGAGACGGCGAACATCGCGGTCCGCGACGACGACGCGGCGGTCAACATCATGCAGGCGCGCGGCACGGCGTCGGTGACCGCCCAGAACTGGCTGGGCAGACGCACCCCGCTGCACGCGACCTCCAGCGGCAAGGTGCTCCTCGCCCATCTGCCGCCCACGCTGCGCGAGGGCCTGCTGGCCCGCTCGCTGCCGCGGTTCACGGAGCGCACGATCACCGGCGCCTCGGCGCTCCGCCGCGAGCTGGAGGCGGTGGTCGAGCAGGGCTACGGGGTCACTCTGGAGGAACTGGAGCTGGGGCTCACGGCGGTGGCGGCGCCGGTACGGGCCCACGACGGCAAGGTGATCGGCGCGATCAGCGTCTCCGGGCCCGTGTACCGGCTGGGTCCTGAGCGGGTGCCGGAGCTGGCGGAGCGCACGATGGCCGCGGCGGCGGAGCTGTCGCGCCGGATGGGGTACGGCTTTTAGCCCCCTGGGGCCCAAGGCGCTCAGATCCCCCTTGGACCTACGGCTTCTACCCCTCTCTGGCCTACGCCCTTCGCGCCCCCGTTTTCTACGACTTCGCGCCCCCGTGGCCTACGGCTTCCAGCCCCCTGGGGGACTCAGGTCGGGGCAGCCCCGCCGTCGGCGCACCTGTGCATCGTGGCGGATGCGCCGACGGACGGAATGCGGACGGAGCCCGCGCCCCGCCACGCCCCCTGCCACTCCCCCGCCACGCCCCGCGCCACGCCTTCGGCCCTGGCCCGGCCGGATGTCGAGCCGCCCCTCTTGACGCCGCACGACCGCGTTCCCACTATGGCCCTCACGGTCTCCACCGTCTCCCATCGCGCAACTCATCGTGTCCTGCGCAACAGCGATCGCGCTCCTCCCGCCCCCGCAAGGAGGACCATGTCCCGCACGCCCGAAAGCCTCCCGCCCGCGCCCGCACCCCGCCCCAGTGGCCCCCAGGTCGTCGTCATCGGCGCGGGCATCGTCGGCTGCGCGCTCGCCGACGAGCTGACCGCACGCGGCTGGACCGACGTCACCGTCCTCGAACAGGGCCCCCTGCCCGCACCGGGCGGCTCCACCTCGCACGCGCCGGGCCTGGTGTTCCAGACCAACCCGTCCAGGACGCTCACGGCCTTCGCCCGCTACACGGTGGAGAAGTTCGACTCCCTGCGGGAGGACGGTGTCCCGTGCTTCCGGCCGGTCGGCGGTCTGGAGCTGGCGACCACGCCCGAGCGGCTGGCCGAGCTGCACCGCAGAGCCGGGTACGCCGCCGCCTGGGGTGTGCGCGGCGAGGTGGTGAGCGCGGCCCGGTGCAAGGAACTCTGGCCGCTGCTCGATACGTCGGCCGTCCTCGGCGGCTTCCACACTCCCGACGACGGTCTGGCCCGCGCCGTGCCTGCGGCCCGGGCCCAGTTGGAACGCGCCCGCGGCCGCGGCGCCCGTGTCCTGGACCGCCACACGGTCACCGGCATCGAGCGGGCGGACGGCCGGGTCACCGGCGTCGTCACCGACCGCGGTGTCTTCCCGGCCGACCACGTCGTCTCCGCGGCGGGCTTCTGGGGCCCCGTCGTCGGGCGGATGGCCGGGGTCGACGTACCGTTGCAGCCGCTGGCGCACCAGTACGCCAGGACGCGGCCGCTGCCGGAGCTCGCCGGAGCGGCCGAGGAGGCCGTCAGGCCCGTCCTGCGGTTCCAGGACCGTGACCTGTACTTCCGCGAGCACCACGACCGCATCGGCATCGGCAGTTACGCCCACCGGCCGCTGCCCGTCGACCCGTTCGCGGTCCCCGGCTACGACGAGGCGCGGGCGGGCGGCAGGGAGATGCCGTCCTCGTACCCGTTCACCGCGGCGGACTGGGCGCCGAGCTGGGAGGACTGCCGCCGGCTGCTGCCCGCGCTGCGGGCGACGGAGATCGAGGAGGGATTCAACGGCGTCTTCTCGTTCACCCCGGACGGCATGCCGGTGCTCGGTCCCTCGCGTGCGCTGCGCGGCTTCTGGCTGGCCGAGGCGGTCTGGGTGACCCACTCGGCGGGTGCCGCCAAGGCGGTGGCCGAGTGGATGGTGCACGGGCGCGCCTCCGTGGACCTGCACGAATGCGACCTCACGCGGTTCGAGGACGCCCAGCGGTCGCCGTCGTACGTGGCGGAGCGCGGCGCCCGGCAGTTCGTCGAGGTGTACGACGTACTGCACCCGCTCCAGCCGATGGAACAGCCGCGGCCCCTGCGCGTCAGCCCCTTCCACGCCCGTCAGCGGGAGCTCGGCGCGTACTTCCTGGAGGGCGGCGGCTGGGAGCGCCCGCACTGGTACGAGGCGAACGCCCCGCTCGCCGAAGGGCTCGACGTGCCCGCGCGCGACGCCTGGTCGGCCCGCTACTGGTCGCCCGTGGCGGCCGCGGAGGCGAAGGCGGCCCGGGAGCGGGTCGCGCTCTACGACATGACCCCGCTGCGCAGGCTGGAGGTCACCGGTCCCGGCGCGCTCGGCTTCCTGGACCGCATGACCACCAACAACCTGCGCAAGAGGCCGGGTGCGGTGACGTACACGCTGCTCCTGGACGAGGCGGGCGGCATCCGCTCCGATCTGACCGTGGCACGGCTCGGCCCCGACCACTTCCAGCTCGGCGCCAACTCCCCCGCCGACCTGGACTGGCTGCTGGCCCACGCCCCCGGCGGCGTGACGATCAGGGACGTCACCGCGGGCACCTGCTGCGTCGGGGTCTGGGGACCGCTGGCCCGCGACCTGGTCCAGCCGCTGACCCATGAGGACTTCTCGCACGAGGGCTTCGGCTACTTCCGGGCGAAGCGGGCGTACGTCGGACATGTACCGGTGACGGCGCTGCGGGTGTCGTACGTCGGCGAACTGGGCTGGGAGCTGTACACGACGGCCGACTTGGGGCTGCGGCTCTGGGACACGCTGTGGGAGGCGGGCCGGGCGCACGGCGTGATCGCGGCGGGGCGGTCGGCCTTCAACAGCCTGCGGCTGGAGAAGGGCTACCGCGCCTGGGGCGTGGACATGACCGACGAGCACGACCCGTACGAGGCGGGCCTGGGCTTCGCGGTGCGGATGGACCACGAGTTCGTCGGGCGGTCCGCCCTCGACCCCTCCGCCGTGCCGGAACGCAAGCTGACCCCGCTCCTCCTGGACGATCCGGCGGCCGTGGTCCTCGGCAAGGAGCCCGTGTCCGTAGGCGGCGGTGCCGCGGACGGCTACGTCACCAGCGCGTCCTACGGCTACACGCTCGGCCGCTGTGTCGCGTACGCCTGGCTGCCGCCGCTTCCGGCCGGCACCGGCGTGCACATCGCGTACTTCGGTGACCGGCTCCCCGCGACGGTCGCCGAGGAACCGCTGTTCGATCCGAAGATGACCCGCATCCGCCGCTGACGCCGTACCGGGCGACGGCTCACGCCGGACCGGGCGACGGCCGGCGCCGGAGCGGGCGACGAAGGAGGCACCGTGTCCCCCACGTACGACGTGATAGTCATCGGGCTCGGCGGCATGGGCAGCGCCGCCGCCCACCACCTGTCCGCGCGCGGCGTCCGCGTGCTCGGCCTGGAGAGGTTCGGCCCGGTGCACGACCGCGGCTCCAGCCACGGCGGTTCGCGCATCACCCGCCAGTCCTACTTCGAGGACCCCGCGTACGTACCGCTGCTGCTGCGCTCCTACGAGCTGTACGAGGAGCTGGAGCGGGCGACGGGCCGGGAGATCGCCGTGCTGTGCGGCGGGGTGATGGTCGGGCGGCCCGGCTCGCGGACGGTGTCCGGGTCGCTGCTGTCGGCCCGCCAGTGGGACCTGCCGCACGAGATGCTGGACGCGCGGGAGATCCGCCGCCGCTTCCCGACCCTCGCCCCGGAGGCCGACGAGGTCGCGCTGTACGAGGCCAGGGCGGGTCTGGTCCGCCCGGAGAACACCGTCGCCGCCCATCTCCAGCTCGCCGGCCGGCAGGGCGCCGAGCTGCGCTTCCAGGAGCCCGTGACCCGCTGGGAGCCGTACCGGGGCGGGGTGCGGGTGCACACCGCCGGGCACACCTGCACGGCGGGCCAGTTGGTGATCTGCCCCGGCGCGTGGGCGCCGCGGCTGCTCGCCGACCTCGGTGTGCCGTTCACCATAGAGCGGCAGGTCATGTACTGGTTCCGGCCCAGGGGCGGGACCGCGCCCTTCGTGCCCGACCGCCATCCCGTCTACATCTGGGAGGACCCGGCCGGGGTCCAGGTGTACGGCTTCCCGGCGATCGACGGGCCGGACCTCGGCGCGAAGGTCGCCTTCTTCCGCAAGGGCGCCGAGTGCACCCCCGAGACCATCGACCGCACGGTGCACGAGAACGAGGTACGGGACGTGGCCGCGCACATGTCCCGCCACATCCCCGACCTGCCCGGCACCTTCCTCAAGGCCGCCACCTGCATGTACTCCAACACCCCCGACGAGCACTTCGTGATCGCCCGGCACCCCGCGCACCCCGGGAACGTGACCGTGGCCTGCGGGTTCTCCGGGCACGGCTTCAAGTTCGTGCCGGTCGTCGGCGAGATCCTCGCCGATCTGGCGACCACCGGCACCACCGCGCACCCGATCGGCCTGTTCGCCCCCCACCGCCGCACCGCCGCGCCCGCCTGAGGAGTACGCCGTGCCGACGATCCCCGCCCCCGCGAACCCGGTCTCCCCCAGCCTGATCGCCACCCTCCCCGGCCGTTACTACACCGACCCGGAGATCTTCCGGCGGGAGCAGGAACGGCTCTTCGAGGCGATGTGGATGTGCGCCGTCCGCTCGGCGGACCTGGCCTCGCCGGGCGCGTTCCGCACCGTCCGGATCGGCCGCGAGAGCGTGCTCGTCGTCCGGAACCGCACGGGTGAGCTGCGCGCCTTCCTCAACGTCTGCCGCCACCGCGGCGCCCGGCTGTGCACCGAGGAGGCGGGCGAGGTGCGGCGCAGCCTCCAGTGCCCGTACCACGCCTGGACCTACGGTCTCGACGGCCGGCTCGTCGCCGCGCCGAACCTGGTCCGGATGCCCGACGTGGACCGGACCGCGTACGGCCTGGTCAAGGTGGCACTGCGGGAATGGCTGGGCTACGCCTGGGTCTGTCTGGCCGACGAGCCGCCGTCCTTCGAGGAGACGGTGGTCGGCGCGGCCGTGGAACGGCTCGGCGACGCGGCGGCCATCGAGCACTACGGCGCCGAACGGCTCGCCCTGGGCAAGCGCGTCACCTACGACGTACGGGCGAACTGGAAGCTGATCGTCGAGAACTTCATGGAGTGCTACCACTGCGCGACGATCCACCCCGAACTCACCGAGGTGCTGCCGGAGTTCGCGGACGGGTACGCCGCCCAGTACTACGTGGGCCACGGCGCCGCGTTCGGGGCGGACGTCAAGGGGTTCACGGTCGACGGCGGCGAGGGCTTCGGACGGCTGCCGGACGTCGCGGACGAGCAGGACCGCCGGTACTACGCGGTCACGGTGAAGCCGACGGTCTTCGTCAACCTCGTCCCCGACCATGTGATCCTGCACCGCATGTTCCCGCTGGCCGAGGACCGTACGACCGTGGAGTGCGACTGGCTGTACGCGCCGGAGGTCGTCGAGTCCGGCGCGGACGTGTCCAGGTCGGCCGAACTGTTCCACCGCGTGAACGTCCAGGACTTCGCCGCCTGCGAGCGCACCCAGCCGGCGATGGCGTCACGGGCGTACCGCGAGGGCGGTGTCCTGGTCCCCACCGAGCACCACATCGGGATCTTCCACGCGTGGGTCGTACGGCAGCTCGGCGGGGCACAGGGATGACGCCTAGCCCGCGGCGGGCGCCGGTCTCCTGAACATCCGCGTCGCCGTGATCTCGCTGTGCCCGGACTCCCCGTCGGAACTTTCGCGTGGCAGCCCCGGCCGCAGATGCTCCTCCACGCTGATGTACTTCAGCCCGGCGCGGAGGTCGGCGTCGTTGCGCAGCCGGATGACGAGCGGGAACTCGGCGAGCGCGGTCGTGTCGAACAGCCCTGTGGTGTAGAGCAGCTGCACGCCCAGCGCGTCGGACACGGCGCGCTGGAGCTCCAGCAGGTACGTCGCGTTGGCGCGTCCGATGGGGTTGTCGAGGAACAGCGTGCCGGCGTGGCGGTGCTTGTCGCGTCCCCGGTCGTTGCTGCGCAGGGCGGCCATCGTGCAGTACAGCGCGATGGCGGCGGTGAGGAGCTGGCCGCCGGAGAAGACGTCGCCCATCTGCCCGACGGGGACGCGCTCGGCGCGCAGCACGGCGTCCGGCTTGAGGATCTCCACGGCGACGCCCTTGGGCTGGAGCGCCGCGCTGACACCGCGCAGCAGCAGGGACATGCCGTCGCGCCGGAGGTCGGAGTTCTTCTTCACCGCGGCGCGGGTGGCCTCGTCGACGACCTCGCCCAGGCGCTCGGTGAGCGTGGCCTGGTCGGGCTCCTCGAACCGGATCCGCAGGAATTCCTGCCCCGACCACTCGCCCAGGCCCTCGGGCAGGCGGGAGAGCCGCTGCGCGGAACGCAGGGTGGCGAGGGAGGACTCCACCAGGCCGCGCAGCCGGTCCACGATCGAGTCCCGGTTGCGCTCCAGCTGCGCCAGCTCGTCGGTGAGAACACGCAGCCGGGGCGCGAACGCGTCCGCCCACTTGCGCGCGTGCTCCGGCAGCGCGGACGCGGGCAGCTCGCGGATCTGCTGCCGCGCGGGGGTGCGCACCTGCTCGTAGCGGGTGGAGTTGGCGTGCCGGACCAGGATGTCGCTCGCCTCGCGGACGGCGGCCTCCGCGGCGGTCAGGTCGGCGGCGCAGCCGCGCAGTGAGCGCCGGGCCTCGGCGGCGGCGTGCCGTGCCTCCTCCAGCGTCCCGGGGTACGGCTCGGGCTCCTCCGCCTCGTCGTCGGAGTGCTCGCGCAGCAGGTCCCGCAGCAGCGCGGCCGTCTCGTCGAAGCCGCCGGCCGCGTCCTCCGCCGCCCGGTGGGTGTCGAGCAGCTCGGCGTGCGCCTCCCGGGCGGCGCTCAGCGCCTCGGTGTGCGCGGTGAGTTCGGCGGTGGCGGCGCGCAGCAGCGTCTGGGCGTGCTCGGCGTCGCGCGGGATCAGCTCCTCCGGCAGCGCGGTGTGCTCCTCGCCGTCCTCGGGGGCGTGCCGCTCGGCCTCGCCGCGCAGCCGTCCGAGCTGCTCGCTCGCGGTGGACATCCGGGTCTCCAGGAGCTGGACCAGCTCCTCGGCGCGGGCCGCGGCGGCCTGCCGGGAGGGGCCGTCGGAACCGTCGGGCGACTGAAGCAACTGGGCCGCGCGGGTGCGGACCTTGTTGCTGAGCCGGTTCAGCTCGGCCAGCGTGGCGCTCTCGTCGCTCTCGGCCCGCGCCTGTTCGGCCCGCAGGTCGGCGCCGACGCCGACCTTCTCGTAGACCTGGGAGGCGGCGCGGTAGGCCTCGCGGAGCGCGGGGAGGGAGGACCTGGGCGCGGAGTCGTCCGGCGTCCCGTCGTCCTCGGTCAGGTCGTCGGGCACGCCCGCGATCTCCGCCCGCTCGGCGCGCAGGGTGCGGGCGGTGCGGCGGGCGTCGTCGGCGGCGCGCTGGGCGGCGCGGCGGTCCTCGTCGGCGGCCCTCGCCCTCTCCAGGCAAGACTGGGCGCGGGCCTCCGACTCCGTGGCGTCGTCGGCCAGCTCACGCAGTTTCACCTGCCAGCCGGCGCGCTCGCGCAGCCGGAAGGCGAGTCCGGCCAGCGCGTCGGCCGCGCGCCTGGCCCGCTGCGCGGTCTCCTGCCGCTCGTCCCGTACGAGCGCCGCCTCGGCCGCGGTCTCGTCGGCCTCGGCGCGGACGGTCCGCGCCTGAGCGAGCTCGGCCTCGGCCTCCTCGGCGAACGTCCGCGCGTCCCGGGCGGCGGCAGCCAGTTCGGTGAGCCGCCCGGCCGGGCAGCCGGTACGCCAGGACCCGAGCCGTGCGGCCAGCTCGCGGTCCTTGCCGAGGCGGGCCGCGAGCACCCGGATCTCCTCGTCCCGCCGCGCGGCACGGGTCCGCAGCGCCTGCCGCTCCTCGTCCGCGGCGTGCTCGTCGTGCATGGCCGGGTTCGGCGGTACGAGGAACACCTCCCCCGGACCGTCGCCGTCCGCGGGCGTCGGGGCGAGCAGCGCCGCCGCCGTGCCGACGGCGACGGCGGACCGGGGCAGCAGCGCGGCCTCGCCGAGCGCTTCGCGGGCCCGCGCGTGGGTGTCGGGGTCGGTGATGACGACGCCGTCGACCAGCTCGGGACGGGCTGCGAGCACGCGCGCGTGGTCGGCGGGGTCCACGGCCTGGGCGAGATAGCGCCAGCCGGGCAGGGCGGGGATGCCGTGCTCGCCGAGGAACTCGACGGTGGCCAGCACGTCGGGTCCGGGCGGCAGCAGGCCCCCGTCGCCGAGCGCGCCGAGGATCCGCGCGTCGTCGGCGGCGGCCGTGCGCAGTTCGAAGAGCTGGCGCTCGGCGGCGCCGACCCCGTCGTCCAGCAGCTCGCGCAGCTCGTCGGCGAAGTGGTCGAGCTCCTCGGGGCCGAGCGGGGTCCCGTCGGTGAGCGGCCGCTCGCCCGGACTCTCCCGGCCGTCCGTGTCGTCGCGCCGGGGGCGCGGGACGGCACCCCGCGCGGGACCGCCCGGCAGGCTGAGCAGCTCCGCGAGCCGTTCCTCGGCGGCGAGCGCCTGTGCCGTGCGCCGCTCTCCGTCGTAGGCGCGCTCGGCGGCCGTCGCCGCGTCCGCCGCGCGGGCCGCGGTCAGCTCCGCGCGGGACTCGGCGGAGGCCGCCTCGCGCGCGTGCTCCGAGGCGCGCCGGGATGCCTCGCGCGCGATGTCCCACGCCGCGACGGCCGTCTTCTCCGCGTCGCTCGCGGCGAGCGCGGCGCGCGCCGGGTCGGCGTCCGGGGCGGAGTCGTCGAGCCAGCCGGCCCGGACCGCCTCGGCGGTCTCCTGCTCGACCTCGGCGAGCCGCTGGCGCAGGTGCCCGGCCTCGCTGCGGGCGCGCTGCGCCTCGGTGGCCGCGGCCGTCGCGTCGCGGTGCGCGGCCTCGCCGGTCTCCTGGAGCGCCCCGGACCGCTCCTCCTCCTCGTTGGCGAGCGCTTCGGCCCCCTCCGCGGCGGAGTGCAGGGCCCGTACGAGGTCCACGGCGGCGCGGGCGCGGGCGGCGAGCGCGGGGGCGGCGTCCCGTTCGGCCTCGCGGATCGCGGTGGCCACGCGCGCGGAGCGGTCGGCGGCGGCCCGGTGGCGCAGCACCAGCTCGGCGGCCTGCCAGGCGGCGTGCAGGGTGCGGGCGTCGGCCAGCTCGCGCTTCTGGGCGGCGGCGGACTTCTCCGCTCCGGCGAGCGCGAGGGAGGCGTGCCGGTAGGCCAGTTCGGCCGCGATCAGGGCGCTGCGGGAGCGGGTGCCCTCGGCCTCGGTGACGGTGTGCGCGGCGGCCGTGACGCGCCGCGCGAGGTCGGCGACCCGGCCGCGCTCGGTGGCCGACCGCGCGGACAGCCGCCGGGCCAGGGTGCGGGTGCGGCGCTCGGCGCCCGCGTGGACGTCCCGCGCGCGCGAGCGTGCCTCGGCGGCCTCGACGATCCGGCCGAGCAGATCCACGGAACCGGCCGTGAAGTCGCGCTCGGCGATCAGCTCGGCCCGCCGCCCCAGCTTGTTGCCGAAGCCGCCGACCAGGTCGGCGAGCCCGTCGGTGTCCCGGGTGTCGGTGACGGCGCGCAGCAGCAGGTCGGTGAAGTCGGAGTCCTTCTTGACCGCGAAGAGACCGGCCGCCTCGCCCTCGTCGGCGTTCATCTCGCGCTGGTAGCGGAAGAGTTCGGGGTCCAGGCCGAGGTCGCCCAGGTGCTCGTTCCAGCGGTCGTGGATCTCCTCCCAGTGCACCTCCAGGTGCGGGTACGCCTTGCCCGCGTCGGTCAGCGCGTCCCGGAAGCCCTTCATGGTGCGGCGCCGGCCCTGGGCGCCGGACACGCCCTCGACGGACGGCCGCACGGCGGTGGCCTCGGCGACGGGCAGGTTGTCCAGGCTCAGTCCGGGGCCCGGCCGGAACGAGTACCACGCCTCGGCGAACTTCCGCGGGTCGTTGGAGACCTGACGGCCGCGCCACTCGCTCACCTTGCCGACCACGACGCACTCGCCGGTCAGGGTGTGCTGCCACTCCAGGGCGACGTGCCCGCAGTCGTCGGCGAGCAGGAACTTGCGCAGCACGCCGGAGCTGGCGCCGCCGAGGGTGTTGCGGTGGCCCGGGAGCATCACCGAGAAGATCAGCTTGAGCAGGACCGACTTGCCGCCGCCGTTCTCCAGGAAGAGGACGCCGGCGGGCGCGGGGCGGCGCGGCGGCCCGATGGGCTCCTCCTCGAAGAACTCCGCCTGGGTGGGCGCGGGGTCGGGCACGGGCTCGCCGACTCCCCGCAGGTCCAGCACGGTGTCGGCGTAGCGCGCACCGGCAGGCCCGATGGAGTAGAGGCGGACCCGGGACAGCTCGTACATGGCGGCGGACTCTCGTCGTGATTCTCAGGAGGGAGGGCGGGGTCGGTCGTGCTTCAGGAGTGGAACGGCAGGCCCGCGTCGGCGACCAGCTCCAGGTCGTCGGTGTCCTCGGCGGGCAGCAGGCTCGCGGTGCCGTCGGTGACCGGGACGACGCCAAGCTCCAGCAGCTCGGCCATGGCCGCGGTGCCCGCCAGGTCTCTGACCTGGAGCTGGTAGCG
This sequence comes from Streptomyces sp. NPDC059785, assembly GCF_042732375.1. Classification (NCBI taxonomy): domain Bacteria; kingdom Bacillati; phylum Actinomycetota; class Actinomycetes; order Kitasatosporales; family Streptomycetaceae; genus Streptomyces; species Streptomyces sp. NPDC059785. The sequence continues at coordinate 35,583 of NZ_JBHWHV010000068.1, forward strand.
AGCGGTCGTACGGTACGTGCCTCCGCCGTCGTCACCGGTGCGCTGGAGGAAACCGGAGTCGGTGAGGAAGGCGACGGCCTTGCCGACGATGCCCGTGGTCGAACCGGCGAGTCTGCGGGCGTCCTTGGTGGCGCCGGTGGAGCTGCGCCGCGCCCAGATCCGCCAGGCGGCCTCCAGGCCCGGGGCGTCCGTCGCCGGGTCGGTGAGCTCGCCCTGTTCGTCGGCGCGCTCCTCAAGGCGGCGGCAGGCCTGCCGGACGAACGCGTCGACGCCGTTGACCGAGACGCGGCCGATGTAGCCGTCGTCGGCGAGGTCCTCGGGGCGCGGGAACGCCAGGGCGGCGACGGCGAGATGGGCGAGGCCGTGCAGGAAGCGGTCGCCGGAGTCGGCGGAGGTGCGCCGCGCGTAGTCGCCCATGCGGACGGCGAACACGGAGTCCTCGGCGGCGGTGACGGCCATCCCCGCGCGCGGGGACACCTCCAGGACGACCAGGCCGAGACCGGCCGCGACGGCGTCCGCGAGCCGGGCGAAGGGCGGGTCCTCGCGGTAGCGGCGCAGCAGCTCCGTGTACTCCTGGTCGCGGGCCGGCTGGAGCTTGGGCTGGAGCCCGAAGGCGACGAGCCGGGCCGCGTCGGCGGCGTCGGCGGGGGTGACGGGAGCGCTCGCCGGAGCCGGGCCGGCCTCCGGTTCACTCCGTTCGACGTGCTGCTCGGTCACGGCTGCGGCTCCTCGTCGGCCTGGGGGTTCACTGCGTGGTCGGTGGTCCGACGGCCGCGGTACGGGCCGTCGGCGCGCCCTGTGCGGCGCTGCGCGGCGTCGGGTTTCATGCGGCCTCCGTCCGGTGTCATGCGGCCTCCGTCCGGTCCGCCGCCATGCCCGCCGCGTCCAGGAGCGCGGTCCCCACGATGAGGTCCGCCCCGCCGAACTCCTGGTCGTCCAGCTCCGTGCCGTCGTCCACCGCGAACAGCAGCTTCTGCTCGCCCTGCCGGTAGGCCGTACCGACCGGCGGGCTGGCCGCGTGCACGGCCAGCAGGGCGACCAGGTACGGCAGTTCGGTGTCACGGCGGCGGGCGTCGGCGAGCAGCCCGGACAGCCGGCGCGGCGCGTCGGCGGGCAGGTCGAGCAGCTTCATGGCGGCGGCGAGCTGCTCCTCGCTGAAGCGGCTGTCGTCCGGCGTGGCGATCAGGTCGGGCTCGGGCATCTCCGCGCCCAGGTGCTCCCGCTCCACCGGCGGGGTCAGCAGGAGGTCCACGAGGTCGCCGACCCGCACCGACACGGGCGTGCGCAGGCCCGTCCCGCGCGCGAAGAAGGCGTCCGTCACACGCAGCGCCTGCTCCAGGGGGAGCGGCAGGACCGGGGCGACGAGATGCCCGTACAGGTCGATGCCGGAGGTGGTCATCGGGGTGGCGAAGGCCTGCCGGTCCTGCTCGGCGCGGAAGAGCGGGCCGGCTTCGAGGAGCCGGGACTGGAGCTGGGTGTGACGGCGGATGCAGTCCTTGACGATGTCGACCAGCTCGGCGGCGCGGCGCTTGTGCTCAGGATCCTCGGACTCGTCGCGCGCCTTGCGGATGTTGGTGAGGATGGCGTTCTCGTGGCGGTAGCGGTCGGCGACGTGGTCGAGCGCCTCCGCGATCATGTCGGGGACGGCCTGGAGCCAGTCCACCGCGCGTACGTTGCGCCGGGTCGCGTCGAGCGCCTTGCGCAGCGTCTCCGAGTACTGCACGGTCCGGTAGCGGGCCTGCTCCGCGGCGAGCTGGGCGTCGGCGAGCCGGCCGCGGCTGATCAGCACCTCGAGCTTGACCTCGGCGGCGATCTGCGCGCTGGTGACATCGGTGTCGAGGGCGCCGACGAGGACGTTGACCGCCTCGTCGGTGGTACGGAGGTAGACGCTGCCGCCGTAGCCGGGGACCTCCTCGATCAGCTTGAAGTCGTAGTCCCGGCGCACGTACGAACCGTCCGGGGCGAAGGTGCCGTACACGGCGCGGAAGCCGCGGTCGACGCTGCCGACGTTGATCAGGTTCTCCAGGACCCAGCGGGCCACGCGCTCGTGCTCCTCGACCGGCCGGCGCGGAGCCTGGGCGGCGATGCGCGGGAGGAGGCGGGCCACTATCTGGTCGTGGTCGGCGCCCGTGTCGAAGTCCATGTTCAGCGTGACGAGGTCGATGGCGGCGAGGGCCACTTCGGCCATGCCGTACACCGAGTACTCACCGGCCAGATTGGCCTTGCGGGCGTCCAGGTCGTGCAGCGGCGCCGTGCAGGCGAGCGCGCGCAGCCGCCGCGCCAGGCCCTCGTCGGCGGCCGGGCCCGGTGCGGGGCGCGGCCCCGCGCTGAGCTGGGGCGGAACGCTGTCCGTCGATGCAGGCGAAGTCACGGTGCACAGACTAGGTCCTAGGTCTGACACCGGTCGAAACGACGCCGAAACGCCCGCCGGGCGAGGGGACCCGAACACCCGCCGACCGCTACGGGGGCTCGGGGGGGCGGGGGCCCGGACGGTGCGGGACGGGACGGCGGTCGGCGGGCGGCGGGCGGCGGGGCAAGGAGCCCGGGTCGCGACCGGTGGGACGGCGGGCGGCGGTCGGCGGGCACCCGAACCGCGCCGGGCGGGACGGCGCCCGGTGGGCGAGGCGCTTCGGACCGCGACGGGCGCCACGGCGAAGACCGGGCGAGGGGCTTGGGCTGCGACGGCCGCGACGGCAACCGCCCCGTCAGGGCGCCCGGATCGCGACCGGCGGAACGGCAACCGCCGGACGGGCGGCCCGGACCGCGACAGCCGCCACGGCAACCGCCGGGCGAGGACACCCGAGCCGGGACCAGCGGGCAAGGAGGCCCGAGCTGCGACGGCCGCGACGGCAACCGCCCCGTCAGGGCACCCGGATCACGACCGGCGGGACGGTGACCGCCGGACGGGCGGCCCGGACCGCGACAGCCGTCACGGCAACCGCCCCGTCAGGGCGCCCGGATCGCGACCGGCGGGACGGTGACCGCCGGGCGAGGGCTCCGGATCGCGGCGGCCGCTGCGGCGGGCCGTGGGTGAGGGGACCCGGACCCCGGCGGGCGGCGCAGTGGGCGTCAGCCGGTTCGTTGGGCCGCGTCTGCCACACGGCGGCCGTAGACCTCGACCAGGCCCTCCAGGGAGTCGGCGAGGTAGGTCGCGAGGAGGCGTTCGGCCTCGTCGCGTTCGCCGGCTTCCAGGGTCTTGTGGATCTGCCGGTTGCGGGCGAGGTACGGCTCGTGGAGCCGGCGCGGGGACGCCACCACGTGGAAGGCCAGCCGCAGTTCGGCGAAGACGCTGCGCATCAGCTCGTCGGTGCGCGCGCTCCCGGCGAGCGCCACCAGCTCCCGGTGGAAGTGGATGTTGGCCGTGGAGACGCCCTTCCAGTCGCCGCCGTCCGCCGCCCGCTGCCCCTCCGCGACCGCGCCGGCGAGACCGTCCACGGCGAACGGCGGCTCGCCGAGCCCTCGCACGACGGCGCACTCGACGAGGCTCCGGGTCCGGTAGATGTCCTCGACGTCGTCGATGGTCAGCACCCGTACGAAGACGCCCCGGTTGAGCTCGTGCACGAGCAGCCGCTCGTGGGTGAGCAGCCGGAACGCCTCGCGCAGCGTGTTGCGGGAAACCCCGAGGGCACCGCCGATGCTGTCCTCGGACAGCCGGGTGCCGGGCGGGAAGTACCCCTCGGCGATCCGGCTCCTGAGGATGTCCGAGACGCGCTCGGCGGTGCTGGTGCGGCCCAGCAGGGCGCGGTCGTCGGCCAGTCCGGTCAGCTCTGCCATGCGCGGAATTCAACCGCAGATACAAGAACGAAACAACACGGGTATTGAAGGATCGTTCAACGATCCCCTACCTTGACGGAAGGCGGCCACCACGGCCCGGCCCCATCTGCACCGCACCGCACCGCTCTGCACCGCACCGCTCTGCACCGCACCGCTGTCGCACCGCACCGCACCGCACCGCAAGGCTCAGTCCTCAAGCACCCTCCGTCCCTCACTGCGAGGTGCCCATGAGTACGACCCCTCCTTCCCAGGCCCTGCCCGACGGCACCGAGACCGGTATCGGGGACCGGAGCGCGTCGCCGGCCGACGGCCCGTTCGGCTGGCTGCGGGCGCTCGGCCCGCAGGGCCGCCGCGCGTTCGCCGGCGCCTTCGGCGGCTACGCGCTGGACTCCTACGACTACTTCACACTGCCGCTGAGCATGGTCGCGCTGGCGGCCTACTTCGGCCTGGACAGCGGCCAGACCGGCCTGTTCACCACGGTGACGCTGGTCGTCTCGGCGGTCGGCGGCGCGGCCGCGGGCGTGATCGCGGACCGCATCGGACGCGTCAGGGCGCTGCTGATCACCGTGACCACGTACGCCGTCTTCACCGTCGCCTGCGGCTTCGCGCCCAACTACGAGACGCTGCTGGTCTTCCGCGCCCTCCAGGGGCTCGGCTTCGGCGGCGAGTGGGCGGTCGGCGCGATCCTGGTCGCCGAGTACGCGCGCCCCAGGGACCGCGGCCGCACGCTCGGCGCGATCCAGAGCTCCTGGGCCGTCGGCTGGGGCCTGGCCGTGGTCGTCTACACCCTGGTCTTCGAGTTCCTCGACGACGATCTCGCGTGGCGGGTGATGTTCTGGACCGGCGCCCTGCCCGCGCTGCTCGTGGTGTGGGTGCGCCGCCGGGTGCAGGACGCCCCGGAGGCGGCCGCCCGGCGCCGCGAGAACCCGCAGAAGGGCAACTTCGCGGCGATCTTCCGGCCCGGCACCGCCGACTCCCCCGGCCTGCTGCGCACCACGCTCTTCGCGGGACTGCTCTCCACCGGCGTGCAGGGCGGCTACTACACCCTGGCCACCTGGGTCCCGACGTACCTGAAGTCGGAGCGCGGTCTGTCGGTGGTCGGGACCGGCGGCTATCTCACGTTCCTGATCTCGGGCGCCTTCGCCGGTTACCTGACCGGCGGCTACCTCACCGACCGGCTGGGCCGCAAGCGCAACATCCTGCTCTTCGCCGTCCTGTCCGCCGCCGGCATCCTCACGTACGCGAACATCCCGAGCGGCGCCGACACCCTGCTCCTGATACTCGGTTTCCCGCTCGGCTTCTGCATGTCGGCGATCTTCTCGGGGTTCGGCTCGTTCCTCAGCGAGCTGTACCCGACGGCCGTCCGGGGTACGGGGCAGGGCTTCACGTACAACACGGGGCGGGCCGTGGGCGCCGTCTTCCCGACCCTGGTCGGCTTCCTGGCCGACAGCTGGGGCGTCGGCGGCGCGCTGGTCTTCGGCGCGGTCGGCTACGCCCTGGCGGCACTGTCACTTCTCGGGCTGCCCGAGACCCGTGGGAAGGAGCTCAAGTGAACGCCGCGCACCAGGCCGTGCAGGACCGCACGCAGAACCGCACCACGCCCCCGGACGACGGCCACGCGCGCGCGTGGACCCCCGCCGAGGCCCGCGCCCGCTTCCGCTCGGGCCTGTCGGGACCCACCGCGGGGATCGCCGCGGGGCACACGCAGGCGAACCTCATCTCCGTACCCGCCGACTGGGCGTACGAGATGCTGCTGTTCTGCCAGCGCAACCCCAAGCCCTGTCCGGTCCTCGACGTGACCGAGGCGGGCTCCTGGACCACGCCGCTCGCCCCGGGCGCCGACCTGCGCACCGACCTGCCCCGTTACCGGGTGTGGGAGCACGGCGAGCTGGTGGCCGAGCCGACCGACGTGACCGGACGCTGGCGCGGGGACCTGGTGTCGTTCCTGATCGGGTGCAGCTTCACCTTCGAATGGGCGCTGGCCGGGGCGGGCGTGCCCATCCGCCACATCGAGCAGGGCCGCAACGTCCCGATGTACGTGACCAACCGGCAGTGCCGTCCGGCGGGGCGGCTGCACGGCCCGGTGGTGGTGTCGATGCGGCCGGTGCCGCCGCGCCACCTGCCCGTCGCGATCCGGGAGACCAGCCTGCTGCCCGCGGTGCACGGCGGGCCGCTGCACTGCGGGACCCCGGCCTCGCTGGGCATCGAGGACCTGTCCCGCCCGGACTTCGGCGACGCGGTGTACGCCGAACCCGGCGACATCCCGGTGTTCTGGGCCTGCGGGGTCACGCCCCAGGCCGCGGTGATGGCCTCGCGCCCGCCGTTCGCCATCACCCACGCGCCGGGCCAGATGTTCCTCACCGACGCCCGCGACGAGCAGTACCGGGTGACCTGACCGGGCGGGCCCACGGCGCCCGGTCGCGGATACCGCGGCCCGGACCGTTCCGGGACCGCCGGCGCACGGCACGGGGGTGGTGCGCCGTCGGTCCCCAACCGGTCCGGGCCGCCCCGGCGTCGGCACCGGACGGGCTCCTCACGCCACGTCCGGCCGCTCCGCCACCGACAGGGCGGCCAGTGCCGCCGCCACGGCGTGGGAGGCGTGCAGGTCGAGCCGCGCGCTGGTGCCGCGGGCCCGGTGGCGCACCTCGCCGGCGGCCAGCGTGAGCAGTTGCGGCAGCAGGTCGGTGCACCGCCGGGCGACCCAGCCGGTGCCCGCGGTGGCCAGCCACCACAGGCCCGCCGAGCGGGACGGCGCGGGGAACTCGGGTTCGGCCGCCGGTACGGGCCCGGTCGCCAGGCCCGTACCGGCGAGCAGGGCGTGGAAGCGGACCGCCAGCTGCCGGTGCCCCCGCTCCCCCGGGTGCAGCCGGTCCGCGCTCCACAGGGCGCGGTCGGTGAGCCAGGCCCCTTCCGCCGCGTGCAGATGCACCGCCCCGTACCGCTCGGACAGCGCGTGCACCACGGTGTTCACCGCCCGCTGCCGCCGGGCCAGCGGGCGGGCGAGCGCGCCCGGCAGGCCCAGCATCGCGCCGGGGTCGGGCAGGCAGGCGGTGAGCAGGACGGCGCCCCGGGCCCGGAACGCCGCGTACACCGTGTCGAGCCGGGCGGCCACGGCGTGGATGTCGAAGGTGCAGCGCAGCGTGTCGTTGACCCCGACGACGACGGAGACGAGGTCGGGAGCGGCCGCGAGCCCGGCGGGCGTCTGGCGTTCCAGCACGTCCCGCGTCTGCGCCCCGCTGACCGCGAGGTTGGTGAACTCGACGGGCGCGTCCGCGGGCGCGAGGCCCCGGGCGAGCAGCGCCGCCCAGCCCCGCAGCCGCCCGTCCGCGGGGTCGCCCACGCCCTCGGTCAGCGAGTCCCCGAGGGCGACGAAGCGCAGCGGTCTCATGCGACGCCCTCCGGCACCGCGGGCCGGGGCGTCGCCGCCCCCGCGTCGTGCGCGGCGAGGAACGCGTCCACGGCCGTCTTCCAGCCGAAGCACTCGGCACGCGCGCGTGCCGAGTGCCTGCGCTCGCCCGGCGGGCGGGCCAGCAGCATCCGTACGGCGTCGGCGAACGCCTCGCCGTCGTCCGCCGCGACGGCGCCCGCGGACCCGATGACCTCCGAGAGGGCCGACGACGCGCTGGCCACCACGGGCGTGCCGCAGGCCATCGCCTCCAGGGCGGCGAGTCCGAAGGTCTCCACGGGCCCGGGCGCCAGGCAGAGGTCCGCCGACGCCTGGAGGGCGCCCAGCTCGACCCGGTCGGCGACGTGCCCGAGGAACGTCACCGGCAGCTTCCGCTCGCGGGCCCGTGCTTCGAGCCGGCCGCGCAGCGGGCCGTCACCGGCCACCACGAGCCGCGCGCGCTCGCCGCGCCGCAGCAGCGCCGCCAGCGCGTCGAGCGCCGTGCCGGGCCGTTTCTCCACGGACAGCCGGGAGCACATCACGAGCAGCGACTCGTCCACGCGCGCGTGGCGCGCCCGCGTCCCCGGGTCCCGCAGCGCGGGATGCCGGCCGACGAGATCCACCCCGAGCGGCGCCCGTACGACGTTGCGGGCGCCGATCCGCACGAACTCCCGCTCGGCGAACTCCGTGGTGCACACCACGCGCGCGTAGGTGTGCGCCGTACGGACGTTGAGGGCGTCTGCGGCGCGCCGGGCCATCCCCTCGGACAGTCCCCAGGTGCGCAGCACACCGTCGGCGGTCTCGTGGGAGACCATCACGGCCGGAACCCTCGCGCGCCGCGCCCAGACGCCGGTCCAGCGCAGCGTGGTGCGATCGGAGACCTCCAGGCGGTCGGGCCGCAGCGACTCCAGAAGCCGGGCCACCCGCCGTTTGTCGGTGAGCACGCGGTAGCCGCCCGTGCCGGGGAGCAGCGGTCCGGGCAGGGTGATCACCCGTCCCTGCTCCGTGTCCCGGTCGTCCGCGCGCTCGCCGGGGACGATCAGCACGGGCTCGTGCCCGGCCGCCCGGTATCCGGCGCCCAGTTCGCGCAGCGCGGTGCGCAGACCGCCCGAGGCGGGTGCGACGAAGTTGGCGAGCCGTACGATCCGCAGGCTCATGCGGCCACCGCCGTCCGGGTGTTGAGAACGTCGGAGTAGTGGTCGATGAGCTGGTCACCGACGGCGGCCCAGGTGCGGCCCTCGACGGTGGCGCGGCCCGCCGCTCCGTAGGCCGCCCGCAGCGCGGGGTCACCGGCCAGGGACCCCACCGCGTCGCGCACGGCGTCGGCGTCGCGCGGCGGGACGAGCAGTCCGGTGCGGCCGTGCGCCACCAGGTCGAGCGGTCCGCCGACGGCGGGCGCGACCACCGGGACGCCGCTGGCCATGGCCTCCTGCACGGTCTGGCAGAAGGTCTCGAAGGGCCCGGTGTGCGCGAAGACGTCGAGGGAGGCGAAGATCCGGGCGAGGTCGCCGCCGGTGCGGCGGCCGAGGAGGACGGCGCCGGGCAGCGCCTCGGTGAGCGTGTGCCTGCTCGGCCCGTCGCCCACGACCACGACCCGTACGCCGCTCAGTCCGGCGACCCCGGCGAGGAGTTCGACCTGCTTCTCCGGGGCGAGCCGGCCGACGTAGCCGACGATCAGCTCGCCGTCGGGAGCGAGCGAGCGGCGCAGCGCCTCGTCCCGGTGGGCGGGGTGGAACCGGACGGTGTCGACACCGCGCGGCCACAGCCGCACCCGGGGTACGCCGTGCTCCTCCAGGTCGCGCAGGGCGGCGCCCGAGGGGGCGAGCGTGCGGTCGGCGGCGGCGTGCACGGAGCGGATCCGCCGCCAGGCGGTGGCCTCGCCCGCGCCCATGTACGTACGGGCGTATCCGGCGAGGTCGGTCTGGTAGACGGCGACGGCGGGGATGCCGAGCCGGGCGGCGGCGGCCATGCCGCGTACGCCGAGGACGAAGGGGCTGGCCAGGTGGACGATGTCGGCGCGGTGCTCGGTGATGGCCGCGGCGACGCGCCGGCTGGGGAGGGCGACGCGCACCTGTGGGTAGCCGGGGAGCGGGAGGGAGGGGACGCGGACGACGGGACAGGGCGCGTCGGGCGCGCCCGCCTCGAACGGGGCGGCGGCCGGGGTTTTCGGGGAGGCGGGGGCGACGACGAGGGGAGCGTGACCGCGCTCGACGAGGTGCCGGGCGGTCTGGAGCGCGCAGTGGGCCACGCCGTTCACATCGGGGGGAAAGGACTCGGTCACGATGACGACACGCATACCCCGTGTTGTCCTCGCGTTGGACGTGGCCGCGTCAACGTGGATCTTTCCGGCCGAGGAACGTCCCATGAGCGTTGCGCGGCACACCCGCCCACGCCGCCCCACGTCCACACCGGACTGCCCGGAGGGTCATCCCCTGTTCAACAGAGCCGGTACGGCGGGCCCTCGCCGCCCGCACGACCGACGCGGCGGGCCGGCGTCCACCGGCTCCGGGACCGGCGAGGCGGGCCGGTGTCCACCGGGCCCAAGGCCGGTACGGCGGGCCGGTGTCCACCGGGTCCGGGGCCGGCGAGGCGGGCATCCGACCCCTCGTGCCCGGCGGGCCGGCCCCGGGCTTCGCTCGGCCGGTGCGGCGGGCCCGGTCCGTACGCCGGACGCGCGTCGGCCCCCGTTCACCTCGCGGACGCGTGGCCCTGATTCACTTCGCGGGCGCGTGGCCCAGTTTCACTTCGCGGGCGCGTCGGGGCCGATGCGGCTGCGTACGGCCGTCTGGACCTCCGCCTCCTCGGCCGGGTCGGCGGCGAGCCTGCGGAGCTGGTCGACGACGCGGGCGTCACCGGTCTCGGCGTGCCGTGCGGCGACCTCGCGGGTGGTCTCCTCGCAGTCCCAGAGGCATTCGACGGCGAAACCCGCGGCGAACGAGGGGTCGGTGGCGGCCAGGGCCCGGGCGGCCCGGCCGCGCAGATGGGAGGAGGCCGTCTCGCGGTACACGTGCCGCAGCACGGGTGCGGCGCAATGGATGCCGAGACGTCCCGTGCCGTCGACGAGGGTCCACAGGGTCGGCGCGTCGGGCCCCTCGCCGCGGACCGCTTCGCGCAGGGCGCCGAGGACCAGTTCGCTGTCCTGGGCGCCGCCCCGGCAGGCGAGCATCCGCCCGGCGGCGGCCCCCAGGGCGTCGGGCCGGTGCGCCCAGCGCCGGGCCCGCTGCACGGCGGCGATGCTGCGCATCCGCTCGAAGGCGTCCACGGCGGCCTCCACGACGGCGCTCGTGCCGGTGACCGCGGCGCCCTCGATCAGATCGAGGGCCTCGGGATCGTTGCTGTCGGCCAGGTAGCGCAGGGCGGTGCAGCGGGCGCCGTCGGCTCCGCCACGGGCGGCCTGGAGGATCTCGGGCCGGTCCTCGGGTCCCGCGACGGCGCTGAGACAGCGGGCGGCCGGCACATGGAGCGCGGCGCCGCGCTCGACGCCCTCCTGGGCCCAGTCGAAGACGGCCCGCACGCTCCAGCCGGGGCGCGGTCCGGAGGGCCGCATCTGGCGCTGCCAGCGGTCGAAGGAGCCCTGTTCCTGCGCGGCACGCACGCGTGGGCCGATCGCGGGGCTCGGGTCCTCGGACCACAGGCGCCAGGGCCTGGGTTCGAAGGCGTCGCGGACCTGGGCGGCGAGTTCCGCGTCGCCCTCGGGTCCGGCCGGGAAGCGGGCCAGGACGGGGGCGGCGAGGGAGCGCAGGCCCGCGTCGTCGTCACGCAGGGCCAGCTCGTCGAGGGCCCAGGCCCAGTTGGTCCCGGAAGCCGCGTACCGGCGCAGCAGTTCGAGCGCGTCCCGCCTGCCGTACGAGGCGAGGTGGCCGAGGACCGCGAGGGCGAGGCCGGTGCGCGACTCGCAGGTGTCGAGCACGTCCTCGGCCTCAAAGAGGTGCCGCTCGATCTCGTCGAGGCCGCCGCTCAGATCCAGGTAGAGACGGGCGTAGTACAGGGAGCGGTTCTCGACCTGCCAGTCGTGGCGGGGGTCGTGCAGCACGCAGTGATTGAGTGCCGCGAGCGCTTCGGGGCGGGGGGCGGTGAGCGCGTGCAGTGTGCCGTCGCCGCGGCCCCGCTGGAGCAGGCCGAGCAGCGTACCGCTGGGCGCTATGACCGGATCGAACATGGGAAACAGCCTCACATCAAGCGTCGACGCAACCGGGGATCGTGCTTTACCTGGCCGCGTGACAACACGTCGGGGCGCCCGCCGTTTCCTGCTTGCTGTAGACCATCTTCCTCTGCCTCTCGTCGGTGGCCCATGCGGGCCGCGTCACGGCCCGCGCGGTGCGGCAACACCTGCCCAGCCATCGCGTCCGTGAATCACGACGTCATGATGACCCAGCGGTTCTTCCTGCCGCGACCGCATTTCCGGCGGCCCCGTACCGCCTCCCCCGTTTCTTGCGTTTCGCCTGGTCAGGGCGGTCGTATCAGTGTGCGCCGAACAATTCGAGCAGTTCTGTCCGGCCGAACATGCGGGCCGTGTCGACCGCCGAGGGGGTGCCCCCGGCCGGGTCGGCGCCGCCCTCCAGGAGCACCCGGATGACGGCCTCCTCGCCCTTGAAGACGGCTCCGGCGAGCGGGGTCTGACCCCGGTCGTTGACCCGGTCCGCCTCGGCGCCGCGGTCGAGGAGCGCGCGCACCGCGTCCGCGTGGCCGTGGTAGGCGGCCAGCATCACGAGCGAGTCGCCGCGGTCGTTGGTGAGGTTGGCCGGAACGCCCGCGTCGACGTAGGCCACGAGGGCTTCCGTCTCGCCGCGGCGCGCCAGATCGAAGATCTTGGTCGCCAGTTCCACGACTTCGGGGTCGGGGACTTCACTCATCGGCCGGACCGCCTCTCGCTCGACTCAGGGGTGCTTCGGGGACTGCGGGAGCGTACGACAGCCGGCGGAGCCGTCGTGCGCGGGGAGCGTACGACGGCGAGTGGCGCGGCCGTACGGGTGAATCGCCAGCGTACTGGCTTCCGCGCACCTGTTCCGACCCCGCCGGGGCAAAGATCACCCCGGTTTCCGCCCGACCCGGCGGCCCCTCCGACACCCCGGCAAGGCTCGGCCATCCGGGTGAAATGAGCCGGTTTTCACCCAGTTGCACCTTTTATCGTATGGATACATGCTGTGAGCCTGGAAGAACTCATGGTGACTGTCCCCACGAAACCAGGAGCCAAAAATGATCCTGTCCGTCTCCGGCGTCGTCCTGCTCGGCGTCATCGTCTTCCTCTACTTCCGCAAGGACGGCCTGAAGGGCTCGCACGCCATGGTCTCCGCCCTCTTCGGCTTCTACCTCGCCAGCACGGCCATCGCGCCGAGCATCAAGGCGGGCGGCGAGAGCCTGGCGAGCCTGCTCGGCGGGATCAAGTTCTGACGCCCACCCCCTGCACACGCACCACCAGACACACACCCAACAGGAGACAGCAGTGGCCCGGCGCCCCCTTCCCCGCATTCTGAGCAGCGGCAGCGCACAGCTCGCCCGGAGCCGGGAGCTGGCCCGGACGGCGGCCGACAGCGCGACCGACGTCCTGCACCCGCTGATCACGGTCACCCGTGGGCTGCGCCGGCTGGCCGGGGCCGGGCGGCGCAAGTGGGCCGACACCCCCAAGGACCGGCGGGGGCCGCTGCTGTTCCTGATCGCGTCCGTCCTCCTGGTCGTGGCCCTGGTGCCCTACGGGCCGCTGATGGCCGCCGTCGCGCTGATGGCGGCCGCCGCCTGGAAGGGCCGCGAACCCCGGCAGGCGGAAGCCACCGGCCTGGACGAGCCCCAGGCCAGACGGCTCCAGTCCCTGTACGACGCGCTGGTCCCGTACTTCACCGTCCCCGAGGACCCCGATCCGCTGTTCACCCACGGCGGCGCCTGGGAGAAGGCCCTCACCTCGTACGAGTTCGACGACACCGGCCGGGTGACCCGCCTGCTCGTCCGCTACCCGGCGTACTTCACGGACGGCGACGCGGAGTCCCGCAGCCGCATCGAGCAGGTGCTGCACGCCAAGTCGGGCCGCGACCGCGAGTACCACTTCGCCTGGGACCAGGAGGCCAACGAGCTCGCGGTGTCGGTGCTGCCCCCGCTGCCGACCGACATCGCCGCCCAGCGCTTCGTCACGGCACCCGGTGAGACGGTCCTCGGCTTCACGGACCCGACCGGCGTCCGGCGCACCCTGCCTCTGACCCAGGGCGAGGAACAGCGCGACGTACCCCCCGTCGTCTGGCGCACCGGCGTCCGCTCGACCGAGCCTCACCTGCTGGTCACCGGCGAACCGGGCAGCGGCACGACGACGCTGCTGCGCTCGATCGCCCTCCAGGCCCTCCAGCACGGGGACGTCCTGATCATCGAGGGCGGCGGCACCGGCGAGTACGCCTGTCTGTCCGACTGCGACGGGGTGCTGACCGTCGAGTCGGGACCGGCCGGCGCGCTCGCCGGTCTCGAGTGGGCGGCGCACGAGACGGAACGCCGGCTGGTGGCCGCCAACCGGGCCCGGCAGGCGGGCCGGCCCGCCCCCGACGACATCACGCGTCCGCTGTGGATCCTGCTGGACCGCCCGAGCACGCTGGGCCTGGTGGCCGCCGCCGACGGCCGCAAGGATCCCCAGTCGCTGCTCCAGGTCCCGCTGCGGCACGGCCGTCCGGCCAATGTCACGGTCGTCGTGGCCGACCAGCTCGACAGCCTGGAGGCGCTGCCCGAGCCGGTGCGGCGGCACACCCGCGCGCGCGTGGTGCTCGGTCCGGCGACCCCCGCGCAGCTCGCGGCGGTCCTGGGCGTTCCCCCGCACACCACTCCGGCGCCCGACATGCCGGCCGGGCGCGGTTACGCCCGCCTCGGCTCGGGGCCGGTCCACCGGCTCCAGGTCCCGGCCACGCCTGACCCGTACGACGACGCTACGAGCGAGAGCCACCGCCGTGCGGTGCTGGGGCTCGTTCCGGGGCGGGCGGACTCCCTGGAGCCGGAGGCCCTGCACCCGAGGGAACCGGAGAAGCCCCCGCCCCCGCCACCGGCGCCGGTCCCGGTACTGACGAAGAACACGGCACCGGTTCAGGCCGAGGCCGCGGCGGAGAGCTGAGGAAGCGCCCCCGAGGGGCTCGGGGAACCGCGCGACCAGTCACCACGCACCCGCCAAGGACGAGCGACGGAGAGCACACCGCACGACTGCCGACGTCCGTGGCCCGAGCGGTCCGCTCAGGCCACGGACGTACGCGGACCGTCCGCCCCGCCGCCCATCCGCCCCGTCTCCACCAGCCGGGCCGCCGCCGCCAGGCGGGCCGCCGCCTCCTCGGCGACCGCGCCGCCCACGGTGAACGGCAGCCGTACGTAGCCCTCGAAGGCCCCGTCGACCCCGAAGCGCGGTCCCGAGGGGACGCGGACACCGACCCGCTCCCCCGCCTCGGCGAGCCGTGAGCCCGACAGGCCCCCGGTGCGCACCCACAGGGTGAGCCCGCCGCGGGGCACCGCGAACTCCCAGTCGGGCAGGGTCCGCCGGACGGCGGCGACCAGCGCGTCCCGGTTCTCCGCGGCCTGTCCCCGGCGCAGCCGCAGGGCCTCCTCCCAGCCGCCGGTGGTGAGCAGCCAGTTCACCGCGAGCTGTTCCAGGACCGGGGTGCCGAGGTCGGCGTACGCGCGCGCGGAGACCAGGCTGCGGATCACGTCGGGCGCGGCCCGCACCCAGCCGATGCGCATGCCCGCCCAGAACGCCTTGCTGGCCGAGCCCACGGTGATCACGGTCGAGCCCGCCGGGTCGAAGCCGCAGACGGGGCGCGGCATCTCGAAGTCGTCGTCCAGGTGCAGTTCGTTCATGGTCTCGTCGACGACGAGCACGGTGCCCGCGGAGCGCGCCGCGTCGACCAGGCGGCGCCGCTGGTCCTCGTCGGCGAGCGCGCCGGTCGGGTTGTGGAAGTCGGCCACCACGTACGCGAGGCGGGGCGCCGCCTCGCGCAGGACCTGCCGCCAGCGGTCCATGTCCCACCCGGCGAGCCCCTCGGCCATGGCGACCGGCACGAGGCGGGCTCCGGCCTCCCGCATCAGTTGCAGGATGTTGGCGTACGAGGGCGACTCGACGGCGATCCGCTCGCCGCGCCCGGCGAACAGGTGGCAGATGGCGTCGATCGCGCCCATCGCCCCGGTGGTGACCATGATCTGCTCGGGCATCGTCGGGATCCCGCGCGCGGTGTACCGCTCGGCGAGCATCGAGCGCAGCGCGGGCAGCCCGGCCGGGTAGTCGCCGTGGGTGTGGGCGTACGGCGGCAGTTCCTCCAGGGCGCCCTGGACGGCGCGGGTGAGCCACGGCTCGGGCGCGGGGAGCGCGGCGGTGCCGAGGTCGATCACGGAGCCGAGAGCCTCGGGGGGCAGTGGTTCGAGGCCGCGCGCGGGCAGCGGGTTGCCGGCCGGCACGGCGGTCCAGCTGCCCGCGCCGCGGCGGGACTCCAGGAACCCTTCGGTGCGCAGCGCCTCGTAGGCAGCGGCGACCGTGGTGCGGCTGACGGAGAGGGACAGGGCCAGCTCGCGCTCGGCGGGCAGCCGGGCCGCGACCGGCACCCGGCCCTCCAGGACCAGCAGCCGGACGCCGTCGGCGAGCGCGCGGTAGGCCGGCGGGCGGCGGGTGCCGGGCCCCGCGGGCCGGTCCTGCTGGGAGTTGAGGAGCCGGGCGAGCTGCGCCGCGCCCACGGCCGAGGTCCACTGCGCCATGGTGATCAGTCCACCTTCCGCGAATTGGCCATGGATGACGTCACTTCCCGGGCCACAGAGTGTCATGCGTCAGGCCACTGCCACCACCTGGGGGGATCCCGTTGCCCGCACAGCCCGCACCCGCCGCACCACGCACCGCCGCCGGACGGCTGCCGCTGCGCCTCCTCCGGCTCTACACCGGCCTGGCACTGTACGGCGCGAGTTCCGCGCTGCTCGTGGAGTCGGGGCTCGGCCTGGAGCCCTGGAACGTGCTGCACCAGGGTCTGGCCGAGCTGACCGGGCTGACCATCGGCGTGGTGTCGATCGTCGTCGGAGCCCTGGTGCTGCTCGCCTGGATCCCGCTGCGCCAGCGGCCGGGGCTCGGCACGGTGTCCAACGTCTTCGTGGTCGGTCTCGCCATGGACGCCACCCTCGCCCTGGTGCCCGGCGTGCACGGCCTGGGCGTACGGATCCCGCTCCTCGTGACGGGGGTACTCCTGAACGGCGTGGCGACGGGGCTGTACATCACGGCCGGTTTCGGTCCGGGGCCGCGCGACGGCCTGATGACGGGGCTGCATCTGCGCACCGGGCGGTCCGTCCGGCTGGCCCGTACCGCCGTGGAGGTCGCCGTGGTCGTGACGGGGTTCGCCCTCGGCGGGACGGTAGGCGTCGGCACCGTGCTGTACGCGCTGTCCATCGGGCCCCTGGCGCAGCTCTTCCTGCGTGTGTTCGCCGCCCCGCCGGCACCGGTCGGCAGCGCCGTCGTCGCCGCCGGTCAACCGGAGGGCGCGATACTGCCCCGGTGAGCACGGACATACGCCACCCGTACCTCGACCACCCCGGGCCCCTCGCCTTCGCGCACCGGGGCGGCGCCGCGGACGGTCTGGAGAACACCCTGACGCAGTTCCGCCGGGCGGTGGAGGCGGGGTACCGCTATCTGGAGACGGACGTGCACGCGACGGCCGACGGCCGGCTCGTCGCCTTCCACGACACCACCCTGGACCGGGTCACCGACGGGACGGGCCGGATAGCGGACCTCCCCTGGAGCGACGTGCGCCACGCGCGCGTGGCGGGCACCGAGCCGGTCTCCCTCTTCGAGGAGCTTCTCGAAGCCTTTCCCGGGGCCCGCTGGAACGTCGACGTGAAGGCGGAGCCGGCCCTGCTGCCGCTGCTCGACCTCATCGGCCGCACCGGGACCTGGGACCGCGTCTGCGTCGGCTCGTTCTCAGAGGCGCGCGTGAGCCGCGCCCAGCGCCTGGCCGGACCCCGCCTGGCCACCTCGTACGGCACCCGGGGCGTCGCTGCGCTGCGACTGCGCGCGTGGGGTGTGCCGGCCGCGGTGCGCCGCTCGGCGGTGGCGGCGCAGGTGCCGGAGAGCCAGTCGGGCCTCCCGGTGGTCGGCCGGCGCTTCGTGCGCACCGCGCACGCGCTCGGCCTCCAGGTGCACGTCTGGACGGTCAACGAGCCCGGACGCATGCACCGGCTCCTGGACCTCGGCGTGGATGGCATCATGACCGATCACATCGACACGCTGCGCAAGGTCCTTGAAGAGCGGGGCACTTGGGTCTGAGCCCGCGCGCCCGCGTCGACGGGGCGGCACGGCGGAGCACGGAGCGCAGAGGAGCGGGGAACACGGTGGGCACCGACACCGAGCAGGCGATGGGCGTCCCCCCTGGGGACGCGCCGGACTCCTCAGGGGAGAGCGGCGGGATCGCCGAGCGGCGGCGCGAGCAGCGCGGCTGGTACTTCTACGACTGGGCGTGCTCCGTCTACTCGACGAGCGTGCTGACCGTGTTCCTCGGCCCCTATCTGACGTCGGTCGCCGAGTCGGCGGCGGACGCGGACGGTTTCGTGCACCCCTTGGGGATCCCGGTCCGGGCCGGTTCCTTCTTCGCGTACTGCGTGTCCGCGTCGGTGATCCTGGCGATCGTGCTGATGCCGGCGGCGGGTGCCGCGGCGGACCGGACCGGCCGCAAGAAGCCCCTTCTCGCGACCGCCGCCTATGCGGGCGCCGCGGCCACCACGGGGATGTTCTTCCTGGACGGCGACCGCTATCTGCTGGGCGGCCTGCTGCTGATCGTCGCCAACGCCGCGATCGCCGTCTCGATGGTCCTGTACAACTCCTACCTGCCGCAGATCGCCCCGCCCGGGGAACGCGACGCGGTGTCCTCCCGGGGCTGGGCCTTCGGCTACGCGGCGGGCTCCCTGGTCCTCGTCGGCAACCTGATCCTCTACACCGCCCACGACACCTTCGGTGTCTCCGAGACGGCCGCCGTCCGCATCTGCCTGGCCTCGGCGGGCGTGTGGTGGGGCGCCTTCACGCTGGTGCCGCTGAAGGCGCTGCGCGACCGCCGCACGGCCTCCGCGTCCGCCGCGCCGACGGCGCCCGGCCGGCGGCAGCTCGCCGCCACGGTCCGCGACATGCGCGGCAAACCGCTCACCCTCGCCTTCCTGCTGGCGTACCTCGTCTACAACGACGGCATCCAGACCGTGATCTCCCAGGCCTCGGTGTACGGCTCCGAGGAGCTGGGCCTGGACCAGTCCACGCTGATCGTCGCCGTGCTGCTCGTCCAGGTGCTCGCGGTGGCGGGAGCGCTCGGCATGGGCCGGCTGGCCCGCACCCACGGCGCCAAGCGCGTGATCCTCGGCTCGCTGGCCGCCTGGACGGCGACGCTCGCCGCGGGCTACTTCCTGCCGGCCGGCGCGCCGGTGTGGTTCTTCGTCCTGGCCGCCGGCATCGGCCTGGTCCTCGGCGGCAGCCAGGCCCTCTCCCGCTCCCTCTTCTCGCACCTGGTGCCGCCGGGCAAGGAGGCGGAGTACTTTTCGGCGTACGAGATGAGCGACCGCGGCATGAGCTGGCTGGGCCCGCTCCTGTTCGGTCTCACCTATCAGCTGACCGGAAGTTATCGGGACGCGATCATCTCGTTGGTGGTCTTCTTCGTCATCGGGTTCGTGCTGCTCGCGCGCGTCCCGGTACGGCAGGCGGTGCGCGACGCGGGCAATCCCGTTCCGGACAGGATTTAGCGCGCGAGCCCAAAGGGCGGTAGTGTACGCGTTTGGCCTGCCAGGCGTACCGTTACTGCGCGCCAAAGAAGACGAAACGCTGGGTGACATCTGCTGTCAGATGTGACAAACCGGGCGTTGGTGGGTACAACAAGGGGCGGCTACGACGGCGACGCATGACCCGGAACGGGAATCTTTACGGCCGACCGGACGTTGACCGGATGACGACGACAGCGACACCTGTCCTGTGGGCGACAAGCCCGGGAGGCACGATTCATGAGTGAGCGAGCTCTTCGCGGCACGCGCCTCGTGGTGACCAGCTACGAGACGGACCGCGGCATCGACCTGGCCCCGCGCCAGGCCGTGGAGTACGCATGCGAGAAGGGGCACCGCTTCGAGATGCCCTTCTCGGTCGAGGCGGAGATTCCGCCGGAGTGGGAGTGCAAGGTCTGCGGGGCCCCAGCACTCCTCGTGGACGGCGACGGCCCTGAGGAAAAGAAGGCCAAGCCCGCGCGTACGCATTGGGACATGCTGATGGAGCGGCGCACCCGCGAGGAACTCGAAGAGGTCCTCGAGGAGCGTCTGGCCGTTCTGCGCTCCGGCGCGATGAACATCGCCGTTCATCCGCGGGACAGCCGCAAGTCCGCCTGACCCCTTACCGGGGCGGGTCGGCATACACCGCACGTGTGAAGACCGCGGGCGCCGTACGAGCAGTACGGCGC